>NZ_CP183886.1:3605000-3905000 GCF_048572955.1 Pristimantibacillus sp. PTI5
GGCGGTACGGGGCTTGGCCTAGTCATCTCCCAATCGCTGGTAGAGCTGATGGGCGGCAAGCTTGAAGTAGCGAGCGAAGCATATGTGGGAAGCAAGTTCTACTTTACGCTGCCGTTCACCGTTATTCATAAATATGCGGAGACGCGCTGGCAGGCCGGTCAGGAATTCCGGGAGCAGCCCGTGTGGATTGTCGAGGACGATGACGAAATGCGCGGGCATTGGAGCAATATTATTGAATCCTACGGCTTGACCCCCATTCCCTTTCATTCTTGGAAAATAGCAAGAGACCGCCTTCGCCGCATTGGAGCCGGGGCATTGCCGAAGCTGATTGTTCTCGACATGGAAATGCCGGATATGTACGGTGCGGAAACCTGGCTCGAGTTCCACCGCGATGCGGAGTCGGCCGGCGTCAAAACGATTGCGATGACAACCTCTTACGGCCGCGATGAAATGCTGCAGCTGCCCGCAGAGCAAAGGCCGGTCACGCTGTTGATCAAGCCGATTATGAGAACGGCTATGCTGCGGGCGATAGAAAGCGTGCTGACGCATAAGGGCTCAGGCGCGGATGAGCAGGAGCGAACGGCTCCGCTGCTGCCGGTGCAGCCAAATACAGTGAATACCAGGATACTGCTGGCGGAAGACAATAAGATCAACCAGCTTGTCGCCATTGAGATCTTGAAGGAGCAGGGCTACGAGGTAGGGCTGGCGGAGAACGGCGAAGAGGTGCTGCAAAAGCTCGTTGACGAGCGATGGGATCTTATTCTTATGGATATTCATATGCCTGTTATGGATGGCTCGGAAGCGGTTCGTCTTATCCGCAGCCATGCCAAATACGATGATATTCCGATCATTGCCGTAACCGCCAATGTGCTTCGCAACGATCACGAGCGTTATTTGAAGCTCGGGATGAATGACGTGGTCACGAAGCCGATTTCCTCCGAACGTTTGCACACGGTTATATCTTACTGGCTCAAGGAGGGCTGCAAGCTTCTTTCGAAGCCTGTGGCGGCCGCGCGGGAGCTGCAGGCTGAGGCTGCTGAGCATCCCCGGGCGCCGGAGGCCAAGGCCGAGGGCTTATTGCTGCCTGCCATTCCAGGCATGGATATCGAGAGCGCGCTCGCTAGGGTCAATGGCAAGCTGCCGATTTTGCTTCATATGATGGAGCAGTTTGTGCTTGATTATGAAACCTTTGCGGATCAGCTCCGCATGATGGTCAAGCAATCGGAGTTAACCGTTGTCAAAAGAATGGCTCATACGCTGAAGGGAGCGGCCGGCTATTTATCGGCTTATGAATTGTTAGAGGCTGCTTGCGAGGTAGAGCGCATCGTGAAGCTGCCGCAGCTGGATACGGAGAGCCTGCAGTCGGCGATTATTCATTTAGAAGCCTTGTTAAAGCAGCTGGTGGACGGCCTTCGACAGGCGAAGGATGTTTTCGACAATAACTCCTAACAAATTTCTAACAAATTGTTGTCCCTTTATTGTCGGTATTGTATAGTAGAGATTGTATAGTAGAGATACCATAAATATTTGACAGAAATCTTCTATCCTCAAAAAGGGTGACGACAATGTATAAAGTTCTAGTTATTGAAGATGACGTCATGATGAGTGATATGCTGTCTATGTATTTATCCGAAGAAGGCTATTCCGTCATGCAGGCCTACAGAGCAGACGATGGATTGAGACTCGCAAGCGAATTCAATCCTGATTTGGTGCTGCTTGATTTGATCCTGCCCGACTTAGACGGCATGGAAGTTTGCGCACTCATCCGAAAGCGCTCTAACGTACCGATTATGATTTTGTCGATGAAGAGTGAAGTATCGGAAAGGGTTCAGGCGTTAAAGGCTGGTGCTGACGACTACATGTGTAAGCCGTTTAGCATGCATGAGATGACAGCACGGGTAGAAGCGCTGATCCGCCGATCGAACTCAATGCAGACAGAGGCGACGCAGCAGGTTGCTGCAGCGGTAGAAACGGTCGAAGACGGCAATCCGATTCAACTAGATTTTGAAAGACGCTTACTGCTTGTTCGCGGCCAATTGGTCGAAACTACTTTCTCGGAGTATGAACTTATGAAGCTGTTTCTTGCATATCCGGGAAAAGTATTCAGCAGGGAAGAACTTATAAATACGATCCGCGGCTTTGATTCCTTTGTGACTGACCGTGCCATCGACGTACATATTGTTAATCTTCGGAAAAAGATTGAACAGAATCCGAAGGAGCCGAGGCTCATTCGGACGGTTTGGGGATTCGGCTATAAGTACACGGCTCAGCACACCAGCATGAGCCAAACCTAATTGCACATGATAAATATTGCTGAGAACCACTCTGCCGATGCGGAGTGGTTCTTTTTTTTAACGAAATTATCATGTGCAGGAATGTAAGGTTTATCTGCAGGGGTGTTAAAATATCTAACATTATCCTAAATATATGCAACTAATTTTTCTAATAATTGTATGCCACAATAGGTTTAAATCATGGATTAGGACGGTGGTCGGATAAAATGGATGCGGTAACCGGGTTGCCTTGCCGCAATGAGGCTTTTGCGCAGCTTGAAGTGGCGGTAAATGTCGTACGTGCGGCAGGTAAGCGGATGGTAGTGGTGTTGGTTGATCTGGATCGGTTTTATCGTGTAAACGAAACAAAGGGGACGGAGTTCGGCAATCAATTACTTTACATGATCGGGCAGCGGCTGGCAGAAGCAAGAATGGTTGCAACGAGCGTAAGCCGCGTCGGAGGCAACCGCTTCATGGTGGCGATACCGCTCGAGCATGACGAGAGCCAAGGCATTCAGGCTGTGGAAGCGATCAAAAATGCGGTTGAACGCCCGATCGATGTCGATGGTACGGAACTGTATTTAACCTCAAGCATCGGAGCAACGTTGTTCCCGCAGGATGGACGGACAAGTGAACAGCTCATTTGCCGGGCAGAATCAGCCCTTTATCAATCCAAGGAATTAGGCGGCAATCGCGCGCGGTTCTACAATACGGAGGATACCGTTCAATTGAATAGGCGAATCGGCATCGAGGCGGGGCTTAGGCCAGCTTTATATTTGCGGCAATTTCGACTATGCTATCAGCCTGTATTCCAGGCGGCAGACGGCAAGCTAAGAGGATTCGAAGCGCTGATTCGATGGGAGCATCCCGAGCTTGGCGAGATCGCGCCATTGGAATTCATTCCTATTGCCGAGCACAATGGCCTTATCGTTCCGATCGGGGAATGGGTGCTCCGTGAAGCATGCAAGAAGCTCGCGAGCATAAACAAAGACGGAGCTAGCCGCTTAATCATGTCGATTAATGTTTCAGCGCTGCAATTGCAGGATTCTTCCTTTTCCCAGACGGTCCTCAATGCGATCAAGGATTTTGAGCTGGATGCCTCTTTATTGGAGCTGGAGATCACAGAAAGCCGCGGCATTTATGATTCGACATTGGCATTGGCTGCCCTTAGCTGGCTTCGGGCGGCAGGAGTCCGGATCGTGTTGGATGACTTTGGGACAGGATTCTCTTCGCTTATAAATTTGAAGCAACTACCGATTCAATGCTTAAAAATCGATCGATCGTTTATTAAGAAAATTGACCTTCATAGCGCGGAGCGGATTATCGTGGAAGGCATTATTAAGCTGGCGCATAAGCTGGGGCTGGAGATCATTGCCGAAGGCGTCGAGTACGGGGAGCAGTATGAGCTCTTGCGCGAGTGGGGCTGCGACTGCATACAAGGCTTTCTGCTTGGCAAGCCGACGGAGCATGATAAGCTGGATCCGTCGATGTTTCGCCACGCGGAATTCGAGGTGTTCCAGCGCTAAGGAACATCGGCTCTGCCGATAAGGCTGGGGAAATAGGAGCGTAAAATTTAAAAGACCTGACAGGGCACGCGGAATGTGCCTTCAGGTCTTTTTTCTAATATATGCTAACATACTTCAAGATAAAGCTTCGTTCCGTCGTTATATTGGAAAATAGCCACGTCGCGTACCATTTCTACCGATTTGATTCTTCTCCATTTTTTGCGGAAATCAAAGTCCAATTCCAATTCGTACAATTTATGATGAAGCAGTTCTATGGATGCCGATTGTTCGTTAGGATAGTACACAGGGACGGAACGACTTTTGAAGGTAACGATTTTCATCATTTCCTATAACACCTCCGATCGATTTCCCCTATTCTAACGTAAACCTTTTAGCCTCTTATGAAACTGTCGTCAGGATTTTGTTTATTTTATTTACACTTTTCTAACATATTCGACATTTACTGCGCTTTTTAGCTGGAATAGCTGCTGTAGTTCTTTTTGTAGTAGCCATGTCCGCGATGCGGTCGGCTGTGCGGGCGATAATGCCCGTGGTTATAGTCACTGCTGCTATAATGACGACGGCTGCGATGCTTGCGTCCCATGAGTGAATAGATTAAACGTTTGAGTAAATGCTTTAGCATACTAATGCCCCCTTTAATCGTTTTGTCGAAAATTGTCTGAAAATGCGTATGCTTAATTTTGTGAAACAAACAGCTTGTGACAGCGTACACGTTCATATAAGTAATCGTACGAATTTTTGTGGTTAAAGTTTCTTATTCGCTGAACCGTCCGCAGGAATTTTACCTAAGGAGGGCATGCAGCTGCTGGAGGAGAAGCGTCATGCGGTCATTTATTGTAGGCAAATATAAAGAAATCATTAAGCATTGGCGGGATTTTCCGCTCCGTGTCGGCGTGGTATGGATGAAACGTTACCGCATCGAACGTTTTATCGGCATGGGCAGCTATGGGCAGACTTATGCATGCACAGATATTATATCGGGCCATACGATGCTGCTCAAACGCAATCTTCCAAGCAAAAAGGATATCGGAAGACAGCTGTTAGAGCGGGAAAGCAGCATTTTGAAGCAGCTGGATCATCCGCAGATCCCGAAATGGATCCGTTATGAGAAGCAAGGGAAAGACGAAGCGCTTCTCATGGAGCTCATTGTCGGCGAAAATTTGGAGCAGAAAATAGAGCAGGGACGCCTTTATTCCGTGCAGGAGTCATTAAGCATCCTGAAGGAGCTGCTGCGGCCGCTGGAGCATCTCCATCAAGCCGGATACGTGCACCGGGACGTTCGCATCCCCAACGTATTAGACAATGGAAGACGCCTGTATCTGATTGATTTTGGGCTTTCCTGCCGCATCGGCGAGCAGCTTCCCGAGACGCTGCGCATGGGGCTTAAAGAGCCTAAGTCATTCGATGATTTAAAGGCTCATGCGTCAGATGAGAGCTGGTCGGGCGCCAAGCAGCGCATGCGCAGACCTGACCCGGCTAGCGACCTTTACGGCTTAGGGCATTTTTTTCTATTCATGATGTACGCAGGCTTTGAATATGATGAAGGACAGGCGGAACGCAGCTGGCAAGAGGAGCTGGAGCTTCCGCTTGCCGTGAAGCAATTCGTCAGCAGGCTGCTTCAGCGCGGCGAGCCGGGCTGGGCGTCCGCGAAGAGCTGCGCGCAAGAACTGCAGCGGCTTTTGGATTCACTGGGGGATTCCGCCGATCCCTCATAAAGCGCGAATCATATCTTTAAAGCTCTGATTGCTTGTCACATAATAGACGACCGCGATAATGGCAAGATGCAGCGGGTAAAAGCTGCGCCAAACGAGGCGCGGGACCTTTATTTTGTCGGCGCTGCGCATAAAATCCGGCATATATATGATGAAGATAGTGGCAAATAAGCTAAAGGCTTGAATGAACCAGCCCTTTATAAAAAAACTTACCGCATTCAATGAAAAGTGAAACAAGGTAAACCACTGCGTTTGAGCATAGCGATATATAAGCACGAGCATCACGACATACGCGCCGTAGCTAAAAGGAAGAACCTCGAGCGCCCCGGCAAAACCGGCTGCTAACAGCGCTTGCGGGATAGGCTTGCCGTTCCATTTATCGAGCAGATAAAGAAGCAGCAGGCAGGCGAATAATGAGCCAACCGTATTGACCTCCAGCCGCTGAAAAGCAAATTGGTAGGGCAGCTGGGACAGAATAGCGATCACGGCTGTCCTCTTCAAATAACGATGAATATTACTCGTTCGGAAATAACCTAGGACCATCGTAAAAGCGTAAAACGGCAGTGCCAGCCGGCCGATGACCCTCCATGCGATATTTTCAGGAAACCATATGAGACCGATATGATCGATAAGCATCGTTAGCATAGCCAAAAATTGCAGCTTGGTCACCTTCATTCTCTCGTTTTTTATCCAGTATAGCATAGGTAATACGAGAGAATAGGAGCAGGAAGACCTCCAAGCCGCTTTGCGCGAGTTAGGAGGTCTCCATAGTTTGAATTCATCTAAAGGCCGGCATTTTTCTGCAGCCGCCGTGCAATTTGCATGAAATCCTCCTGCGAGATGCCAGGTGCGAACTCCTCCGGCAGTTCGCTTAAGTCGGGCATGGGCGCACCCTGCGGGGCGCCTTGAATGACCTCGAGCGGAGCACCGGTGAGCGGATTTTGGCCATTCCAAATAAGGACGATATCCTTATAATCATTTTGGCTGAACGTATACAGCTTGTTGCCGAGCCCCATCGCTTCATATTTGCGTGCCGTCTCAAAGCTGTTGTTGCTGAGGTCGGGTATAGGAATCAGCTTCTTCACGTCAACGCCGGTCGCGATTTCGAGCGCTTTGGCGTAAGCCAGCACATGGACCCCGCCGCGGACAAGCAAATAACCAATCATGGCGCGGGCAGTGGGATGGTCAGTCATCTCGTAGACTCGCATCTTATGCGTTCGCGCGCCGCATTCCAAGAAAAAGTTATGCAGCAGATCGAGCACTAGATTGCCGCTGCTAAACACGTTATCCCCCGTCCATGCGCGGCCCATGGAATCACCGGCCAGCGAGGTTTGGGCGGTTTGAATAAAAAAGTAGCTGTTACGCTTATTTACGCCCTCCTTCAGCGGTGCCGAATTCGGATCGCCGGGACTGGTGGTGCCGGTCAGCACCATATTTATTGCAGTCGAGACGAGCTCAACGTGGCCAAACTCCTCGGCGGTTATGCTGGATACAAGATCGTAAAAAGGCTTAAGCTTCTTTTTCTCGCGAAAATTAAAGGATTGGTACATGTAATTGTTCAAAGTAGACATCTCGCCAAATTTACCGCCGAGCAGCTCTTGCACCGCTGCCGCGGCATTCGCATCCGCATAGGGGGATGGCGGGAGCTCCACCTGAAGCCTGTTTATCCGTTCAATCATGGGCTTGCTCACCTCATTTCATTGACGACTCATTTTATGCATATGTATGACAGCTTTCGCCGTCATAGACCGTCAATGTCAAAGAGGACAACCTATTGTCGAATAAACCAACCTGCCGCTTGGCTTAGGTATTGAGCAGCGTAATGACGAGCAGCTCATAAAGGACGAGCGGAAGAACAGCGGCATAAGGATTCATAAAGGCGCGCGGATCGCGCATCGTGCATTGCAAATACAAGATACAATGATCGATATGCACGATCGTCCCCTCGTAGATATGGCCATCAACCGTTTGGACGCAAACCTGCTTATGCATGTGGCCGCCGCACATGCCCATTACGCGGTCCCGCACCTCCATCACCATCGCCGTGTGCTGCGGCTCCGCTTGATAAACGACAGGATCGGCTTTTCCCATTCCCGCTACGTGACTCGGATTCGGCATACCTCCCATACTGCCCATATGTCCCATATTCGGCATGCTGCCCATGCCGCCGACGCTTTGCATATGCCCCATATTCGGCATGCTGCCCATGCCGCCGACGCTAGGCATCTGCCCCATATTCGGCATGCTGCCCATGCCGCCAACGCTAGGCATCTGCCCCATATTCGGCATGCTGCCCATGCCGCCAACCTTTTGCTTATGTCCCATATCCGGCATGCTGCCCATACCGCCAACCTTTTGCTTATGTCCCATATCCGGCATGCTGCCCATGCCGCCAACGTTTTGCATATGCTCCATATTCGGCATGCTGCCTGAGCCGCCAACGTTTGGCACGTTGCCCATATTGCCGATATTGCCCATGTTCATCATATTTTCCGCCAAGCCAAAGACCTCCATTCGAATGGTATGTCATATAGGTATGCAGCAGGAGAGAGAGACATACGACAATCGAAAGTCGGGATTTCAACGTTTGGGGGGTGCCACTCGTCCATACCACTCTCTTTGATTTGCATAGAATAGAGTATGTTCGAGAGGGAGGGGGAATAGTAATGTCTTCAAATCTTAAATTAAAAGCTAGCAATGTTAAAACGGCTCATAAATCGAATAGTCATGCCCGTATATCTTCTAATTGTAAATGTAAAGAGGATCATAAAAGCTGCGGCTGCGGCCGCAGGGTTGATCCGGCAGTCGAAGCCATGCAGGATGCAGGAAGAGAATTAAGCGATATTTTCAAGCAATTGAAAGACGAGCAAACAGCAGCGAAGCTTGTGAGAGCGATTCGCTGCCGTGATGCAAGAGCCGTACAAAGCTTGCTTGACTGCAAATGCCGTGTCGTCTGCTTCTTCCGTAGCCGTGACAAAGATTGCGTAAGAATTTGTTGTTCGTTTGGCAGAAACCATGATGTAACGGTTACGTTCGATATTTGTGTCAGACGTGCGCAAGACGAATGCCGCCGCAACTTCTGGTTCTAATTTTTTCGGAAAAAGGGCTGCCCTTTAAAGGCAGTCTTTTTTTTGCCGTTTAAAAAGGACGGAAAATCACAGGGACCGCAATGGACGCATACGATAACGGAGTGAGAACTAAGAGGAACGAACGAGCAAGGAGGGAGTCAAGATGCCGCAAATTCCATATTTTCCGCAAGCTTTGTTAGATGAGCACCGTGATTGGCATCACACCTATCATCTCGTGCCGGGGACTGTGCCGCCGCCTGGCTATGGAGAACGTTTCTTACGCTTTCATCGCGATTATATCAACCGGGTATACCGATGGCATGATTCCATGGGCTACGACCGAAGATGGATTGCGGCTTGGCCGCAGGTGCCCGACGGCATTCGAAGAACGCCCTGTTACGATGCAGGTGCAGAACAGAGAGTGCAGTTCAATCCGCAGTCATTCACATCGGCGGACCAGCTGGGAAGCTTTATTGAGACCAGTCTACACGGCTGCTTTCATGAAATGGGGGCTCGCCTTTTCAATCAGCCGGAACTGAATGACTTTGATCTCGCCCCGCGCCATACGGAGTTCTATAATATTCATGGCTTAATTGACCAGTGGTATACCAATTGGGAGCGGGCATGGGGAGTGCGAGGGCAAGCCGCCGAAGGCGAAGCACGGGTTAGGTACAACCGCGCAACGCCCGAAGCACGCTCGCATAATAAGAAAAGTCACGGGGCACGAATTGCTTCGCCTGAACAAAGCGCCGCACGGCTGTCAGCGGCGCATCCGAATCGCCTAGCTCAACGCCAAGCGCAGCGGCCTCGGATAAAGAGCCTTCAAACATGGCGATCAGCACATCCAGATCAGCCTCGTAAACGCCGGCCACTTCTTCAGGCTGCAGCTTCAAATCCGACAAAGGCATATCGCACACGAGGCCAAAAACGTCGCTGACCTCCCGGTCGATAAACGGTTTTCCGTTCACCTCGCCGCTCGCATCCTCGCGAATTTGCCCCAGCGGAATGAGCTGCTCGAACGTGGCAGCTACGCCAAGCTCTTCTTCCAGCTCGCGTATAGCCTCGCGGATGGTTTCCCCTGCGGCCAAATGTCCGGCGGCCGTAATATCAAAGCAGCCGGGGTTCGTATCCTTGCTGGCTTGGCGAAGCTGAAACCGCACGAACCTGCGGTTTCCCTCGCGCCGCGTCAGCCAGCAATGGAAGGTGCGATGCCAATAGCCGCGGGCATGCGTCTCCGCGCGTGTGGCGGTTCCCAGCGGCCGAAGCTGCTCGTCATATATGTCGAACAGCTCCTCAGCCATGGGCAGACGCCTCCAACTGGGAGGTGCAGTGCTTGCAGCGGGTAGCTTTTACCGGAATCTTAGACAAGCAGTAGGGACAATCCTTCTCGGTTACTTCGACAGGCGCCGTTTCTTTTTTCTCGTTGCGGCGAAGGACGTTGATTACTTTGACAAGCAGAAAAATACAAAAGGCCACGATTAAAAAGTCCAGCATGACGTTAATGAATTGGCCGTAGGCGATGTAAGGTGCGGTAGCTGGATCTTTGAGATTTGCTATTTCGGTTTGTGAATACAGAGGAATCTTTAAATCTTTAAAATCCACGCCGCCCAAAATTCTGCCAATCGGCGGCATAATAATATCGTTGACGAGCGAAGTGACGATTTTGCCGAACGCGCCCCCAATAATAACCCCGACCGCCAGGTCGATGACATTGCCTTTCATTGCAAATTCTTTAAATTCCTTTACGATCTTCATTGCTTTTCCTCCTACAAATGTTAATGAAGCAAACCATGGCTTTCAGGATAAAGCAAATCTAGCATGCTGGCAAATGCCGATGTATCTAGTATTCCCCGTTTCGAAGACAGCCATCCTATCATAATAGCTGATGAAGGATAGAAGAAAAACTATCTTTGCTTTTCTTACAAAAATTTGCATAATACCGCGAGAAAACAGAGGGTTTTTAAAATAATTGTCGAAATTTACTATTGGTAATTAAAAATATGGGTTCACAAGGAGTCCAATGGCTGATCCGATCATTACCGGCAACCCTTATTATATCGTTTTATCGATCATCATTATGTGCTTTGCCTCCTACACGATGCTGAATATGATTGAACAGCTGCAACCGAAAGAAAGATCATACGGGTTCAATTGGATTATCGGGGGGGCCTCCGTATTCGGGCTTGGCCTATGGACGATGCATGTCGTATCCTTGCTGGCGTCCGATTATAGAATGGTCATGGACTGGAGCATGCTGCTCGTTTTGGTCGTATGCGCGCTTATCGTCTATGCGTCCTTGGTCGTATTGAAAAACCAGGAGCTCTCGCGCGGGCGATACCTGTTCAGCGCCCTATTAATGGCGCTTGGCGCTACGATGCTTCAATACATATCGATGCTGTCCGAATCCGTTATTATCCTGAAAATGAATTGGCTGCTCTATTGGCTATCCTTTGGGGTGGGCTTTGCGGGCGCTTACCTGGCCTTTTACTGGCTGGATTCCAAGTCGCCTTGGTATAAATTCAAAAGCTGCCTGTCGCTCGGCTTGTCCAACATGGCGATCCATCAGATCGGCATGCATGCGCTAAAAATTGAATACAAGGATATTTTATCGACCGATCTATTAAACGAGTATTTGCTGCTCCTTGCGTTTTTGCTTGGACTGTCTACGTTAATTATTCTCAGCTTCAGTCTTACCACCTGGCTGGCAGCCAATAAATACAGCCAAATCGACGAGCGGTATAAGCTCCTGGTCGAGAACTCCATGGACACGATCGCTCTAATCAGCGATGGCAAATGGGAATTTATGAACCGTGCGGGGCTGTGTATGTTCGAGGTTGAGTCAGAGACCGAAATGATCGGCAGCAGCATCTACAGCCTGCTCGATGTGCAGTACCACAGCGAGATGGCGGCTTGGCTCGCGGCGGGACAAGCAGGTGAAGACGTACCGGTTAAGCTGATTGAGCTGCAATGGCAGTCCATGCAGGGTACGCTCCTTCACACGGAGATGGTTAGGGCAAGCTCCACCTTCTCGGGGAAACAGATCGAGCAAGTCATTATTCGCGATATCTCCGAACGCAAGAAGAATGAGGAGCTGCTGATTAATTCAGAGAAGCTGTCCGTAGCAGGTCAATTGGCGGCCGGCATCGCGCATGAAATCCGAAACCCGCTCACCTCGCTGAAAGGCTTCTTGCAGCTCATTACGTCCGGGCGGGGGAACAGCAATAACTTCTACGAGATTATGAAGTCCGAGCTTGTCCGCATTGAATCCATCGTCAGCGAATTGCTGATGCTATCCAAACCGCAAGTATACGAGTTCGTCCATAAGGACTCCCGCCAGATCATGGCGGATACGGTAAACCTGCTGGAAACGCAGGCGATCCTGCATGACGTCATTATCGAGTTTCATTCGGATTACCGTCCGTTATGGGTAGTAGGCGTCGAGAACCAATTAAAGCAAGTGTTCATAAACGTACTCAAAAATGCCATTGAAGCGATGCAAAACGGCGGGGTCGTCACGATTAATATGTCCCTAGACGAAGAACGCGGCGTACTAATCCGGATTAAGGACCAAGGGTCGGGCATCCCCGAGGAGCAGCTGGCCAAGATCGGTCAGCCCTTCTATACAACCAAGGATAAAGGAACGGGTTTAGGCCTAATGGTCACCTACAAGATTATTGACAACCACCAAGGCAAAATCACGGCCGAAAGCAAAACGGGAGTGGGAACGACCTTTATCATTCAATTGCCGTACAAGCAGCAAGCAGAGACTTCTGCTGCGGAAGCAACAGTTGAGAAGTGAAACCTATTTTAGAAGGTATCGTAATATGCTTTAGAGTTTGGAAACAACACTATTTGAGTGGAGGTCGTTTCAATGTTCAATCGTTTTTTGGCTAGTATCGGCATTGGTTCCGCAAAAATTGATACCCTGCTGGAGAAGCCGCGTTATTCGCCGGGCGAAGAGGTTAGAGGAATCGTGAAGATTCAGGGCGGCAATGTGGAGCAGCGAATTGAAACCATCCAGCTATCGGTTATGACAGAATATATACGCGAGAGCAATGACAGCAAAATAACGCAGCATGGCGAGGTTGGCCGTTTTCATGTGAGTGCGCCATTCACGCTGCAGGCAAACGAGAGACGCGAGGTACCGTTCTCGTTCCAATTGCCTCATCAGACTCCGCTCACCATCGGACGCGCGCCAGTATGGGTGAAGACGGAGCTGGACGTTCGCGGCGGCGTGGATCCTGGCGATAACGACCGTATTGATGTCGTTCCGACGGCTCCGATGAATACGGTGCTTGAGGCGCTCGATTTGCTGGGCTTCCGCTTGCGCAAAGCGGAATGCGAGTATTCGTCCCGTCTAGGGGGCAAAATGCCGTTTGTGCAGGAGCTGGAATTTGTTCCGACAACGCAGTTCCGCGGACAATTAGACGAGCTGGAAGTGATGTTTTACCCATCGGATCGCGAGCTTGAGCTGGTGCTGCAGGTTGACCGGCGCGCTCGCGGGTTATCGAGCTTTTTTGCGGAAGCAATGGATATGGATGAGTCATTTGTCCGTACCCGCTTTACGAACGAGCAGCTGGCAGCAGGGCCGAACGCCATCGCTCATCAGCTATCCGACATCATCGCGCGTTACGCTTAATCGGCAGAATGAATAGAAAAAGCTCTGAAGCACGCCTGCGGGAGTGTTTCAGAGCTTTTTTTTACATATCAGAAAGTATAAAATTAGACCTTATACGATGTTTATATTTCATTGCAAAACAAGCTTTTGCCGCATGGAGGACTGCGTCGGCGTTTACGCTTGGCGATTAAGGGTAGAGAAAGAGTAAAGAGCCCGGGTTTTTCGGTATAATAGCTGGAGGAGGGGATTTACGTTGGCAGAACCGCTAAAGGCCATGTATGACGGCTTATTTCTAGAACAATTTGCAGCTTTGGTGAAGACGGCGTGGAGACCGTTTGACGAAGAACGATTCGCTTCGCATGTAAGAGATGGGGGCTGGGAGCAGCTCGAGCTAAAGGCGCGTGCCCGCAAAATTGCAGAGGCGCTGGGCGCTGCTTTGCCTCAGGATTATGGCGAAGCGCTTGCCGTACTCTATCTCATAGATGAAAAATGCAAGGGGCTTCCCTACATATTTTTCCCGGACTTTGTAGAAGTATTTGGAATGGAGCCGCAGCATTGGGAACTTTCATTGGCTGCGCTTGAGCGGTTTACCGAGCGCTCAACGGCTGAGTTCGCCATTAGAGCGTTTATTTTGAGCGATCCGGACCGAATGGTTAAGCAGATGCTGGTTTGGGCAGATCATCCGAATGAGCATGTAAGGCGTCTTGCGAGCGAAGGAATCCGGCCGCGGCTCCCTTGGGCGCAGGCGCTGCCGCAGTTCAAGCGTGATCCGTCGCCAATCGTGCCGATTCTGGAGAAGCTGAAGCGGGATGAATCTCTCTATGTGCGCAAGAGCGTTGCGAACAATTTGAATGATATCGCGAAGGATCATCCGGAGCTTGTCGCTGCTCTTGCGAAGGCGTGGAGCGGCGAGGATGCCAGAACGGATTGGATTGTAAGGCATGGCTGCCGCACGTTGATTAAACAATCCGTTCCGGAGATCATGGCGTTGTTCGGGTATGCGAAGCATGAGACCGCAGAGGAGGCTGGGCGTCCGCTCGTGGCTGCCGCGGCGTTAGAGGTGGCTCCAGGGACGGTAGCAATTGGCAGCGAGGTGAGCTTGCATTACCGCGTGCAGCTGCGTGAGGGCGAGCCGGCCAAGCTTCGTATCGAGTACGGCATTGCATTCGTGAAATCCGGTGGCAAAACGTCGCTGAAGCGTTTTCTGCTTTCGGACCGCGAATATGCCGGAGGAGCATCCGCGTCCAGTGTCCGCGTTCACCGCTTTGCGGATTTGACGACGCGCAAGCACTATGGCGGACTGCACCGCGTGACATTATGGGTGAACGGCAGAGAGGTCGCCGCAGCGGAGCTGATGGTAACGGAGGCTGAGCCGATATGACCATAGGGGCAAGGGTATTAAAAACGGGGATGGCTGTCGCGTTAGCGATCTACTTGAGCAGCTTGTTTGGCTTTGCATCCCCGTTGATTGCTGCGGTAGCCGCGATTTTCACGATACAACCATCCATATACCGGTCATGGCAGAACGTAGCGGACCAGGTACAAACGAACCTGCTCGGCGCAGTCATTGCGATTGCCGCGGTTCGTTTATTCGGACATACGCCGATTGCTGCAGGTCTCGTTTGTATTCTTGTCATTCTCATCGGCATCCGTCTAAAAATGGAAAGCACAATCAGCCTAACCCTTGTCACGGTCGTTGCCATCATGGAAGCGAACGGACAGGGCTGGGATGTGGCGATCATGCGATTTTTAATGGTATTGACCGGTATCGGTTCGTCCTTTTTGGTTAATGTGCTGGTGTTTCCGCCGCGTCCAAGGCGGCAGTTTACGGAGCAGGTGCATCAAGCGTATACGCAGCTTTCCCTGCTGCTGCGCACAGCCGTTTCCAATGAAATGAAGGAGCAGGTGTTCCGGCAAGAAAAGGACAATCTGCATGTAACGCTGCGCAAGCTGGAGGAGCGGCATACGGTTTTCGAAGAGGAGCGCAAGGTGCTTGCAAAGGCGAAGACGAGCCATGCCCGGCAGCTGCTTGTGTCCAAGCAAATGATTAAGGCGCTGCAAAAAGGGGCCGACCTTCTCGAAGTGGTGGAGGAGCATTATTTTGCTTCGCCGAGCGCGAGCGAGTGGGCTCGCCGGTTCGACCGGCAAATCGAGGATTTATCGAAGTATCACGAGCATATCCTGCTAAAGGCAGAAGATAAGATGAAGGCAAATGCGCTGATCGAGCCCGAGGAAGAGCGTGAAGCCCGATTCGTGAAGGAGCTGACGGCCTATGTCATGGAGGATCCGGATGAGCATAAACGTCTTATCTTCGTCGCCTCGGGATTGTTCGAGTATGCGTATCACCTGCGGCGACTAGAGAAGCTGCTTGACCAAGTGCAGCAGCGGGAAGAGAAACCAAAACGCAGCGCCGATGACGCGAAGGAGGACTAATGGTTCCCGCAAATCATCAGATATTACAGCAGCTATAGGCTGTAGTTTTTGCATTATGTGGCTTGGCTATTCAAACACATCACAATAAAACAGCAGGTTGGAAATCGCTCACGGGCGCTCCAACCTGCTGTTGTTGCATAGAGTATAGAGTTTGAATGTGGCGGAGAGAATGGTCTGAGCCTATCTCCAGCGGCCGCTTTCAGCAGTATGATGCCTTTTGCCTATTGATCGTCATCCGTCTTGTTGCTTCCCTCATGGCGGCGGGGATGCTGCATATGAGCCTCTGGATTATTGTCATCATCATGCGGCACCAATCGCGGATCGGTGTGTCCTTTATGATGATTGTTAAAGAAGAGCTCAACAAGCTGCCATTCCGTCGATCCAAGCATAACATCAGCCGGGAAGACATCTCCGCGTTCCAACTGCTCCTCGCGTCCCCATTCGTTGCGGTACGTGCCTTTTACCTCTACAGGTTCGCCTGACATGGGATTCATCTCATGATGGTTAGAATTGCTCATATGGTGTCAACCAACCTTCCTATGCTTATAGTCCGTGCTTGGGCACAGCTGCGCGATCGGCATCTGACTGCAGCTCGCTCGCTGCTTGTTTGCTAGCTAGGTTGCGGTCTGCTTTCGATTGCGCCTTGCTTGCTTTTTTCTGTTGATCGGATGGCTGTTCGCCTGACATGTGATCACCCTCCTGAGAGTAGTATCGGTATCTGTTGCCGCGAATCATGCGCTGCCGCCTAAACGGTTCCTGCCGGTTCGCTTGTCTTCACAAGAAGATCCTCTACAGTGTGCCACAAACGGGAGAAATGTATGAGTTCGGAGATGCGTTTGGGTTAACGCGAGTTTATTGCAGCTGAAGCCCGCAGGAGGGGCAGCTCGAATCACGTTCCGTGACGGTTTCGCTGCAGGCGGGGCAAGGCTCGGAAAAAGGGGCGAGATTAGCTGCCGCAATATCTTTAGCGGAGGAGTTTCCTTTAGGGTTGACGGAAGCGTCATTGGATGACGGGCGGAGGTGCGCCGGCGTACCGAATATCGTCTCCACCATTTCCTTAAGGTCTTTATATTTGTCCGAATCGTCTGAGGCGATCCGCACAAACATAAACATGCCGGCGAGCAAGGCGCCGGCAATAATGAGCACGATAGCAGTCGCGCCAATATCAAACCAAGAAAGAAGCAGAGGCGGCATAGCGGCCGCCAAGCTAGTCGATATCAATCCTGCTGCCATGCGGCTTCACCTCATCCATTCACTTGATACCGGGATTCCAGACGTTTGCCTCCGAACCACATCACAAGCACGGCGGTAATGGAGACGAAAATACGCCAAGGCTCGTCGACGAGATTGCCGATATCGAAGCTGATCAACGAGATGCAAAAAATCATAACGGCTTTGCCGAGCAGCGTCGCAAGCAAAAACGTATGGAACGGTACCTTGCTTAAGCCGGAGACGACCGTAATGATTACAGACGGCGTAAAAGGGAAGCAAGCGAGCAGAAAAAGCGGCGTAAAGCCTTTGCGTTCAATCCAGTTGAAGAAACGCTCCGACTTCGGGAAACGGCGCTCCAAGCGTCCTTTTACATTGCGCCCAAGCTTACGGCTGATCCAAAATACAGTGATCGCGCCTGCCGTTACGCCAATCCATGAGAATAGAAACCCGAAGCCAAGGCCGTATATGTTGGCATTGGCAGCAATGATGAGAATTAACGGAAGAAAAGGGAGAAACGATTCAACCATCGGAAGCAGAATGCCTGGAAAAGGACCCCACTGCGAGTAGCTCTCCAGCGTCCACTGAATGGAATCGAGGTCCAAATGCTTTATGTATTCGAGCCAATTGCGCCAATCATCCATAAATTTAACTCCGTTCTACTTGTTTATCGCTTTTTTACTTTTTGCAAATGCCCGGAATGGGAAACATAAATAAAACAATCCGATAAAACCAAAGAGGACAGCACTGGTCCAAAACACGGCGATTTCCCCGTTCCATGCGGCGATTAGGCCGCCGGCCGCCGGACCGATCATGACGCCGACTCCTTCGAAGGTGGACAAAATACCCCAGCCGAGCCCCTCCTGCTTAGGAGGCACATAGGAAGCAAGCAGCGCATTCCATGCAGGCAAAATAGCGGAATAGGATAAGCCAAGCACTGCCGATATAAGTAAACAATACCAGAACCCGAGGCCCGAAGCCAGCAAACATAAACCAAGGGCGAACGCACCGAAGCCTGCGACAAGAAACCACTTTTTTCCATTCGCTTTGTCAGAGAGCTTTCCCATCGGAATGAGGCCGGCAACGGCAAAGATCCCTCCCACCGTAAGAAGAATCGAGTATTGCGTGCCTGTCAGGCCAAGCTCTTGATCCGCGAAGCTTGGCAAAATCGGAACCAGCATGCTTGCTCCGGCCGTCTGCAAAATCATTCCCGGCAGCAGAAGGCGCATTGCGAGAAGCCTTCCCTTAAGAACAGCCAGCTGCTTGCCCAGCGGCATTCGGTTCGGCGTATCCGCCCTTTCTTTGCTCATAAAGAGCGTGAGCAGGCATGCGGCCACGGACAAGCTGACAAGCAGGTTGTACGTAAACGATACGCTGACATCGAGCAAAATATTACAAACGATCGGACCGCTTCCGAGCCCCGCCATCCAGATGGTGTACAGAAGACCCATTTGGGCCGCGCGGCGGCGCTTGCTCACCTTCGTGAGGCAAACAATCCAAATCGGCGACATCCCGATGCCATATAAAGCCGAAGCGCCGATAAACATCCAAGGAAGCTCGGCGAATTGCAGGCAATAAACGCCGATCAGTGAAATAATCAAGCCGGCTTGCACCACGATCCGGGTGGAAAAACGGTCTAACAGGTAGCCGATTACCATTTTGAGCAGCGTATCGACTAAGTAATGGGCAGAAATGGCTGCCCCGATGACATCGGGCGCGAGCCCTAATGTTTTGGCGCCATATATGGGTAACAAGCTGACAAGCACGGCGCCTCTAACAAACTCCACAACGAACAAAATAACGGAGATAAGGCGCATCTCCGCTCCCAATGAGCAGCTTTGGTTTATGCGCAAGGACAAGCTCCTTATCTTTTATAGTGTCGATGCTTTCTCCATTATACGTATTATGGATAAAATATCCAAAACGATGCTGTCAGCCGCGGTTTGCGAGGTTTGAAGCTGCTTGGTAGAGAGCTTGCTAGTAGTAAGACGTAAAGGATCATGGACGAGTTTCAAAATTTGATCCGTCAGCTCGTTCACCTCATCGGCGATAACAGCGGCTCCCTTGGACGCGAGATATCGCGCGTTTTGCTTTTCTTGTCCGGGAACCGGCCGGTAGATGAATAAAGGCAGACCCGCGGTAATGCCTTCAGAGAGAGTGACGCCGCCAGGCTTGGTAATGAGGCAATCCGAAATGGCCATGAGCTCGTGGATCGGTTCAATAAAACCATATACATGCAACCGGGAAAAGCAGGGATGGTCTTGGAATTGTTTTTCGATGCCTTCCTTCATCAGGAGGTTGCGTCCGCACACGAGTGCGACTTGAACGTTGGCGTCATTTAGCAGACCGCTGCATATTTGGGCGACGTCAGGCATGACGCCATGCGCGCCCGCCATGATGAGGATGATAGGCTGGTTGGGGTTAAGGTTATAGCGTTCGTAGAGCTCGCCCGTAGCGGCAGCCGCACGGAAACCGCGTTTAAGCGGAATGCCGGTTACCTGAACGGCGTGATTCGGAATGCCAAGCTGGGTCAGCTCGCGTTTCAAGTCGTCCGTTGCGACATAATAGCGGTCGATGCCGGGATGAACCCAGCGGCCATGCAAATCGAAGTCCGTGATCACGGTAAAGGAGGGAGGGTAGGAGCCCTTTCGCCGTTTATGCTCGGGCAGCGCGAAGCTTGGAAAGGTATGAACGATAATATCCGGCTGCTCCGACTGGAGAATGCGTCTAATTTTTTCTCTCCCAAAAGAGTGCAGCAAGCCGCCAAACCAAGAATCATGCTTCATCGGTTTCGTGAAATCATACATCCAGCCGTAGAGCGAAGGCATATGCGTATAGCTTTTTAAATAAAAACGCCTAGTAACCTCGTTTAGCCAAGGATGCGACTCCGCCATGAGATCGACCATAACCGTACGATGATTGCCAAGCTCCTCCAAGGAGCTCTTAATCGCACGGGCAACCTGCAGATGGCCATCGCCGTAAGACGCGTACAAAATTAGAAACTTCGGCTGTGGATTGCTTTCGGAACGAAACATGGCTACACCTCCTGAGGGTAGTGTAGCGGATGTTTGTTATGCGAACGTGAACGTAATTTGGTTACTTTGTGTAATTTTTGTATAATAGATAAGCAATCCATCCTATTTCAAATTTGAAGGAGCGATGATTAGAGTGCAGTATACGAAATTGGGAAGATCAGGTCTTCGAGTAAGTCGGTTATGTCTGGGTACGATGAATTTCGGAGTGGACACAGACGAGAGGGAATCATTTCGTATTTTAGATGCAGCACTGGATGCAGGCATTAATTTTATCGATACCGCTAATATTTACGGATGGGGCGAGAATGCGGGCCGTACCGAAGAAATCATCGGAAAATGGTTCCAACAAGGTGACGGGCGCCGCGAACGCACGGTTTTGGCTACAAAAGTATACGGCGACATGCATGATGCCCATGACGGTCCTAACCGCGACGCAGGCTTGTCCGCTTACAAGATTCGCAGACATTTGGAAGGCTCGCTTAAGCGCCTTCAAACGGATCATATAGAGCTTTATCAAATGCATCACGTTGACCGCAGCGTGAATTGGAGCGAGCTGTGGGGAGCCTTTGAAAATGCGGTGTCGCAAGGCAAGGTTGGCTACATAGGCTCTAGTAATTTTGCCGGCTGGGATATCGCGGTCGCACAAGGCGAAGCGAAGGCGCGAGGCTCGATTGGCCTTGTGTCCGAGCAGCATAAGTACAACCTGTTATGCCGTTTGCCGGAGCTTGAAGTGCTGCCGGCTTCGAAGGAGCTGGGACTCGGCGTCATTCCATGGAGCCCGCTTGACGGCGGTTTGCTTGCAGGAAACCACCGTCGCAAGGACGGAGGCCGCCGCAGCGGGGATACGAAGCGCCTGGAGCAGCACCGTGATCAGCTCGATGCCTACGCGGCGTTCTGCGATGAGCTTGGCGAGCCCGAGGATCTTGTTTCACTGGCATGGCTGCTTGCCAATCCGGCTGTCACGGCTCCCATTATCGGCGTACGCACGCTGGATCAATTCGAGCGCTCTCTTCGCGCAGTAGAAATTTCCTTGGATGAATCGGCTCTCAAACGTTTGGATGAGATATTCCCCGGCCCTGGCGGGGAAGCGCCGCGCGCTTACGCCTGGTAATGCAAAACGCCCCGTTTCCATTCGTGGAAACGGGGCGTATTCGATTAAGAAGCGGATCAAATCAACAAATTAAACAGCACGGGATCCTTGTTCAGCTCTAGAAATTGAAAGCCTTTTTTGGTCATCCGATCGACGAGCGGATCGTAATCCTCTCTGTGCTTAAGCTCGATGCCAACGAGTGCGGGCCCGTTGTCCTTGTTCGATTTTTTGGTATATTCAAAGCGCGTGATGTCATCATTTGGTCCAAGCACGCGGTCGAGAAATTCCCGCAGCGCTCCCGCGCGCTGCGGAAAGCTAACCATAAAGTAATGCTTATACCCTTCGTAGATAAGGGAGCGCTCTTTAATTTCCTGCATCCGGTCGACATCGTTGTTGCCGCCGCTAACCACGCAGACAACGGTTTTTCCTTGAATTTGCTCGCGATAAGCTTCAAGAGCGGCAATCGGCAGCGCACCAGCCGGCTCGGCTACAATCGCATTCTCATTATACAAGTCCAGCATAGTCGTACATACTTTTCCTTCCGGTACGGCGATTACATCGTCCAGCAGCTCCCGGCAGATCTCAAACGTCAAATCGCCGATTCGCTTAACGGCCGCGCCGTCCACGAACTTATCGATTTGGTCGAGCGCGGTGACTTCGCCCGCATCCAAAGAAGCTCGTAACGACTGGGCGCCTTCGGGCTCCACGCCGATGACCTTTGTGGCAGGCGAGACGATTTTGGTATAGGAAGAAACGCCTGCCGCAAGCCCGCCGCCGCCAACGGTAACGAAGATGAAGTCGGGTACGGCATCGGCCGCTTCCATCAATTCTTGACCGACTGTACCGTTTCCTGCGATGATTTTGGGATCGTCGAACGGATGAATGAAGGCCATGCCGCTGCGAGCGCTCTCGGCCACGGCTTCCGCGTAGGCATCGTCAAAGGTATCGCCTGTCAAGATGACTTCAACGTGGGTGCCGCCAAAGAAGTTGACCTGCGTTACCTTTTGGCGGGGGGTGGTGCTTGGCATATAGATTTTACCGGGAATACCGAGCGTCTGGCAGGAGTATGCGACGCCCTGCGCGTGGTTGCCCGCGCTCGCGCATACAACGCCTTTGGCCAAAGTTTCTTCTCCGAGGGAACGCATCAAATGGTAAGCGCCGCGTATTTTGAACGAGCGGACGATTTGCAGATCCTCCCGTTTTAAAAGCACATTGCAGTTGTAACGCTCGGACAGCACGCGGTTATATTGAAGCGGAGTACGCGTTATGACATCCTTTAAATGCATTTGCGCTTGCACGATATCTTCAAGTCCAATGCGTTGCCGCGGTACATTGTTCGTGTTCATGGGTGACCATCCTCTCGGCTTTCGTGAATCAGGAGCATAAATGAATGGATTTATTATAGCATTATCATTGCAAGTTAACGTATGGAAAAATCGCTATTTTTTATTGCGGGAAGGGGAACGTTATGGGGAAAATAATAAAAAGACTGCTTCTGCTCTTTATTTTTATTCTATTGCTGCTTGGCGCGGCCGCTTGGTGGATGCTCTCCTATATCGCGCCGGACGAGCAGCTTAATCTGAGCTACGAGCAGATTGACGTGAATGAAAAGGCGCTTGCCATGATCAAGAATCTCAAGCCGGAGCTTGTCCTTACGGAGGATGATATTAACAATTTAATCAAAAAACACCTGAACGAAGAGTATGCAAGCGGTGAAGAGGGAACATCGCACTTGGAGCTTGCGCAGGATATTCGGCTGGACGGAGCGCGCTTCGAGCTGGAAGAGAAGATGCTGATTGCCCATATGAACATTACCTACATGGATCGAATACCTGCAGCTCTGGAAGCAGAATATTCACTCGAATGGCAGTCTCCAAACATCGTGCTCAGGCCGCAGACGTTATCCTTGAAAAATACGGGCTTGCCCATAAGTATGCTCGAAACGATTACCATACCGCTTGAATTGCCAGCAGAGGAAGTTGTAACGGTGCGGGAAGTTCAGTTCTTGCAGGATCAGATTAAAGTATTGTTAAAGCTGCAATTGGATCTTCGTTTGTAGAGCTATTGCAGTAAAAAAGATACGGCAGGTCAAGGAATATACCTTGGCCTGCCGTTTTTATTAAAGGAAGGCCGGAGGCGGCTGCTGAGAAAACGAATAAAAGTGAGCGAATGAATAAATGATTTGACATCCAAATTGAGAATAGTTATCATGTATACGAAAGTGATAATCATTATCACTGATAAAGAAGGCAATTACATATCGACCTAAAGCGGGAGGCGGAGCTTATGGGCTTGCTTTATGAAATGGTTTTGAAAAAAAGAAAATCAGCGTTCCTTTTACACAAGCAGGGGAAAAGAAATCAGCTTCTAAACGAAAGCATACGCCCAATAATGCCCAAGCACGGGAGCAAATATATCGCACAGCAGCTTCAACACACGACAGACTAAATAAAATCTTTTTGAAGGAGCAAGAGACATGCAAATTGAAACAAGCAAGCCTTGGAATTGGCTGCTCTTCCCCTTCTCATCGGTAAAGGCAGGACCTGACTGCTTGTTCGCCGCATCAGTCGGTCACGGGATTTATCAAATCGATGCGGAAGGAAGCTGGGAGAAGCTGAGCAGCGGGTTGGATGATAAGACCAGTGTGAACCGCCTGCAGCTGCAGCATGATTTGCTGCATGCCTGCACGGGCAGCGGACTTTACGAATGGAACGGCGAAGCATGGGAAAATGACGGCATATCGATTCCATGCTATCAATACCGCAAAATCGGAGGGACCAGTTACGCGGCGACCGAATATGGGCTTTGGTCCAAATCGGGCAGCAAATGGGAGCAAATCGCATGCGAAGAAAAGAAGGTCTACGATTTTATAAATCTGCCACAATACTTAATCATCGCGCATGAGAGCGGTATATCGCTCTATGATCGTTTTATGGATGACTGGGCACATTTTGAGCTGGAAACGCATGTTACGAGCTTAGCGGTGTTCCGGGGACATTTGATCGGCACGAGCGACAAAGGCGAGCTTCTCATTGGGGATAAAAAAGGCAGATTCGACCGAATCCGCTTCGGCAAGCCGTTTATTTTTTCCGTGCTCGCCAAGGGAAATGATGTTTATGTATGTACGGACCGCGGACTGTTCCAGCTCGCCTACATTTGCAATCAAGTCACGCTGCTGTCTATTAAGCTGGGCTGTCCGGTGACGGACATCGATATGCAGGGCGGCAGCTTATACATGGCGACGCTCTTTGAAGGCATTCAAACATTCAATATTTAAAATTATAGAAGCAGGAATCGGAGGAATGACAGATGTCGAAAGTACTTGTCGTTTATGCAAGCATGACGGGGAACACGGAAGAAATGGCGGAGGCCATTGCAGAAGGGGTTACGCAGGCGGGAGCGGAGGTTGTTCTGAAGGAAGCCTTTGATGCAAGCGCAGCGGAGCTAAATGATTATGACGGCATCATTATCGGAGCTTATACGTGGGGCGATGGCGAGCTGCCGGATGAATTTATTGATTTCTTCGAGGAGATGGGCTCGCTTAATCTTAGCGGAAAGGTTGCTGCCGCTTTTGGTTCTGGTGATACTTCGTATCCGATTTATTGCGCCGCGGTGGATATGATTGAGGCGAAGCTCAAGGAGCTTGGCGCTGCCATTTCAGCGGAATGCATCAAGTTTGAATATAACGCGTCAGAAGATGAGAAAGAACAAGGCAGAAGCTTGGGACGTAAAATTGCCGGGCTTGTAGCGGTGGCAGGATAATAACGAGAGAGGGGCGGTTTTTGTATGGAGCAGTTCCCCACGGTATTGAGAGTTGAAGATTATAAGCTGGAAGAGCTGCTGCGCTGCCCCGATCGGTTTGCCGGAAACAAGAAAGGCAGCAAGCGGGAAAGCGAAGTAAACTGGAGGCAAATGGTTCAATTTGCAGCCAGCCACAGCGTAAATGATTTCTACGGGATGCCTGAAGGGGCTCGAACGCAGGCGGCAATTGAAGCCTCCGTGGAGCATTGGTGGACAAACCGTAATTATAAGTTCCATTCTGACGAGCATTATTTGCAAATGAAGCATACGGTGAAGAAGCAATTGACCGATTTTTTGCTTGGCGGCTTCTGTCCGGGCATGCCGATTATTTTTTTTGAACAGCTAACTGCCTACGTGGATGAGCTGGATTTGGAAATATCGCAAATCTTTCATTTGGTTTCCGTGGATCCGGAAGGCGGCGCAGATGATTATATCGTGCAGAAGCTGGCTGTCGATGTCGATGAGGATTCCCTTGGTTTGCTTTTTCATATGACGTCGGTGTTTTGCATGAGCGCCTTCGAGAAGCTTCCGGCGCGCATTGAGGTGCTGTCCCTGCTCAGCGGCAAAAGGATCGTCTACGTCCCTGACGAGGAGTCGCTTGAACGCTCCTACGATTATATGTATTTGATCAAAAGCCTGCTTCCTGAAGCCGACTTCTTCAAGGTCAATCCAGGGTCAGCGGTTCAATTAATCATGTGATTTGCACGCCAATCGAACAAAATAAACGTTAAGCCCCAAATGGATTCCGATTGCGGATGAGCTGGGGCTTTGTTTTGTTGTAGACAAATGAAACGGTTTTCAAGTAACATGGTCAGTAGTCATTTTTTGCACATTTACACCTGGAAATTTTATTTTGCCGAGTAAAACAAAGCATAGGCGTTCGAAGTAAGTTTTGCTTCGCAAGATTAAGCGTCTGCTTACGAAGTAAGTTTTGCTTCGCAAAACTAAGCATCTGCTTACGAAGTAAGTTTTGCTTCGCAAAACTAAGCATCTGCTTACGAAGTAAGTTTTGCTTCGCAAAACTTTATAAGGAGAGAGATTCGATTGTCAGAGGAGCTATTACTAACCTTCCGTTCACCGCCGTTGCCATTTTTCATAGAATCCAACCGTTTAACTTACCGCGCCGGCGAGGAGCATCCCAACCGGACGAACCTAGGCGTTTTTGATTTGCTGTTCGTAAATGAAGGGTCGCTGCATGTGGCCGAGGATAACCGAAGGTGGACGCTCGGTCCGGGCGATGTTCTGATCCTGCGGCCGGACCGCTGGCATTATTCCACTCGCCCATGCGAGGAGGATACCGTGTTCGATTGGATCCATTTTCAAACGGTAGGCGCCTGGGAGGAGACGGTCGGCAATCAAAGCGGATCACTGAGAGGCGATTATTATACATATGCCATCCGGCTGCCGAAAAAGATGAAGCTTACCTATCCGGATGAGGCTAAACTTATCTTCTCCCAACTGCATGAAGCGGCCAAAAGCTCGTCGCATGGCGCATTCTGGGATCGCCAGCAGCGGTTTCTGCATTTGCTGCAAATGCTGGACGAGGGCTGGCGTTCGGATGCCGCGAAAGCAGCGGTATCGGTCGCGGAGCGGGCGGCTGCCTATTTGAAGCTGAATTACCGGAGCCCGATCAGCAACACGATGTTAAGCGATGTCCTGCAGCTGCACACCAATTACATTACGCGCTGTATGACCGAGGTATTCGATTGCACGCCGCAGCAATACCTGCTTTATTACAGATTGGATCAAGCGAAGCTGCTGCTTATCAAAACCGATTGGACGATAGCCCGGGTAGCGGAGGAAACCGGCTTTCGGCAGACGCCGCATTTCTCGAGGCTTTTTGCGGCGCATACCGGCATGCCGCCGCTGAAATTCCGCAAACGTTTCACGATGTAAGCCATCGCTTTGCAAAAAGGCGGGAGATGAAGCAGAAGCTTCATTTCCCGCTATTTGTTTATTTCGCTCCAATCATTGCATAATTTCATAACCTTTAACAAAAACTGGATTCAAACAACGTGAAAAGGGTGGTCGCGATGATTGAACGGTTTTCGTTAACGGCAGAAATGAGCGATATAGTTGAGATGTTTCAAGTAAGAAAGGTTATTCAAGGGCATACGAATCGATTCAATGTAGCGCCTACGCAGACGGTATCGATTGTTATGAATGACCGGTTTGATCAAAGGTCGATGCAGGAATCACGATGGGGCTTGTTTCCTTTCTGGGCAAAGGATGCCGTAAATGCCGATCATCAGACGCTTCCCGAAAAGCCGTTTCTGGCGCGTATGCTGCGGAGACAAAGATGCGTGCTGCCTTGCAGCGGTTTTTTTGGCCAAAAGCAGTTCGGAAAAGAGCGTGACCCGAGAGCGATGCATATCGTCGTCCCGAGTCAGCAGCTGTTCGGCATTGCCGGCATTTATGATTGCTGGAGAAATGTGAGCGGCAAAGAGGTGCGCGCCTTCACGATGATTACCGCAGCATCGACGGGAGCGATGTCGGTGTGGCAGCCGCGCGTTCCGGTTATTTTGGACGAAGAGGGCATTGAAGACTGGCTCAATCCCCGGATTACGGAATTCAGCGGGCTGCGCAAGCATCTAGAGGCGATGGATTCTTACCTGATGCGCGCGTATCCGGTTACGAATGCGGTGCATGACGATTTATTCGAGTCGCCGGATTGCATCCGCGAGATCCGTCCTGATTTTGCTTAACGAAGATTCACCTGGCGGAGCGAAGCCGGGAAATGAATGCTAAAAGGGTGCCTGTGTTGTATTGCATACAACACAGGCACCCTTTTTCGATTAGGCGAAGCCTTGGAATTCAGAATAAACATTAGGCGCGTGCGCGCTGCAGCTCTGTCGTTAACAAAGGAACGACATCAAATAAGTCGCCGACGATGCCGTAATCGGCAATGCCGAAAATAGGCGCGTCGGGATCTTTATTGATCGCGACGATGACGCGGGATTGGCTCATGCCAGCCAGATGCTGGATGGCGCCGCTTATCCCGCATGCAATATAAAGCTGCGGGGTGACAACTTTTCCCGTTTGCCCAATTTGCAGCGCATAATCGCAATAGCCGGCATCGCAGGCACCGCGCGAGGCGCCGACCGCGCCGCCGAGCGCTGCGGCCATGGCTTGCAGCGGCTCGAAGCCGGCTGCGCTGCGCACGCCTCGACCGCCGGAAACGACGACGTCGGCTTCGGCTAGATCAAGCTGGCCGCCGGCGCGGCGCACCAGGCTGCGCACGGCGGTGTAGAGCGGCGGCACCGTGAACGGAAGCTCCGCGACGGTGCCTGTTGCTTCGGCGGCGTCCAAAGGCTCTGCCGCCGGCAGATTGTTCGGGCGTACCGTGATGACCCACGGGTTGCCCGGCACAAAGCTGCGCCGCTCGAACGCCTTGCCGGCGTAGAGCGGGCGGATGAAGCCGACGTCATCGCCATCGTCAGATGCTTCGATGGCGATGACGTCGGCGATGTGGCCGGCGCCAATGGCAGCGGCCACTCGGGGCGCGAGCTCGCGCCCCATAGCGGTGTGGCCGAGCAATAGCGCGTCCGGCTGCACCGCAGCCATCGCTGCGCCGAGGGCGGCGATGTACGCCTCGGGCGCAAAGGCGCGGAGGGAAGGATCGTCGGCGATATGCACGACGTCCGCCCCCCGCGTGATGAGCGCGGCGGCTTCTTCCGCCGCGCCGCCGGAGCAGGCAAGGACGGCATGGACAGCGCCGTCCTTGCCTGCGAGCCGCAGTGCTGCGCCGAGTGCCTCCAGCGCCACCCGGCGGAGCGCGCCGTTCCGGCTTTCAGCAAAAACAAGTATGGTTTTGGACATAGGATGCTGCTCCTCTCCCGTCACTTTTAGGACAAACCAAGCTTTGTTCTTAATTTCTCATTGCTTGCTCGAGCTAAGTATGCACTCTTTGCACAAACCGCAAAGCAGATCAGCAGTCTCATTCGCAGTAGCGCCTACCAACCAAGTAATAGTGTGTTTTCCGTTCTAGCCTACCAGTTAGTTAAGCGCATTAACCGTCATTCTGTGCTCTGTGCCTACGCTACAGATTGTACAACAGAAACCTCACATTGGAGTTCCAAAGGCGGGCTAGCCTGCAGTTTATACAACGGACTAGCCCATTTAGCACCGTCGGAACCCATTAACAGCTGATTCTACTGCACAAACTGCAGCGTAGCGCTGTTCTTCGAGCTCAGTATGCGATTCTATTGCACAAACTGCAGTATAGCGCCGATCTTCGAGCTCAGTAAGCCATTCTATTACACAGACCGCAGCATAGATTGGCCGCCAGGCTCACAGAAGCACCTACCACACAACTAATAGTGTGTTTTCCCGTACTGTCGCACTCGCCGAGCACCGCCAGCGGAATTCATCGCTCCTCCTACAAGGCCAGCCAGCGGCCTTGCCACGTAACCCTGCGGCACCGCTCACAACAGCAGCTTTGCTATATCCCTCACCAGCGGCCCTGCGGCACCGCTCACAACGGCAGCTTCGCTTCCTCCCGCAGCAGCGACACCAGCGCTGCGGCTTGCTCCGCCGGCGCGCCGGGCAGGCGCTTACCCGCTGCGCGAGGCGGGGGCGGGAGCAGCAGCGAGCGAGAAGTGCGGGGCGCTACGCTTTCTGACGCTAGCGAGCCGCTGTTCACCAGCTCTTGAAGCGTGACGGTGCGTAGCGGCTTACGTTTTGCTTTCATAATGCCCGGTAGAGACGGATAACGAGGCTCGTTTAAGCCTTGCTGCGCCGTTACGAGCGCGGGCAGCGGGAGCGATACGGTTTCGGTATCGCCTTCGATATCACGCTCAACGAGCACAAAACGCCCGGCGCTAGATGCGCCGGCTTCAAGCAATACGCCTTCTTTTGGCAAGGCGCTGAGCTCGGCTGCGGTCAGGATTGTCAGTTTGACGGCGGAAGACGCATGGGGCAGCCCCAGCCGCTCCGCAATTTGCAAGGCGACGCTGCCTGCACCGCTGTCTACGGCAAACAAGCCGGCCAGCAGCAGGTCAGGAGAAAGCGGCTTGATGATGGCAGCGAGCGCGGCGGCAACCGCGCTTCCATCATCCGGCAAGGATCCGCTGTCGAGCCGGATAGCCTCGTCCGCCCCGATAGCCAGTGCGGTGCGGAGCGCATCCTGGGAACGCTCCGGTCCGCAAGTGACGGCAATGACCTCGCCCCCCAGCCGTTCCCGCTGGCGGAGCGCTTCCTCGAGCGCATACTCATCGTAAGGATTAATGACGAATTTGGCGTCATTTTCATCGACGCCCGCAGCGGTTACTATGATTTTTTCCTCGGTATCAAACGTTTGTTTGAGAAGCACCACTATTTTCAGCATCGAAGCTCCCTCACTTCTACCGACATATTGAAGACATTGTCCATCATTGCTACGTTATGACGCTTCGAAGTGGAATAGACCGTTTCCAATCGCCCGGCGAGCGGCATGTTCGCGGAAAAAAGGACATATACATGGATCACCGCGGCTATTTTTGGAAGCGCTTTAATGCTTGTCCGACTGCTTTGCGCACAGATGCTCTGATCGAGGAGCGGGCATTTAAGGGGGGCGGGGCGTATGCCGTCATTTTTGGCAGCTGGATCTGTCGGTCAATGGTTGTTTTGGGGAAGGTGGGCATTGTTTGCGGCGGTTGTGCTGATTGCCGTTTCGATGTTCGCGCTGGTCGTGCAGAGGCGCATTTTGTATATGAGGCTTGGGGTACCGGCTATTTTTGCGCGTTATCAACGCAAGCACAAAAGCAAATCCAGCTTCAGCGCTCAGGTGCTCGGTCATCGCAAACTGCTGAACGATGTAAGAAGCGGCATCATGCATTTGGTTTATTTTTACGGCTTTATCGTGCTTCAGTTTGGCGCGGCGGATTTGATTTGGAAGGGGCTGAATGACGGCGTTCCGCTGCCGCTGCCCTATTATAGCGGGTTTTCATTGACGCAGGAGATGACGGTTACGCTCGTCTTCGCAGCTGTGCTGTACGGTGCTTTCCGCCGTTACGGGGAGCGGCTGCCGCGGCTTAAGCGCGGGTGGAAGCCGTCCCTCGTGATGTGGTTTATCGGCTCGCTGATGCTCACGGTTTTATTTTCGTTGGCGTTCGAGCGGCTGGCTGCCTCCAAATCGGATCCTGCCGTTCATCTGGTTGAAGCAGACTACGCACCGGTAAGCAATCTGCTGGCTCAGCTGCTTCAAAGCGCCGGCGTACAGCCTGAAAGCATTGCGGCGAATGCCGGCTTTGAGCTGTTTTGGTGGCTGCATCTCCTGGTGCTGCTGAGCTTTCTGGTTTATGTGCCGCAGTCGAAGCATTTTCATTTGATAACGGCTCCGGTCAACCTCTGGTTTAGGCGCAGCACGCCTGCAGGACGGCTCACGCCGCTTAATTTGGAGGATGAGGAGGCGGAAACCTTCGGTGCGGGGAAGGTGGAGCATTTTTCGAAAAAGCAGATGCTCGATTTGTACGCCTGCGTCGAATGCGGCCGCTGTACGAATGTTTGTCCGGCTTCCAGTACCGGCAAGCTGCTCTCGCCGATGCATCTCATCGTGAAGCTGAGGGATCATTTAACGGAAAAAGGCGCTGCGATTACCTCCAAGTCCCCATGGCTTCCTGCCAGCCTATGGCAATCCAAAGCAAACGGGCCTTACGCCCATGTTATGGGAGGGGTGATACCTGCTTGGGAGGCTTCATCCAATGGGGTAACCAACATTGAGCCGACGATGGCTGCGCAAGCTGGAGCATGGAGTGTTAGGGAAGGCGTCAAGCCAGAGGAGGTGGAGATGGTCGGCGAGGTGCTGACGGAGGAGGAGCTTTGGGCATGCACGACCTGCCGCAATTGCGAAGAGCAATGCCCGGTGGGCAATGAGCATGTCGACAAAATCATCGATATGCGCCGCTACCTAGTGCTGATGGAGGGCAGGCTTCCATCCGACGGACAGCGCGCGCTGCAAAATATTGAACGCCAGAGCAATCCTTGGGGCCTGCCGCGCGCCGAACGGGCAGCTTGGATAAGCGAGTGCGAGAGCCGCACCGGCATTCGGGTCGCCACGATGCAGGAGCTGCGGCAGCAGGGCAAAAAGGCTGACGTGCTGCTATGGGCAGGCTCGATGGGAGCTTACGATATGCGCAGCAGGCGTGTTTTGTACGATGTGGTGCGGCTGATGCACCATGCGGGCGTAAGCTTTGCAACGCTTGGCCTCGAGGAAAAAAGCTCCGGCGATACGGCAAGGCGGATCGGCAATGAACTGCTTTTCCAAGAGCTGTGCCGCGAGAATATCGAGACCATCAACAAATATGAAATTGCTCATATCGTGACGGCCTGCCCGCATACCTATAACACGCTCAAAAATGAATATCCTGACTTTGGCCTGCCTCAAGGGATTACCGTCGAGCACCATACCGAGCTGCTGGCGCGTCTGCTGGCGGACGGCTCCTTGAAGCCGCAGCATACGATTGACGAGCGGGTAACCGTTCATGATTCCTGTTATTTAGGCCGCTACAACGACACCTATGAAGCGCCGCGCAGCCTGCTGCGAGCCATTCCGGGCGTAACGATCGAAGAGATGGAGCGTTCGCGCTCCAACGGGATGTGCTGCGGCGCGGGCGGCGGTCTGATGTGGATGGAGGAGCATTCGGGCACCCGCGTCAACCATGCAAGAACCGCTCAAGCATTAGAGGTAAAGCCGTCTGTCATCAGCTCGGCCTGCCCATACTGCCTGACGATGATGGAGGACGGCTTGAAGGCCTTATCCGCAGAGGAGAAGGTTATAGCACGCGATGTGGCGGAGCTGCTTGCCGAGAGCGTGTTTGGCGAGTAATGCGAAACGGGCTTTTGCCGCAGAGGACGGCATTAGCTGTTTGCGACTGTGGATGACTCGAAAAAAGGAGGCTGAATATGGCTATACAAGCGTCGCAAAAAAATGCAAGCGCCATACGCAAAGCGGCGGTGATCGGCTCCGGCGTAATGGGCGCGGGTATTGCGGCCCATCTGGCGAATGCGGGCATGCGCGTTGTGCTGCTGGACGTTGTCCCGCAGACGCTGACAGCGGAGGAGGAACGGCAAGGACTAACGCTTGCCGATGCCAAGGTGCGCAATCGGCTGGCAGCCGCAGCGGTTGCTCGAATGGGCAAAGCAACGCCGGCGCAGCTCTACGATCCGAGCTGGACGTCGCGGATTACGCCGGGCAACCTAGACGATCATCTGGCTGCGTTAAGCGAGGCGGACTGGATCGTGGAAGCCGTGGTCGAGCGGCTGGACATTAAACGGGAGGTATTTGCCAAAATCGAAGCTGCCCGCAGCCCGGGAACCATTGTGTCGACAAATACGTCGGGCTTATCGGCTGCTTCAATGGTTGAAGGGCGAAGCGAGGAGTTTCGCCGGCATTTTGGCGTGACGCATTTTTTTAATCCGCCGCGCTATATGAAGCTTGTTGAAATTGTTGGCACAGCGGAAACGTCCCCCGAGGTCGTGCGGCTCTTAACGGATATTTGCGAGCAGCGGCTAGGCAAAGGGGTCGTGCTGGCGAAGGATACGCCGAATTTCATTGCGAACCGGATCGGAACCTACGGCATGCTGATCACGCTGGAAGACACGCTGGCATTCGGGTTGACGGTGGAAGAGGCGGATGCGCTGACCGGTCCGGCGATGGGCAGGCCGAAGACGGCGACGCTTCGCATGCTTGACCTGGTCGGCCTCGATACGCTGCTGCATGTGGTGGACAATGTGCGCGAACGGAGCAGCGATCCTGCGGAACAAGCCATTTTTGCAAGGCCGCCGCTGCTTGAGCGGCTCGCTGCTTCGGGACGGCTTGGCGAGAAAACGGGAGCAGGCTTTTACCGGAAGGTGAAGGGAAAAGGAGGCAGCGAGATTGAAACGCTCCGGCTCGATACGCTCGAATACGGGCCGAAGCGTCCGGTGAGCTCACCCGTTATCGATGCTTCGAAGGCTGCCAAGGGTGCCGCGGGCAAGGTGAATGCGCTGCTGCGCACCGATCCCCGTGACCGCTACGCGAAGTTCGCTTGGTCGACGATCAAAAAAACCTTGCTTTACGCAGCTGCCCAGGTTGGGATAATCGCGGATTCCATCTCGGATATCGACCGCGCGATGCGCTGGGGCTTTAATTGGGAGCTGGGGCCGTTTGAGCTGTGGGATGCGATCGGGCTTCGGGATTCGGTGCAGCGCATGCAGAAGGAGGGCGATACGATACCGGCCTGGGTATTGGCTTGGCTGGAAGCAGGTAACGAAAGCTTCTATAAAACGGAGGGCAGCGAACGGGTCTATGCGGCGAGCGGCGCTTATAAGCGGGAAGAGACAGAGGTGGATTCGATCTCGATAGCGGCGTTAAAAGCGTCTGGAAAAACGGTGCTTTCCACCGCCGGCGCGAGCCTGATCGATATAGGCGACGATGTGGCGCTGCTGGAATTCCATTCGCAGAACAATGCCATCGGAGGCGATATATTATCAGCGATCACACAAAGCGCGAAGGAGGTATCGCAAAATTGGCGCGGGCTGGTGCTTGCGAATGAAGGGCGCAACTTTTGCGTCGGCGCGAATTTAATGCTGCTGCTGATGGAAGCGCAGAGCGGCGAATGGGATGAGGTGGAAGAGATTATCCGCTTCTTCCAAAGCAGCATGCTGCAGCTGAAGAGGCTTGACCGTCCCGTCGTGGCGGCTCCGCACCGGATGACGCTTGGCGGCGGCGTGGAAGCCTGCTTGCCGGCGGATCAAATTATTTATTCGCCGGAAACGTATTTTGGGCTTGTGGAAACGGGGGTTGGCCTGATTCCTGCGGGCGGGGGCTGCAAGGAAGCGGCTGCTATGGCGGCTGAGCGGGCTTTAGCCGCGAGCAGCGGGAAGCCGGGCGGAGACCTGCAGCCGCATTTAAATTTGCTGTTCGAGACGATAGCGCTGGCCAAGGCATCCTCCAGCGGCTTCGAGGTCGGCCGGTTAGGCCTGATGCGGCCGCAGGACCGCGTCATTATGCGCCAGGAGGCGCGCATCGCCGAAGCAAAGCGGGCCGTGCTAGAGCTGGACCGGGCGGGCTATTCGCCGCCGGCGGAGGGACGTATCCGCGTTGCCGGCCGGGAAGGCAGCGCGGTGCTGAAGGTCGCGGTGCAGGCCATGCGGCTAGGCGGCCATATAAGCGAGCATGACGCGCTTATCGCCGGCAAGCTCGGTGCCGTGCTTGCCGGCGGCGATATACAGCCCGGCGCGGAAGTAAGCGAGCAGTATTTGCTCGATTTGGAATGCGAAGCGTTCCTGAGCCTATGCGGCGAGCGCAAAACGCAGGAGCGCATGAGCCATATGCTTGCGACAGGCAAGCCGCTGCGCAACTAATTATCCGAAGGAGGAGAGCGAAATGTCAGCTTCATCACCGTTTGAGAGTCACGATCGCGATGCCGTTATCGTTGCTGCGGTGAGGACGGCGGTCGGCAAAGCATCGAAGGGCAGTTTGGCCGAGACGAGGGCAGAGGATCTGGGCCTTACAGTTCTGCGAGGCGCGCTGGAACGCGTGCCGGGCTTAGCGCCGGAACTCGTTGAGGATGTGATCATCGGCTGCGCGATGCCCGAAGGCGAACAGGGGCTCAACATGGCCCGGACCATTTCGCTTTACTCGGGGCTGCCGGTGACGACGCCGGCCGTTACGATTAACCGTTTTTGCGCGTCGGGGCTGCAAGCGATCGCTTACGCCGCGGAGCGCATCCGGCTCGGGGATGCGGATATTATCGCCGCCGGCGGAGTAGAGAGCATGAGCCATGTGCCGATGACCGGCTTCAAGCTGTCGCCGCATCCCGCAATAGTAGACGCGCGGCCGGAAGTCTATATGGGCATGGGGCATACCGCGGAAGAGGTGGCCCGCCGCTACAACGTATCGCGCGCGGAGCAGGATGCGTTCGCGGCATCCAGCCATCGCAAGGCGGCAGCGGCGATAGCGGCGGGACGCTTCCGGGCGGAGATCGTACCGGTCACGGCAAGCCGTTCCGGCGTAAACGATGCGGGGCGGCCATGGTCGAAGGTGTTTCAATTCGATACGGATGAGGGAGTGCGGCCGGAGACGACGGTTCAAACGTTGGCGCCGCTTAAGCCGTCCTTTGCGCGCGAAGGAACGGTCACGGCAGGCAATACCTCGCAAATGAGCGATGGCGCCGCGGCCGTTATCGTAATGAGCAGAGAGCGGGCGAAGGAACTGGGGCTGCAGCCGCTCGCTGCGTTCCGCAGCTTTTGCGTAGCGGGTGTCGCTCCGGAGGTCATGGGCATCGGTCCGATTGAAGCCGTCCCTAAAGCGCTTCGGAAAGCGGGCATCACGCTGGATCAGGTCGATTTGTTTGAGCTGAACGAGGCCTTTGCGGCCCAGTGCGTGCCTATTATTAGAGAGCTTGGCATCGATCCCGAGCGGGTTAATGTGAACGGCGGCGCCATTGCGCTGGGGCATCCGCTTGGCTGTACGGGAACCAAGCTGACGGTGTCGCTTATTCATGAGCTGGGAAGACGAGGCGGCGGAATCGGCGTTGTCACGATGTGCGTGGGCGGAGGAATGGGAGCCGCGGGTGTAATCGAGGTATACGGCAGCTAATCCATGAGGATATTTGCACGGCATTAATGGTTTATGGCGGGTAAAGTTAATGTTCCTAATAATCGTTTGACTGAAGGGAGACCTGCGGCATGACGGAAACGATACGTTTTGGCGGTCGGTTTGTCGTGGAGGATAGTGCGCCGGAATCGGTCGTGACGCCAGAGGATTTTACGGAAGAGCAGCGGATGATGGGAGAAGCGGCGCAGCAGTTCATGGATGCGGAAATTACGCCGCGCGATGCGGAGCTGGAAGCGCTGAACTACGATTTGACGGTGGAGCTGATGCGCAAAGCCGGCGAGCTAGGCCTGCTTGGAGCCGATGTGCCCGAGGCCTACGGTGGGATGGGTCTTGATAAGGTAAGCACGACGCTACTCGCGGAAACCTTGGCCCGCGCTTCGTCGTTTGCGCTTTCGGTTGGCGCGCATACAGGCATCGGAACGCTGCCTATCGTATTTTTCGGCACGTCCGCGCAGAAGCAGGCCTATCTTCCATTGCTCGCAACCGGGGAGCGGATCGCCGCTTACTGCTTAACCGAGCCCGCCTCCGGCTCGGATGCTTTAGGAGCGAAGACAACGGCCAGGTTATCGCCGAGCGGGAAGCATTATATACTTAACGGCTCCAAATTATATATTACAAATGCCGGTTTTGCGGATTTGTTTATCGTTTATGCGAAGGTCGACGGAGAATATTTTACTGCTTTTATCGTCGAGAAAGGGATGCCAGGGTTCAGTATCGGGCCGGAGGAGCATAAGATGGGCATCAAGGGTTCCTCAACTCGCCCTTTATTTTTTGAAGACGTAGCGGTGCCGGTTGAAAATGTGCTAGGGGAGGTCGGAAAAGGGCATCAGATCGCCTTTAATATTTTGAATATCGGACGCTTCAAGCTTGGCGCCGCCTGTCTTGGTTCTTCCAAGGAGACGATTGAGCTTGCTTCGTCCTACGCGAACACGCGAAAACAGTTCGGGCGGGCGATTTCCTCGTATCCGCTCATTGGTGCCAAGCTTGCCGATATGAACATCCGCACGTACGTGCTCGAGAGTATGGTTTATCGGACGGCCGGCTGGATCGATTCGATGCTGCGGTCAACGGAATCCGCAGACGGAACGGCCGGAGACGGCGTGACCATGGCGAAGGCGATTGGGGAGTATGCCATAGAATGCTCGATCATTAAGGTTTTTGCATCCGAAGCCCTTGATTTTGTGGCGGACGAAGGGGTGCAGATCCATGGCGGCTACGGCTATATCCGCGATTATAAGGTGGAGCGAATTTATCGGGATTCGCGGATTAACCGTATTTTTGAAGGAACGAATGAAATTAACCGGATGCTCATACCGGGCACGCTGATGAAAAAAGCGTTAAAGGGCGAGCTGCCGCTGCTGCGCAAGGTGCGGTCGCTGCAAGCGGAGTTGGTGCAGCCGATGCCGATTCCGCCGCTCGAAAAGCCGCTCAGCAAAGAGGCATTCCGCGTCGCACAAGCGAAAAAAACCTTTCTCGCCATCGGCGGGCTCGCTGTGCAGAAGCTGGGGCTACGGCTCGAGCAGGAGCAGGAGGTGCTGTGCTCGCTTGCTGATCTCATGATTAATATATTTGCAATGGAAAGCGCGCTGCTGCGCTCGCAAAAAATATGCAAGGCAAGCGGCGGCGTCAGCTCGGAGAAGACGGAAAATGTGATTGCGATGACTACGGTATTCGTGCAGGAGACGATGGAGCGGGTCGACTCGCTTGCGAAGCTTGCGCTTACCGCGCTGGAACAGGGAGACGGGCTGCAAATGCAGCTTTCCATTCTGAAGAAGCTGATGCGCGCGCCGCTTTCGGATACGGTCGCTTTGAAGCGGTCCATTGCCGCTCGCGTCATTCGCAGTGAGCATTATGTCGTGTGAAGGGGGAGAGCATGAATGGAACCGCTCAGACCGGAAGACCCGTCTTTACAAGGGCAGCCCTCCAGTGAAGCCGAAGAGCACGCGCGTCCATGGCTTCGTCATTATCCGAAGGAGGTTTCTCCTTCGCAGAGCTATCCCGATCAGAGCATCGTCCAATTCCTAATCAGCGCTGCCCTGCAGCATCCGAATCATCCTGCCGTACATTTTCTTGGCAAAATATTAACCTATCGCGAGCTGTATGAAGCTGCCATCCGCTTAGCCTCGGGTCTCCTCTCCCTCGGCATTGCCAAAGGAGACCGCGTGGCGATTATGCTGCCGAATTGTCCGCAGACCGTCATCGCCTATTACGGCGTGCTGTTTGCAGGCGGCGTCGTCGTGCAGACGAATCCGCTGTACGTGGAGCGCGAGCTGGAGCTTCAGCTGGCGGATAGCGGGGCCGTCGCGATCATAACCGTTGATCTGCTTTATCCGCGGCTTGCCCGGGTTCGGGGGGAGCAGCCGGCGACAGGTCCGCTGCCGCGGCTGCGCCATGCCATCATTACATCGATTAAGGACGGTCTGCCGTTCCCCAAAAGCCTGCTTTATCCGCTTAAGCAGCGGAAAGAAGGCTTCCGCGCAGAGATTCCATACGGAAGCCTAGGCGTCATTGCTTATAAGAAGCTGCTGGCAGGGAAGAGCTCTGCCGACCGGCTGCCGGAGCCTGCTAAGGGCGCCGATCTGGCTGCTCTGCAATATACCGGAGGTACGACCGGGACGCCAAAAGGCGTCATGCTGACCCATCGCAATCTGGTTGCCAATACGATGCAAACCTCGGCTTGGTGCTATAAGGCAGAGGATGCGAAGGAGCGGTTTCTTGCGGCGCTGCCTTTGTTTCATGTATTTGGATTAACGGTATTAATGAATATGTCGGTGCTTCGGGCAGGCACGCTTATTTTATTGCCGCGGTTCGAGGTTGAAACGGTGCTGCAGACGATCAACCGGCAAAAGCCTACCATTTTTCCGGGCGCGCCTACCATGTATGTGGCGCTTATCAATCATAAGTCGGCCGCCACAACAGATCTTTCCTCTATTAACGTGTGCATAAGCGGATCGGCCGCTTTGCCGCTCGAGGTGCAGGAAAAGTTCGAGGCTTTGACGGGAGGCAGGCTCATCGAGGGCTACGGCCTGTCGGAGGCATCGCCCGTCACGCATGCTAATCCGATATGGGGAATGCGAAAAATCGGCACGATCGGCGTGCCCTTTCCCGATACGGAAGCAGCGGTGATCGACCAGGAAACCGGTGCGCGATTGCCTGTCGGGGAGCTCGGAGAGCTCATCGTGCGCGGACCGCAGGTTATGAAGGGCTACTGGAACAAGCCGGCAGAAACCGATCAGGTACTGCGTGACGGCTGGCTGTATACGGGCGATCTCGCGACGATGGATGAGGACGGCTATTTTACGATTATGGACCGGATTAAGGATGTCATCATCGCAGGCGGCTTCAATATTTATCCCCGAGAGGTAGAGGAGGTCCTGTTCGAGCATCCAGCGGTTAGAGAAGCGGCCGTGATCGGCGTAAAGGATGAATATAGGGGGGAATCGGTAAAAGCGTTTATCGTGTTCAAGGAAGGCTGGCAGGTATCGAGCAGCCAGCTGGACCGTTGGTGCAGAGAACGGTTGGCGGCTTATAAGGTACCGCATCACTATTCCTTCAGGGAAACGCTTCCAAAAACAATTATCGGCAAGGTGCTTCGTCGAAAGCTTCAAGAGGAGGAGGCGGAGCAGAGGAAGGCAAAAGAGGATAAGGGAGAGTGAGCGGCATAGATGAGGATTGGTTCGTGCAGCAGGTTGATCAGGCCGGTCACTTGGCAAGGCTCGCCCAGCGTGCGCAGGCAACATTCTGGGGCGAGCTCGGCTGTGAGGTGGTGCAGGCAAATGCCGGCAAAGCGACGATTTGCCTCGATGCTTCGGACCGGCACCATAATTTGCTCAGTATCGTTCACGGCGGGGTGCTGATGTCGCTGCTCGATAATGCAATGGGGCTCGTCGTGATGCTGGCTGCGCCGGATGAGCGTACCGTAACCGCGAATCTTAACACGCAGTTTCTCGCCAGCAGCAAGGGCGGCGTGCTGCTTTGCGAGGCGGAACTGGTACATCGCACGTCGCGAACGCTGACGCTGGAAGCCCGGGTCAAGGATGACAGCGGCAAGCTGCTCTGCCTTGGAACCGGGGCATACCGCATTATTTAGGCAGCTTTATGCCCAAGTTGCTTGCCTGCTTCTGATTCGTTATAATAATACCTAATATATGGAAAGTTTAACGATTTTCGAAGGGATTAATGTTTAGCGTTATTTTTCCGATAAATGTAGTATATGAAAGGAGGCGAGGACATGGTTCAGGGCTGGGTGACGACATTGGTGTTAGCGTTCGGAATAGTGGTTGCCATCATTGGTGTCATTGCGTATTTAAGAATGTTTCGTAAAGACAGGCTATCTTCAACGTCTCACCAGCCTGAGGGTGTCTCGTCTCCAAACGTGTTTATTTCAGCAAAATCAATGGATGGCGGGCACGCTAAGGATGTTAATTCCGAACAAGCCGCGCCGCGAGATTAATAAATGTTAACTTTCCTATTCGAAATGAAAATGTTATAATAGTAAGAAAAATGTGAACATTGTGACTCATTGGCCATGGAGTTGCCTGTACCAAATGGGGGTTCTTGCGGAGTAATCGCCGCCAGTCTCGTATAATGCTGTTTAGGACGACCATCCAACGTAAAGGGGAGGGGATTTCATGGCGAAACATAGCCAGAATGAAGTCAAGGAAAGCCTGAAGGAACTCACGAGAATTTTTCAACCCAAGGACCCGCGTAAATTTGTTAAAGAGTATATTCGTAAGTACCGGATTACCGGAGGCTACGAGGATGAATTGACGACATTGGTGGAAAATGAATTAGGCAGAATCAACTCCTCGGTCAGTTAGTAGAATATGTAGAATACGGCTTTGTAAACTGTCAGCTGGCAGGATGCAAAGTCTTTTTGTTTTTTTGAACAAACCAAACAATCAACGAGCGAGCGAACCGCGAACCGCGAACCACGAACCACGAACCACGAACTAACCGAGAACAAACGAACAAACAACCAATGAACGAGTGAGCGAATGAGTAAACTAGACAACGACCAACGACCAACGATCAACCCACAACACACAAACGCCAAAAATGAATTACTCAATCGTAAACTAATACATAGTCCATCTTTCTCCTGTACTTTTGCAGAATAAAGGCAATTTTTTGAGAAATAAGATGTCTATGTTGAATTCGCTACTTTATAGAATTTAATTAGTATGTGTTGTGTTGAAGGCCTCGAATGAGATATGTTCATAAATTTACAGAGGGCAGCTGGTTAAATGTGAGCCCGATAAGGATGAAGTTACTTCAGGTATGCAGGATAGCCAGCGCATGAAACGAAAGGTTGGCGAAACTGCAAAATTACATCCAATTCAACAATTACTCAACCTACGCTTCAAATGAAAGGTTCGGGGCTACACTGTAGTTTCTACAATGTAACGCCGCTAAAAAATGAGTTCACTCGGCTACGTTGCAGTTTCTGCAATGGTGATCCGCAGCAACGTTGATAATATGGCAATTATGAGCTAATTTGCTCGATGGGATTGTACTTTCTACATTGTAGCTCTGATTCACGCCGAAAATATTGATTTACGTTGTAGTTTCTGCAGTCTAGCTGGCGAATCGCATCAGGCTGCATCAGAAATGATTGAAGAGCAGCTAAACTATGCCTCCTCCGAGCGATTTAACTTTAAATTCGCCATATCTGATCGGAATGTGTCTCCTTTTTCGCGAATAAGTTATACATAGACAAATCTACTCGTTATGTAGATGCCTTCGTTTGCCGAGCCGGAGTTTGCTGCCGCAAAACCGAAGTCCATGCTAACGGAGTGGATTTTGCTAGCGCATAACCTTAAGGAGGTTAGTACACACATGGCAGTGGATTTGAAAACGAAGGAACATATTCGGGGAATTCGCAAGGCTGGCCGTATTGTCGCTGCCTGTCACAAAGCGCTTTCGAAACGGATAGCGCCAGGCGTCACCACGCAGGAAATCGATCGTTTTGTAGAGCGGTTCATGCTTGACCGGGGGGCCACGCCGGCCCAGAAGGGGTATAAGGGTTATCCGTTTGCTACGTGTGCCTCCGTCAATGAGGTTGTTTGTCATGGTTTTCCCGATTCGGAGCCGCTGGAAACAGGCGACATCGTCACCATTGATATGGTCGCGGATGTGGACGGATGGAAGGCAGATTCGGCATGGACTTACGCAATCGGCAGGACGAATACGGCTACGGAAAAGCTGCTGCTGGCAGCAGAGCAAGCCATGCAAGATGGCATAAAGCAGGCTGTGCTTGGCAACCGGCTGGGCGACATCGGCTATGCGGTCCAAGCGAGAGCGGAGAGAGCCGGCTTTGAGGTGGTGACGGCATTCGTCGGCCATGGCATCGGCAGAAGCATGCATGAATTTCCTGATGTTCTTCACAGCGGCATTCCAGGCCAAGGAATCATGCTGGAAGAAGGCATGGTCATTACGATAGAGCCGATTATTACGGCAGGCAGAGCCGATGTCTATATTGCCAGGGACGGATGGACGGCACGTACCCGTGACGGTGCTTGGGCGGCTCAATTCGAACATACGGTGGCCATTACGAAGGATGGTCCGATTATTTTAACCCGTTGGGACTGAGCGGGTCATTCATACCTAACATAACAAAGAGCCGAGCATTTGCAGAGTCATTCTGCTGCTGTTCGGCTTTTATTAGTTAACGATGGATTTTATTAGCCAAGCTTCATTTTGCGGTAGTCAGACGGCGTGACGCCAAAGCTCTTTTTGAACATGCGATGGAAATAGGAGCTGCTCGTATAGCCGCTTTTTACGGCGATATCTACGATGGAGCAATCGGTGCTCTCCAAATATTCCTTGGCTCTTTCCAGCCGAACGTTATTAATGACATCGACGATGGCGGCTAACGTCTGCTGCTTGTAAACGCGGCTCAAGTAAATGGAGGACATATCTAGTTCATCGGCGATCCAGTTGAGGCTGAGATTCGGATTGGCGTATTCCTTGTGGATCAGCTCATTGATTTTGCGAATCAGGTCGCCCTGCTTCGTGGAGCGTTTCGTTGACAGCTTCGTTTGAATGTCATCGAACAACGAGAAGAACACTTCATTCAGCTCCTGAACGGTTTCAAAATGGTCCGGCGTCGGAATATGGATACTGAGGCTGGCCTCAACGTCCAGGCTGTTATTTTTCTGAATGGTGAACAAAATGTTGTTGACCGTCATCGTCAAATGCGAAATGGCAAGCTGGACGACATGAATCGGATAATCTGCCGTTTCCTGAACGATTTCTGCGAACAGTTTTTTTGCTTCCTCGGTTTTTGAGGTCATTAGCGCATCGGTTAATTTCCGCTCTTTGTCGACCGGGAAAATATACTCCTTCGATTTCAAGGAGATGATATCCTGTGCGTCAATAAGCGACCCAAGCCCGTAAAACAACCGGTGCTGCGAGGCTTCCTTCACCAGCTTATAAAGATTGGACAGCTGCTGGGCCTGCAAGCCCTCAGGGCTGTATGTGACGGACAAGCCGATTTTCAAATAATCGAGGGAGGACTGCTGGATTTGGGTAAGCACGGAACGCAGCAGCTCGTCGTCAGGCTCCTCGGAATCATCCAGCCGGTTCAGAAGCATGATCACATAATCCGCGTCCATATCGACGGTTTCCACGCGATAGTTTTTTAGGCCGATCTCCCAGGCTATGTTCATGACGGCAAATTTGTATACATGCAGGTCATCGCCGCGTGTTTGCTTCAAGGCGGCAAGCTGGTCGATTTTTAGCATGACGACCCGGTAACGTGAATGAAAGTCGAAGGTAATCCCGCTATGCGAGAGCTTCTGCTGGAGCGTGCTCGTTTGCAGCGATTGGGAGCCCTGGATAAGGCTGCGCAGCATATTTTGCCTGATCGTATAGGAGCTGTTTCTTTTCTCGGTCTCGAGAATGTTCATTTTGTCCATAATTTGATGGATGGGGCGATAAAGCATGCGGGACAGCAGCCATGAAATTAACAAGCCAATGACTAGAATAACGACCGCGATGAGTATCGTCGTATTGCGGATCGAATAAATCGCCTTGGTGACTTGTTTATAAGGCGTAACGCGCACATATTGCCATTCCAGCGAATCGGGCGAGGTATACGAAATAAGCGATTTTTTACCCTCAAAGTTTGTCACCGCGTAACCGGAATCCTGGTTCTTAATTCGTTCATTAATGAAGGCGGCGTCCGCTTCATTTAATTTTTTGGATGCAAGGGTATCTCCGGAAAGCAGGCGGTCCTGATTATCCAAAATGTATGATTTTCCCTCGGTATCGTTTTTGTTGGCGCCAATATCTTTATTAATCCAAGCGGAAGAGATATTAATAATGACGGCGGAATTGATCTTCTGCGTTTTGCCGATGGCATCATAACCTAAATATGTATAAGCCTTTGTAAGCTGCTCGCCGGCTAAGCTGACCGTGGTGTAGGTTCTCGGAATCGGAGTGAACGGACGGTACTTCTGGAAATTGTCGAGAATATCGAGAATGCCTTGGTCTGCGAGATCCTCTTTATTGAAGGTTCCGCTTTCACCTTGCCGGCTGGCGGTGTAGAATTGGCCGTTCGCCGAGTTGTATACATAGATCGATTCAATAAAAGGCATGGAACTTAAATAATTTTCCAATTCGTTCATGGCTGCCGTGACATCGTAAATATTGGGCTCATTATAGAACATGAGCTTGGAGACGGTGAAGGTCCGATAGATTTGGAAGGAGACGGACTGGGCGCTCTCGGTCATGCTGATGACTTCTTTGCTGGTTTGGGTGAGATTGCTCACGTCGGATTGATAAGCTTTCTTCAAATCGATTTGCATGTAAGTGAAAAAATAAAACAAGGAGGATACCAATAAAGTAAGGACAATGCACAAAGTGATTGTGAACAGCAGCTTACTGTATAGTTTTCCGTTGTTTTTTAATTGTACGGCTGGCAAGTTCAATCCCCCTCTTTTTGTATGTATGAAGCTTGCGGAAGCGCTTCCCCTTGTTCTATGCGATTAAGCTGTGAACTCACGCAATTAGTTTGAATATTTCACTCGGTTACCCGCGAATACATTCATCATTATAATCTTCACTTGACGCTGGGTGCAATGAACCAAATAAATGAAGGTGAATGAACCTGATTTTATAAAAGTGAACAATCCGTACAGGAGTGAACTTATTGGCGAAACGCCCTATTTTAGATGACAAAGCTCCGTTTCATCCGTTAGAATGTCACGGAATTCCATGATATTGGCGGAAGGGGCCGTAAAGAAATGATTAATTCGAAGCTGCAACAGATCTGGTACGGAGGAGACTATAACCCGGATCAATGGCCGGAGGAAATATGGCATGAGGATATGCGTTTATTTAAGGAAGCGGGAATCAATGTGGTTACGCTGCCTGTATTCAGCTGGGCAAAGCTGCAGCCGTCAGAGGAAAATTTTCAATTTGATTGGCTCGATAAGCTGCTGAATTTAATAGCCGAAAATGGCATATACGCCTGCTTAGCCACATCGACAGCGGCTCAGCCGGCTTGGATGTCACGCAAATACGAGGATGTGCTGCCGGTCGACGTTGACGGAAGAAAGCGGACGCATGGCGCGCGTACAAACTTTTGTCCAAACAGCAAGACATACCGCCGGCTGTCCAGCCAGCTTGCGCATAAACTAGCCGAACGGTACAAGGATCATCCAGCGCTGCTCATCTGGCATATTAACAATGAATACGGCACCCATTGCTACTGCGGTCATTGCGCGGAAGCGTTCCGCGAGTGGCTGAAGGTGAAATACGAGACGATCGACAGACTGAACGCCGAATGGAATATGAGCTTCTGGGGCCATACCGTTTATGAGTGGGAAGAGATCGTGCCGCCATCCAATCTGAACGGCGACAATCGCAATTTTCAGCCGATGGCTATCGATTATAAAAGGTTCATGTCCGATTCGATTCTCGGCTGTTATCAGGGTGAATATGAGGTGCTGAAGGCGGTAACGCCGGATATTCCGGTCACGACGAATATTTGGGGCCTATTTAATGGACTTGATCTGAAAAAATGGGGCGAAGCGATGGATGTCGTCTCCTGGGACAGCTATCCGCAAATGAATGAACCGATGGCTAACGTGGCCATGCGGCATGACTATATGCGCGGCTTAAAGGACGGAAAGCCGTTCATGCTGATGGAGCAGACGCCGAGCCAGCAGAACTGGCAGCCTTATAACAGCTTGAAGCGCCCAGGCGTGATGCGGCTTTGGAGTTATCAAGCGGTGGCGCATGGCGCCGATACGGTCATGTTCTTCCAGCTTCGCCGTTCCTTCGGGGCATGCGAGAAATATCACGGCGCCGTGATCGAGCATGTCGGGCATGAGGATACCCGCGTGTTCAGGGAATGCGCGGCGCTTGGACGCGAGCTCGGCGAGCTTGGCGACCGCTTGCTGGACTCGGAGGTTCATGCCGAAGTGGCGCTCTTGTTTGACATTGATACGTGGAACGCGGTAGAGATTACGAGCGGGCCAAGCGTCGATCTGAACTATTTGGATCAGGCGCAGAAGTATTACAAAGCTTTTTACGATCAGAATGTGGCTGTGGATGTGCGCAGTCCGCTCAGTGATTTCTCCAAATATAAAATTGTCGTTGCTCCCGTACTGTATATGCTGAAGCCAGGCGTAGGCGAGCGGATTGAAGCGTTTGTGCGCGATGGCGGGATCTTTATTACAACCTTCTTCAGCGGCATCGTAAACGAGAACGATTTGGTTACGCTCGGCGGCTATCCGGGCAAGCTTCGAAGTCTGCTTGGCCTATGGGTTGAAGAAATCGACAGCCTGCTGCCTGAGATGCGCAACAGCATCGAGATTAGCGAAGCTTATGGTCATATCGAAGGCTCGTACGAATGCGGCTTGTTGTGCGATCTTCTCCATTTGGAGGGAGCGAGAGCGCTCGGTACATACGGCGCCGATTTCTATGCGGGCATGCCGGCGCTGACGGTGAATGAATTTGGCAAGGGCGAGGCTTATTACGTGGCAACGGCTCCCGAGCAAAAGCTGCTGGGCGACCTGATCCGGACCCTCTGCGAAAAGCATCAGATTACAGCGCCGTTTAAGGCGAGTGCGGGAGTTGAACTCGCCCAGCGCGTCAAGGCTGATCAAATGTATACGTTTGTTCTGAATCATAACAGCCATCAGGCAACCATCTCTCTCGAAGATACCGTCTATAAAGATCTATTAACGGACAGCCAGGTGAGCGCAACGGTGGAAATCGAGCCCCATGGCGTCATGATTCTACAAAAAGTGTAAGGCCATACCCAGAAAACCGCGGCTTCGTTAGTCTCGAATACCTATTCGGGCAAACGTATTCGCGGTTTTTATTTTCAAAATATAAGAATAGATAAGTTCTCGAGGCTTATCGGGCTTCTTAAATTTCACGGCTAAACGAGTCATTGCCGTCAAAAAGGACAGCTGCAGCCGTTTACGCTAGAGCGTTCTCCCTAGGAAATGGCCTGTTTATCCATAAAAGTTTAAATCGTTCACTGTTCATTTCGCTATTTCGTTCACTGACTTTGCATTCTTTCTCTTTCGCTGAAAACGCCGGGGCCGTACAGTGAGAACAGACCAGACAACACTAAAAAGAAACGAACGCTGTGAGAGGAGACATCATCTGCATGTTGAAAAAAAATGGACTGCTTAAGGAACTCGTGACGAACCGCCTGCTCTTCCTTATGTTGCTGCCGGCGCTTATCTTCTTCCTTATTAACTCGTATGTACCTATGGTGGGCGTCTACTACGCCTTCACCCGGTTCGACTTCAACACCAGCTTGTTCAACAGCCAATTTGTTGGACTCGACAATTTTAAGTTTTTATGGAAATCGGGGGTTCTTGCCAGGCTCACGTTAAATACGGTCGGTTACAACGTCGTATTCATTCTATTAGGAAACGTTCTCGCGATTGCGCTGGCGATTCTGCTAAGCGAGCTGCGCTTGCAGTGGTTTAAGAAGCTGACGCAGTCGATCATGTTTCTTCCATACTTTGTTTCCTTCGTTATTCTTAGCGTTATCGTATACAACGTGTTCAACTTCGAAAGCGGATTCCTGAACTCGACGCTGAAGTCCTTCGGATACGAATCGGTTGACGTATACAATACGCCTTGGGTTTGGATCTTTCTCATTATCATTTTCTACCTGTGGAAAAATATCGGGTACAGCATGGTTATTTACCTGGCATCGATTACGGGGATCAGCGAGGAATATTATGAGGCTGCCAAAATCGACGGCGCGAACATTTTCCAACGGATCTGGTACATTACGGTTCCGATGCTGAAAACAACGTTCGTGATGCTCCTGCTGTTCGCGTTAGGCAGCATCATGAAAGGCCAGTTCGATTTGTTCTACCAGCTGATCGGCAACAACGGCGTGCTCTACAATACAACGGATATTCTCGATACGTATGTGTACCGCTCCCTGAAAGTAACGTTCGATATCGGGATGTCGACGGCAGCAGGCCTTTATCAATCGCTGTTCGGTTTCGTGCTTATCATGACCGTTAACTACATCATCAAGAAAATCAACGACGAGTACGCCTTGTTCTAAACGATCTGAAGCATACGCTACCAGCCCAGCTTACTGTAGGAGGTTCCCATGAAAATCAAAGACGACAATTATATGAAGTGGTTTCGGCTCATTGCTTTCGTAGTCATACTTATCTCGACGGTTGCCTGCTTGTTTCCATTCCTGCTCATCATTTCCGCTTCCTTTACGCAAAATGAGGCGATCATACGGGACGGCTACAATCTGATCCCGACCGTTTTCTCCTTCGAGGGCTACGAGACGGTGTTCCGCTTTCCGAAGCAGGTATTAACGGCTTACGGCGTTACGACGCTGACAACCGTAATCGGCACGACGCTGGGTCTGTTTCTCATGACGATGGCAGGTTACGTGCTGCAGCGCAAGGATTTCAAATACCGTAATTTCTTTTCCTTCATGATTTATTTCACAACCTTGTTTGGCGGCGGACTCGTGCCTTGGTACATCCTGATGACCAAGTACTTGAAGCTGACCGATAAGCTTGAGGTATTGATTTTGCCGGGCCTGATGACACCCTTCCTCATTATATTGATGAAAAACTTCATTCGCTCGGCTGTGCCGGATGAGGTGATCGAATCCGCGAAAATCGACGGAGCAAACGACTTCACGATCTACAGCCGGATTGTGCTTCAGCTCTCGATGCCGGGTATCGCAACCGTAGGTTTGTTCCTGGCGCTGCATTATTGGAATGATTGGTTTACTTCTTCGTTGTTCATTAACGATACGACCAAGTACCAGCTGCAGTATTACTTGTACAACGTCATTAATGCCATGAGCTTTATTGCACAAATGGGCTCAGGCACGGGCGTTTCCTTGGGCTCCGATATGCCGACCGAATCGACGAAGATGGCGATGTCCATTATCGTTACGGGACCGATTCTGTTCCTATACCCATTCGTACAGCGTTATTTTGTAAAAGGATTGACGATTGGCGCGGTTAAAGGTTAGAACTAGACAAGGGATTTATAATTCCGGGTGTAGCTAACATAGATAAGTACTTATTAAAGGGAGGATTCACATGACTAAGAAAGCAGCAAAAGCGGTCTCCATGTTTCTATCGCTCATCGTTCTGATTACGGTATTAGCGGCTTGCGGATCGAACAACAATGGAAATAGCGGCAATGCTACAAACGCTCCAAAAGAGACAGAGGGCACAACGAACGAAGGCACGACAAACGAAGGCGCAGAAAAGCCTGGCATCGATACTTCGAAAAAAGTGGAATTGCAATTTTACATGCTGGGTGATGCTCCGAAAGACATCGCTTCTATACAAGAGCAAGTGAACAAAATGGCTTTGGAAGATTTGAACGCAACGGTTAAATTCAACTATACGTCTTGGACGGATTGGGATCAAAAGTATAAGCTTCTGCTTGGTTCAGGCCAACAAGTTGACTTGATCTTCACGGCTGAGTGGACGCAATACCAATCCTATGCCAAAAAAGGCGCTTTCCAAGCACTGGACGAAATCCTTCCAGTAGCAGCGCCGACGCTTAATTCTTTTGTTCCAAAAGATATGTGGGAAGCTGTAAAAATCGACGGTAAAATTTTCACTGTACCAGCTACTTATAAAGAGTACGTAACAGACGGCTTTGTATGGCGCGAAGATCTTCGCGAGAAATACAATCTGCCTACACCGGTTGATATCGCAACGTTCGAGCAATATTTGGACGGCATCAAGAAAAACGAGCCTACCGTAACACCGCTTTCGATGAACTCTGATGTGAAAACAAACCTGATGGACCGTTTCAAGGGCATCGCACGCGCTCCAATCGGCGCACTTCCTTACGGAATCGGCGTAAACTATGCAACACCAAGCGAAGTATACTCCTACTGGGGTTCCGATGAGCAAAAACAAGATTTGACGGTATTGAAGCGTTGGCAGGATAACGGCTACATGGTGAAAAACGTTCTAGCCGTTAAAGATACGCTGCAGGATCAAATGACAAGCGGCAAAGCGGCTGCTATTCTTGGCGACAACCCGACTCGTTTCAACGATATGGTTATCAAAATCCAATCGACTCACCCGGACTGGAAGCTTGGCTACCACCCGTTCCCGGAAACAAACGGAATCGCAACACCGGTTCACCCGATCCACAACGGCTTCGCTATTCCGGCTAGCAGCAAAAACGCAGAGCGCGCTCTTGCGTTCTACGAGAAGCTTGTTACGGATAAACGTTATAACCTGCTTACGCAATACGGCGTAGAAGGCAAGAACTATGAAGTGAAAGACGGCTATTACTCCATGCTCGGCGATTCGAATACCAACGGCTTCCCTCGCGAGGGCATGAACGGTTGGGCTTGGAGAAACCCTGAGTTTATGCTGTTCGATAAAAACTATGACGGCGTGAAAGCCATCTTCGAAAAGCTTGATAAAATTCAAGTGCCTGATAAATTTACAGGCTTTGCTGAAGACTACACCGCTTACCAAGCAGAGAGAGCTGCGCTGGAGCAAGTGGAGAAGCAGTACCTGTTCCCGCTTAATGCGGGTCTCGTGAAAAACGTGGAAGACGGTTTGAACACGTTTATGGAAAAAGCGAAGCAAGCAGGCCTTGAGAAAATTCAAGCTGAATATACAAAACAATGGCTTGCTTATGTAGAGGCGCAAGGCATTAAATAATCGATTTAAGCAGGCTGTCTCAGAGGTAGATTTTACCGCTGGGACAGCCTTGATTATAAACACGAAAGACAGCGCTTACAAAGTAATCGGGGATTTGAATCCATGGCAAGCTGAAGGATGAAGCTCTTTCCGGAAGCTTTCCAATTCGATTGAATGGAGGAAACATGCATAATGAAATCCGTATCGGCCCTATCGAGAATGCTGCTGGCCTTTTTAATCGTATTTTCAAGCGTAGTGCCTGCTTATGCTTCTGCGGCGGAGGAGACTTCCGCTGAACCGCAGGTTACGCAGCCATCAGCCGTGTTATTCGAGGATGATTTCCAGGATGGAAATACGACGGGATGGACGCTGAACAACACGTCCGTCTTAACCGTGGCGAATGATCCCGCGAATGCCAGCAACAAAATGTTGAACGTAAGCAGCGGCGATGAAGCCATTGCTACCATTGATAGCAGCTTAGGCAGCAACTATATTTATGAGGCAAAGGTTAAGAAGGTAGCAGGCGGTTCTTTTCCGGGCATATTGGCCCGTTATACGGATGTGAACAACTACTACTTGTTTCAACTCGGGGACGGCAAGTTCTCCCTTTCCAAAAAAGTAGGGGGAACCGTTACAACGCTTCTGGACTATCCGGCCGCCGTTACGGCGGGCCAGTGGTATACGATGCGCTTGGTCGTAGAAGGAGGCGTCATTAAAGGGTATGTCGACGATAAGCTGATTGCGCAGGTGACGGATGCCTCCTTGTCCTCGGGCAAAGCGGGCTTCCGTTCCAGATGGGAGAAGTCGGGACTGGATGACGTCCAGCTTCGGAGCCTTGCCAATCCCGTGCCTGCGGCTCCCGCGAATGTACGGCCCGTAGACGTAACGTCCACGACAGCCACGATTACGTGGGACAATACGGTAGGAGCATCGACTTACCGCGTCTATCGCTCGACGCAGCCGGATACCAATTTCGCGCAGGTATATAACGGGACGGCGAAGACCTTTGCGGATACGGGGCTTGCTTCAGGCGTCACTTATTATTACCGGGTTTCCTCGGAGCTGGATAAATATGAAGCGGTCGCGCCCGCGATCAGTGTGACGACGGTCTTGGTATTGCCCGCATCGCCGGATTTGCTGCCGGGAATAATCGCGGCCTATCCATTTGACGAGACTTCCGGGACAACGGCAGCTCCGCTTGCCGCAAGCAGCAACCAGGCCAAAGCCAATTTAGTTAACGGAACGGCTTGGACTGCCGGCCGAACGGGCGGCGCAGTCGATCTCGACGGCGTCAACGATCATGTTACGCTGCCAAACGGCATTTTGAACGGATTAAACGATATGACCATTACCGCTTGGGTAAAGCAGGATACGCTCAAGAAATGGGGACGTATCTTCGATATCGGACTCGGTACGAATAATTATATTTTCTTAACGGCAAGCACGGACGGCGACGCAAGCCGCTTCGTATTCAAAAACGGCGGAAGCGAGCAGTATGCAACGGTCAGCCCGGCACAGCAGACGGCGAATGAATGGGTGCATTATGCGGTTACGCTTTCCGGCAGTACGGCGACGCTTTATGTAAACGGCACGGAGGTTGCGCGCAACAACAACGTAACGATCCGGCCAAAGGATCTCGGCAACACGACGCTCAACTATATCGGACGCTCGATGTTTAGTGCGGATCCGTATATGGATGCCAAGATTGATGATTTCTATGTCTTCAACCGCAGTCTCGGTCCTGCTGAGATCGCATTGTTTACGGCTTCGGAAGATACCGCAAAGGTTGCGGCCGATAAAGATGCATTGACGCTGGGCGATACAAGCGCGGTCATGTCGGATTTGAAGCTTCCTGCGCAAGGGGCAAGCGGGACGAAAATCACTTGGGAATCAGCTGACGCAGCGGTTGTTAGATCGAGCGGTGTCGTAACCCGTCCCGTGCTCGGCGAACCGGATGCGGAGGTTGTGCTGACTGCCACGATAAAACGAGGCAATGCGACCGATGTGAAGACGTTCACGGTTCAGGTTCTGGCACAGCTGTCGGATGAGGACGCGGTTGCGGTTGATAAAGCGGCGCTCGAGCTTGCGAATGCCGATGCGGTAACGGCTAAGCTTGCGCTGCCGAAAGCCGGCGCGAACCAGACTGTTATCAGCTGGGAATCCGATTACCCGGTGAATCTAAGACCCGATGGCATGGTCAGCCGCCCGGCTATGGGAGAGGGCGATCTGAATGTGACGCTGACCGCAACGATCTCGCGAGGCGCGCATTCGGAGACCAAAGCGTTTGTTGTGACGATTTTGGAGCAGGACGCGTCCTCCGGTTATTTGCTCGCTTTCAAGAGAAACGTGTCGGGCGTCGATACGCTGTATTATGCGGTTAGCCGCAACGGCAGAACGTGGACGGAGCTCAGCAGCAATGCCGGAATAACGGATATCGCTTCGCAAAACATTTTCAAGCTCATTTCCGAAGACAAATGGTACAAATACGAGTATGCGAACGGCGCTTGGTCGCTTTACGCAAGCACAAACGGGACTAGCGGCTGGGCGAAGGATGCGGCGAGCATTTCATTGCCGGCAGGGGCGATATCCGGCAGCTTCAAGACGATTACGGAAGCGGAGTGGAGCGAGCTGGTAAACCGCTTGTCCACGCCAAGAACGCTTGATGTGCTGAAGGTGTCGACGAAGGCTGGCTTCGCGCCAAGGCTTCCCGAGCAGGTAAAGATCGACTACACCAACAATTTGTATACAACCGTAGAAGTGGAATGGGATCCCATTGACGCGGCTAAGTATGCGGCAGCGGGCTCTTTTACGGCAGCAGGTACCGTTAAAGGCGCCAGCACACGCGTGCAAGCAGCTGTCACGGTCATGAATGATAATGCAAGCAGCGGTACCATCCGCAACGGGGAATTCTGGTATGACGACGAAGGCGGCATGATCCAAGCGCACGGCGGTCATATCATTAAGGTCGAGGATACCTACTATTGGTTCGGCGAGGATAAGGGCCATAATTCAGCGGTGCTGAAAGGTGTATCGATCTATGCTTCAAAGGATTTGAAATCATGGGAGTACCGCAACACGGTGCTGACGCCCGCTGCCCATCCGGAGCTGGCATCCGCTAAGATCGAGCGGCCTAAGGTGCTCTATAATGCAAAAACAGGCAAGTACGTCCTATGGGGACACTGGGAAGAGTCCGGCAACTATAACCAAGCGAATGTCGTAGTTGCGGTATCCGACACCGTCGACGGTGACTATACGTACGTCAACCGGTTCCAGCCTGGAGGCATGCAGTCGAGAGACTTTACCGTATTTCAGGATGATGACGGCCAGGCCTATCTATTCTCTTCTTCTAATAATAATGCCGATATGAATATTTTCCGTCTTACGGATGACTATCTGTATGTCGATGAGTTCTTGTATACGGCATTCCCGGGCGGAAAGCGCGAATCGCCGGCTATCGTGAAGAAGGATGGAATCTACTACATGTTCACCTCCGGCCTATCGGGCTGGTATCCGAATCAGGGCATGTACGCCACAACAACGAATCTGGCTGATAAAAACGCATGGTCGCCATTGAAAAAGTTCGGGGACCCGGCAACGTATTACACGCAATCTTCCTTTATCGTAAGCGTGTACGGATCGGATACGACATCCTATGTTTATGTAGGAGACCGCTGGACACCGACCGCGCTAATGGAATCCCAATATATTTGGCTTCCGCTGCAATTGGATAACGGATTAGCGGAGCTGAACTATTCCGGCGAATGGGATTTGGATGCAGCTACGGGACATTTTGAGACACCTAAGGATTTGCTTGTGTCGCAAGGCAAACCTGTCGCAGCAAGCTCCCAGGCCTCAGGTTTTGGGGCATCGGCTGCAAACGACGGCAATTATGATACTTATTTTGACTCCGGCAGCACTTCCTTCCCAACGACATGGCGGGTTGATTTGGAGCGGGAGTATGATCTCAGCCGAATCGATTTGAGCTGGAGAGAGTGGAATGGCTCAGAGGTTTATTACACCTACAAAATCGAGGGCAGCAATGATGATCAAAGCTATACGGTTCTAATCGATCAAAGCGCGAATCGGACGCCTTCCTTCAACAGTCATCAGCTGACTGGGAAATACCGTTATGTGAAGCTGACAATTCTTGGGCAATACGGTCACACGAACAACGCGAATAACTTGGTTACCTGGTACAGGGGCTTGCATGAGCTGAAGATCTTTACCTCGGATATGGCGTTGGCAGCGCCGCAGGGCTTAACGGCTGAGGCGGTTCAATCATCGGCAGAATCAACCAGCATCAATGTTAGCTGGCAGGCGGTGCCGAATGCAGCTTCTTATACGCTTTATCGTTCGGATCGCTTAGACGGCGAATACACGCAGGTGTATAGCGGAAGAGCAGCCGCCTATGAGGATCTGGGCGTTTCCTCTGGCAATACGTACTATTACAAGGTAAAAGCGATTCACGCTGGCGGCGGCTCCGAGCTGTCGGAGGCAGTCAGCGCCAAAACCTTTGTTGTGCCGGCATCATCCATTACTTTCGATAACCGCAACAACATTTGGTACGATACGGAAGGCCATGTTATGCCGATCGGAAGCTACCTTAAAGTAGGGGATACCTGGTATTACTATACGACGGTGGGAGACGGCTTCCGCTTCACGGATATGATCGTCTATACATCGAATGACTTCAAAAACTGGACGCTGCAGGAGCAGGTGCTGCTGAGCGATGAATCGCATGAAGAGCTCGCGTCGAGCAAGCTGGAAGCGATGAGCGTCATTTATAACCAATCTACCGGTAAATACGTCGCTTGGTTCCACTACGAGAATGCAGTGGATTATACGGTGGCAAGAGTTGCGGCAGCCGTATCGGATTCGCCGACGGGACCTTTCGTGTTCCAAGGCGGCTTCCGTCCGCTCGGTAATGACTCCAGAGATCTTACGACCTTCGTGGACGAAGATGGATCGGCTTATTTGATCTCATCAACGAATACGAATTCGGATCTGAAAATGTATAAGCTCTCCAGCGATTATTTAACGGTAGATGAATCCGCGGGAGCAATCACAATCTATACCGGCAAGCATCGCGAAGCGCCTGCCATGGTGAAGCATGACGGCGTATACTTCCTGTTCTCCTCCGGAGCGGCAGGCTGGCGGCCTTCGCAAGGAACATATTCAACCGCAACGTCGATTACAGGTCCGTGGACAGACCCGCAAAAAATCGGCAATGCTTCCACGTTTGGCGGACAATCTGGAGGCGTGCTGACGATTCAAGGCACGGAAACGACCTCTTATATTATGATGTCGAACCAATGGAAGCCTGCCGACCTTAAGCTGTCGAAGCGCGTTTGGCTGCCGATCAGCTTCAGCGGAACGACGGCATCCTATGACTATGCGGATCATATTACGGTAGACCCTGCAACAGGCATCGTAGCTGCAATAACCGATGGGCAGCTTCTATCCGCAGGCAAGCCTGCAACCGCAACGGACTGGAGCGGCGTGAATCGTCCGCAATACGCGAACGACGGCGATTACACGACGAGCTGGGTCGGTGAAAATAATACGTGGCCAAAATGGTGGCAGGTCGATTTGGGCAAAGCCTACAGCTTGAGCAGTATCCAGATTTCCTGGTTCCTGTACAACGGCTCCGAGGCCTACCACAAATACAAAGTCGAAACGAGCATGGACGGCGTAAATTATACGGTCGCGCTCGATCAGATGGAAAATACGCGTTACGGCTTTACTTCGGATGCCCTTACGGGTTCCGCAAGGTATGTTAGAGTTCAGCTAGTGGATGCGGTGCTTCATAACAACCCAAATAACTGGTACACGCCGCAGCTTGGCGAAGTCAAGGTGTACGGACATGAAATTAACGCTCCGGTGCAGCTAGCTGCCAGTGGCGTGACGGAAAGCGCCGCGACGCTTTCATGGAAAGAAATTGCCCAGGCAGCAAGCTATAACGTATATCGCTCCGGCACAGTAGACGGAACCTATGTAAAAGTGAATGATGATGCTATTTTGACGAATGCGTATACCGATACCAGCCTAGCTGCTAATACGTCATACTACTACAAAGTTTCGGCGGTATACGGCGCGTTGGAATCGGCATTGTCCGAGAGCGCTACGGTGAAGACGAAGGAGCTTCCGGCAGGCGTACCGAGCGGACTGCAGGCCGTCGAGACGGATATTACTTCTGTGAAGCTGGCGTGGGAGGAGGCTACTGGCCAGACCGTTACGTACAGCGTATATCGCTCGGATGCGGCGGATGGCGCGTATGTCAAAATCAACGTGGATGAGCTGGTTGCCCCGTCGTTTACCGATACGGGACTCCGCGCAGACACCACGTATTATTACAAGGTATCCGCGGCTAACAGTGCCGGAGTTTCCGACCTCTCTTCGGCATTACAGGTAAAAACCAAAGCAGCAGAGCCGGTGGATCCCGGTACGCCGACGAACCCGGGCAACAACGGCGGATCCGGCTCGAATGGTGATTCGGTTCAAGTTGCCGAAGGCAGTATTTTGGTCAAAACAACGGTAGATGCAAGTGGCGTTTTGAATGCCAGCGTGTCAGAGGCTGACTTGAAGAAAGCATTGGAGACAACAACCTCCGCTACGCTGAGCATTAATGTTCAACCAAGCATTGGAACCGCGAATGGCGGCGCAAAGGTAACCATTCCTGTTCAACAGCTGCTGAATGGCTCGCAAGGCATCACTCAAGTTGCAGTGACCGCGGGTGAGGTGACGGTTTCCTTTGGCATAGAAGCTGCGGCAGGCATTTTGACGGCAGGCGCTCAGCGGGTTGAAGTGGCTGTAAACAGGGTGGATACTTCGAAGCTTCCAGAGAACGTGAAGAAAAAAGTGGAAGGGTATCCGGTGTTCGACTTTACTCTGAGCGTAGACGGCAAAAAAGTCAGCGATTTCAATGCAAGCCAGCCAGTTACCGTGGAGATGAAATATACGCTCCAGCCAGGCGAGAAAGCCCATAAAATCGTTGTTTATTACATTAGCGATGACGGCAAGCTCGAGGTTGTACGCCATGTGCAGTACGATGCAGCCTCAGGCATGATCAGCTTTAAGCCGAAGCACTTCAGCCGTTATGCGGCAGGTTATGCGAATGCGGTCTTTACCGATCTGCAAAAAGCGGCATGGGCGCAAACGATGATTGAAGCCTTGGCTGCAAGAGAAATCGTTCGCGGGACTGGCGAGGGTATTTTTGAACCAGCCAGAGCGGTAACGAGAGCAGAATTTATCCAGCTGCTGGTGAGCTCGCTTGGACTCCTGGATGACCAAGCAAGCAGCAGCTTCAGCGATGCGAAAGAAGGCGCTTGGTATTACGCGGCAGTCGCCTCCGCAGAGAAGCTCGGTATCGTAAAAGGGAAACCGGACGGCTCCATTGGCGTTAACGAATCCATTACGAGAGAGGACATGGCGGTCATGCTTTCCCGGGCTGTGGACCTTGCCGGCATTAACGGCGGCAATGCAGGCGCTGCGGGGCAAGCCTTTAAGGACCAAGCTGCGATTTCATCCTATGCGGTTGAAGCGGTAGGGGCGATGCAGGAGGCCGGCTTCATCAATGGCTTCACCGACGGAAGCTACCAGCCAAAGCAGCACACCACGCGTGCGCAGGCTGCATCCGTTATTTTTAAACTGCTTAAGCTTTAAATTCGAGGCTTTAGAAGACAGAGGGCAGATCATCCTTTAACGGAGGATGATCTGTTTTTTTGTTTTTGACGTGGTAGTGGGTAGAGATGTATTGGCATCTTTAACAGGGTTTGTTTTCATAGGGGGAGAGTCGGGGATGGCTGGTGCGAGGGTGCTTACGCTGCAGTTTGTGCAATAGAAAAGGGATTTGGGGAGCGATTAGAGGGCTGCGCTGCAGAAAATACAATAGATTTAATCGAAAGAGATTCTATTGTCGTGGGTAGGCCCCATTCTATTGCACAAACTGCACTGTAAATCGTCCGACCCGGCTCAAACGTTGTTTCTGCTGTACAAAGTGCAGCGTAGCTTATGGTAGTTCAGCTGCTAGTGTGAAAAGAACGTAACTTCGCTGCTAGATCTGTGAGGATGGAGGATGGTTATTGGAGTAACTAAATTGGTCCGTAAGCGATGCTTGCTGCTGTGCAGCGGTATGAAACAGGAATGGGGTGTGTGCTTGCTTTGAGCCTTATTTTGCTGCTGAAATTGTACGGGATGAGTGAGGAAAGAACGGTTGCTTTGTGGATGGGCATCGGAGTCGTATCTATGTCCAATCGGCGCTATAATAGAAGAAAAGAATCTATTGGAGTTAGAGGCTGGAGCGTTGTATGCGTTGAGTGATGGAAGCGCCAATGCATGTCTGGGAATATGGTTACCTTCGTTGTTTGTGCATGAGAGCTGAATGTGAATGAAGCGGTTTTGGGTTACATGAGCTATGGGAGAAAAGGGAGGTTGCCTGAATGAGCGGACTGATCGATCTGCTTCGCAAGGGCTATGGGAAAAAGCTCGTTTCGCTTCATGCCTGGAACGGCTGGATTGTGGTGATTTTGGCATTGACCGGGCTTATCCTGATCGGCGGCTTCTGGCGCGGCTTCCTTGGCGAGGGCCGGGTTTGGATCAAGTGGGCCCATATTGTTGTCGGCATTGCCTCTATTTTGCCGGTCGTCTACTATCTGCTGCTTGCGGGCAAGCACTGGAAGCAGCTGAAGCAAAAGCCATGGCAACGATTTAACGTGCTTGTGGTGCTTGGACTATTGCTGGGCTGGTTTGGCTCAGGCGTGCTCTTGTGGCAGTTTAGGGCGGTAGGGCCCAGCGTTTCGAATGTCGCGTTAGTCATTCATGATTTGTTAACGTGGATCGGTCTTCCTTATATCATTTACCATTCCGTCACGCGGGTCAAATGGCTGAAAGAGCCAAATCGGCGGACAATTCAGAACGAACAGAAGGCACCCGATGGTATCCATCCAGCGGCGCCTCAGGCGGTGTATACGCGTAAGGCGTTCATTCGCGGCGCGATTGGCCTCGGCCTCGCGGTTACGGTTGGGCCTTCTTTTCTAAAATGGCTCGGCACCTCGCTTGGAGGCGTGGGCGGCAGCGAAGCCATCGATAAGCTCATCGAAAATGATACGAATAGGCTGCTTCCTGCACCGCAGCCGCTTCCAGCCTCTGCCCCGCCGCTCGGGGGAGGCGCAATCGGACAATTCCGCGTCTATACGGTAACGCCGATTCCTTCTTTTACAAATGCGGATTGGTCATTCACGATCGACGGACTTGTAAACAAGACGTTTAAATGGGATTGGAAGCAGTTTGTGGCGCTGAAGCGAACAGTTCAGGTGAGTGATTTTCACTGCGTGACGGGCTGGTCGGTGTACAAAAATACCTGGGAGGGCATACCTCTCAAAGAGCTGCTTAAGATGGCGGGCGTGCAGTCTGGCGCGGAAACCGTGAAGCTTTATTCGGGGGACGGCGTCTATACGGATACGCTGACGCTTGAACAAGCGGATATGGATGACGTTATGGTTGCGGTAATGCATGACGGCAAGCCGATTCCGAGCGATCTCGGCGGACCCGTCCGGCTTATCGTACCGAAAATGTACGCCTACAAATCAGTGAAATGGTTGAACCGGATCGAGCTGATTAAAGGCGAGCATGTGGGCTATTGGGAAGCGCGCGGATATGCGAACGATGCGTGGGTATAGCAAACATTAGATGGATAATATGTAAACCTACCTTCATACTCTGTATTAATGATATGATGATAAGAACTACTTGGCAAAAAAGCGGAATGGACTTTATTTTATCAAAAATAGCGATGGGGAAGGTGCTGCAGGTGAGTGAAAATAGCATTTTGCATCAGACGTTTACGCTGGAGCTGGAACCGGATGTTTTTATCAAAGGCGATATTAGGGTGAAGGAAGAGGGAGGACGCTTGCCGGTCCTCCTTTTTGCGCATGGTTTCAAAGGGTTCAAGGATTGGGGGTTCTTCCCTTATGCTTCGGAGCGGTTCGCGCAGCAGGATTTTGCCGTCATTACGTTTAATTTCTCACATAACGGCGTGAATGAGCAGGACTTCGACGAGCTGGAGAAATTCGGACGGAACACCTACTCGCAGGAGCAAAAGGATCTGTCTGCCGTATTTGCAGCCGTGCTGGAAGGCCGTTTACCGCTAACGGAGCGGTTGGATAAGCAGCAAATTTTCTTGACAGGGCACAGCCGCGGCGGCGGAAACAGCGTGCTGTTCGCATCGGAGCATCCCGAAATACGCGGTGTCGTGTCATGGAACGGCATAGCGAATGTGAATCTGTTCGGCGAGGAGTTCCGCGAGCAGGTTTTGCAGGATGGCGTAGGCTATGTCGCCAATGCCCGAACGAAGCAGCAGATGCCGATTAATGCTGTATTTTTTGAAGACTTGGACCGCAATCGGGAGCGCTTCGACATTACGGCTCGAGCCGCGTCGCTGAAGACGCCGGTGCTGTTCATTCAAGGGCTGCAGGATTCAGAGCGGCTACTTGCGGGGTTCCGCACCTTGAAGGAGGCTGCGCCTCATCATCGCTTTGCGACGTTGGAAGGAGCGACGCATACCTTCGGGACGGTGCATCCTTTTGCGGGAACGACGGATGATCTGGAGCGGGCAATTGCGATTACCGGAGCTTTCTTCGCTCCGCTGCTGGAGCGGCAATCAAATCGTAATTAATAATATAAAATGTTAGGGGAGCTAAGTATTATGACTTATTATCAAAAAGCGGATTGGGTATTGGAGCAATTGAGCAAGGAAGGCACGGTGATCGTCGATGCCCGTTATGCGTTAAACGATACGGAAGCGGGCAAAAGAGCGTATGCGGAAGCGCATATTCCAGGTGCTTATTATGTAGATTTAAGCCATGATCTCTCGGGGCCAAAACGCCCGAATGGAGAAGGCGGGCGCCACCCGCTGCCGGAGCCGCAGGCGCTGGCGGCTGTTTTTGAGCGAATCGGCATCGGTCAACAGACAACGGTAATCGCCTATGATGATCAAGGCGGCGCGATGGCTTCGCGTTTGCGATGGCTGCTGCAATGGCTTGGGCATGATGGACAAGTCTACCTGCTGGAAGGCGGCTTTGCCGGCTGGCAAGCGGCTGGCAAGCCGGTCAGCACAGAAGTGCCTGCCCCAGCGGAGGGAGTAACCTTCACGCCTGCCGTTCGGGAGGATATGCTGGTTAGCCGGGATGAGGTTAAAGCAAGAATCGGAAAAGCCGGCACTGTGCTGATTGACTCCAGAGAAGCCCCGCGCTACCGCGGCGAGGTCGAGCCGCTCGATCCGGCGGCCGGACATATTCCAGGCGCGATCAACCGCTTCTGGAACGAGGGCAAACGCGCCGACGGCAGCTGGAAATCGCCCGAAGAGCAAGCGGAGCGCTTTGCAGGGTTGTCGCAGGACGACGAAATCATCGTCTACTGCGGCTCAGGCGTGACAGCTACGCCGAATGTTTTCGCATTGCAGGAAGCGGGGTTCCACAATGTGAAGCTTTATGCGGGGAGTTGGAGTGATTGGAGTTCCAGACCTGAGAATCCCATTGCCACCGGATACGAAGAAGAACAGAAAGACGAATAGTAGTATGTAAGATTTGAATACATCGCCATGTGGGCCAAGTGCCTTGGGCGGTGTATTTTTTTGGTCAAAATCAACAAGGATTCAACACTCACTCTCTGAAAGTAATTTCTCGGGACTTTGAAGCGAGTGAAAGCTCGTTTGCTTCGCAATATATTGTACAGCCCACAATAGAGACAAAACAGCGGCCGAAAAATTTTGCATTTGGACAAGTTCTGTACTAGGTTGGATATAGATGATGTGCAGTGTTTGTTAGAGACACTTATGACACAACCAAGTCAACAAGTCATATATATGAAAATACGTAATCAACGTAAAATCAACGATGATGCTTCAGGGTTAGCGTAGTGCAAGTCAGATCTGCAAATGCTCAGTACGGATATGGATGAAGAGACTTTAAAGGAAGGAATTGGTACGCAATAAAATCTTGGGGATCGATGAGTGAGTTAAAGCTCTGCATTCCATCCAAACGATACTTGCCGGCCTGCTTTGAGTAGAACTAAGAATCGGTTTTTGCGTACCGCAAACTCTCTTTCGGAAAACACCAATTTACATTTCGTGGTACTTACGGTAATAATTGCATAGTATCAAAATTTGAAGTTGAAACCAAATCAGTGCTTGGTGGATTTAGCTCTTATGTAGAAGGGCCAAGTAAGTATCAAGCACAGACTAGGGAGTAGATCAAAAAAAGGGAGATGAATGAATTGAAGGTAAACAAAACGAATGAAAACGGTACTTGGGAATCATCTGTTTCGAGTGGGCTGGATAAACCAGCAGGGACTTCTCTTGTGAAGTCTATCGGATGTGCAGCATGCTGGGGAGCCAAAAGTATTTCATTGACACGAGCTTGCCTGCCACCGACGCCTATCAATTTGGCGATATAGGTATGAAATAAATGAAGAGACGGGAGTTCAAACTCTCGTTTCTTCATTTACAGTCTCCTTATCTTAATAGTTAAAACAGGAGGGTAACCCTATAATGAGCAGCGTGTCGGCCGTAAGCTTAAGTCCTGATTATTTTCTTCATTTGCAACCCGATGGAGTAATGCTTGTAGAGCGAAATAGTATGTATTATTTTCGGCTAAGTGGAGTTGCTGTTCAATTGGCATTATTACTATCGAAAACAAAATCTTTGAAAAAGACAGCTATAATTTGGAGTAATTTGAACGAAATTCCATACTCAGAGGAGCAGTTAATTCAAGATTTAGATATGCACCCTCTTACTCAAAGTTGGAAGGAAGGAGTATTAGATAAACTCCGATTAACGGGATCAACTAAATCTTATTTGCCTATAAGTTGTACGTTGCAGATTACTAACGGTTGCAATTTGTTTTGTTCTTTTTGCTATGCCAGCTCGGGCAAACCTCTCGATCATGAGCTAGATGTAGAGGACTGGCTTGAGATTTTGCAAAGGCTTGCAGCCCATGGAGTAACAGATGTTACTCTGACTGGCGGTGAGGCTAGACTTGCCAAAGGATTCAAGCGAATTGTTACGGCAGCAAGTTCTTTATTTACTAATGTGCACCTATTTAGTAACGGATTATACTGGCGAGATGATGAAATTGAGCTTATTAATGCACTTGGTAATATATTTGTTCAGGTGAGTGTTGATGGTTCTGCTCATACGCATGACGAGCTGCGTGGTAAGAAGGGAGCTTATATGGAATCTATGAACTCCGTTCATAAATTAGCGTCCAAAGGTGTGGCATGTTTAATTGCAATGACAGTTAACCCGGTAAACTATGCAGATATTGACATAGTTATAAAAGATGCTGCTGTTGCTGGAGCTAGAGCATTCAGAGCGGGTATTACTTTGCCTGTCGGCAGGGCTGATCATAATTACTTTGCATTAAGCGATGAGCAGTACCTGTTTGTGGATAGCAAATTGAAGGAAGCGATAAGCCTTTGGGGAGATCAACTATTAATTACGGATTGGAATAATGAAGGGAACGACGGATGCAATGATTTTTGTACGCCTGGATATTTATCTTGGTACATTCGGGCAGATGGCCTGGTTACTCCTTGTCAGATAGAGGAAGCAAGCATTGGTCATATACTAAAAGATTCTTTCCAAGATATGGGTTCACCAGAGAGGATGTTACGTGCTCGAAAAGAAGCTAAATCTTGCAAATGCATAGGGAAAGTTATGCTGCCTAAAAATGCCGATCTGCCTTTTATTTGATTTACTGAATGAGTTACAGTACTAGGAGGGTGCTTGTTTTGGATATCATCATTTTATGTGCCGCAGCAATCATCGGATTTTTTTTATTTATTGCAAATAGACCGCAATCTTATCCGTCCATATTGCTGCCGAAGGAACAAGCGATTGCAACAGCCGCCCATTATTTGAAAAACTTATGCGGAATTGATGTTTCAGGATGGAAGACATATGGTATGTACTGGAATGATAGGGAGACTGTCAACCGATTACATCAGTTAAACATGCTTAACCGTCTAAGAGCCATTTTATTTGAGTGGGGATTGGTAGAATCGTGGAGAATTAGGTTTGTAAAAAGTGGGAAATCGGCTGTAGTCGGCATAAATGCAAAAGGGGAAATAACTTTTCTGCATGTAGATGCAGGCGCGATAAGAGGATTATCCCCACTTAATGAAATTTCTAAAAGATCAGCACAAGAAATTAAGGAGACTCTTACTTGGGATCAAGGGGGGCTTTGGAGTGCTGCAAAAGTGACAGGAGAAGGTAAACGAGAAGAAGATTTCTCTGACATTATTACTTATTGGTATATTGTAGAGTCGGATGAAATCAGAATGAAGCTATCTGTACAAACTCAAGATAATCGAGTAGTCCGAATTTTAAGCGAATCGGAGATTCTTACTTCAACGATGGGTCAAGTTGTTCGTCAAGAATTTCGAGACTCTGCCCTTAATTTATCGGGCTTTGTGGGTTCGTTTCTTTCGACAATAGCTGGTGTTCTTCTTCTTATTTATATAGATGGGGCAAACCAAACGATGATGAGTCTATGTATAGCGTTCGTCATTGTTACAGCAGTTCTATTAACTGCAGTTGACGATATTTCAATGAGTATTGTTAACGCTTTTGATTCTCGCTTGTCGGTTAAATCGGTTTATCTCATTGGGATTCTATCAGCACTTATGGCGAGTGTAGCGTATGGAAGCATGGCCTTTATTGCTTCATTGGCAGGGTTCAAACTCGCGATTAAGCAGTCGTTAGTGCTGTATAACAATACTTCTTTCCAAATTGGGGCAGGAATTAGTTTGGCGATGGTTACGTTAGGTGCGTTTGCATTTATATTTAAGGTTCTCGAATCCCGCGGTGCAGTGAGAATTTCGCCTGAGCTATCCGACCGTTCCATCTTTCTTTCAGGATTTAGACTCAAACAATGCGTAAGCATCAGTATCCAAAGTTCAATTTTAGAAGAAACCATTTTCCGTCTACTCGGCATATCTACTATTTTATGGTTTTTCCATAATGAATTCGTAGCCGTTATTATTACTTCGTTATTATGGGCCTTCCTGCATCAAGGGAGCGGTTACAATCCCGGCTGGATTCGATGGTCCCAGTTGGTTATATTCGGTTTAATTTTAGGCTATGCATTTTTAACATTTGGTTTTCTAACCGTAATTATAGCTCACTTCTTACATAACTTCACATTGCTATTTATGCCATTACTCAATTATAAACTTCAATTAAATAGAAATAATCAAGCAATACATCATTCTGAATTAGTAAAAAATCTTTCAGAATAATGGGGAGAAATGGTATGAAACAGCTACTTCATGTACAAAACTTGGTTAAACAATACCCCAACGGCGAAGGGGTCGACGATATTGGGTTCTCTATCAAACGTGGAGAAATCGTAGGTTTCTTAGGGGCTAATGGAGCTGGGAAAACAACCACTTTGCGTTGTATCGCAGGCTTATACAAAACGCAGCATGGATCTATTCACATTGACGGTCATGGAATAGAAGAAAATCAGGTAAGAGGAATGGTTTCCTTCATTCCTGACAGTCCGTCATTGTATCCGATGTTAACCGTCGCAGAACACTTACAGTTTAAAGCCAAGGCATTCCGGGTCTCAAAGCATGAACTCAAAGATAAAGTAATGTATGCCTTGCAAGAAGTTAATCTGGAGCAGTATGCCGATCGTCCTGCAGGCCATTTATCCAGAGGACAGAAACAGCGGGTTATGCTCGCGGCGGCGATTATTCAGGAAGCAGATTTATATTTATTTGACGAGCCGACAGTTGGTCTTGATATTCCATCAAAGGAATGGCTGGCTGAATGGTTGAAAAAAAATAGTGATAGAAACAAAGGTATTATTATTTCTTCGCACAGCCTGGAGTTTGTAATGGAGACGGCTCAGAGAATTATACTTATCAAGAAGGGAAAACTCATCAGTGAGAAGGGGATACCGATTGACGAGTCGGAGAAAGGTGCATGGCGACAAGAAGTAATAAAAGAGCTAGGAGGCAGTCAAGAGCATGATTAATTTGGCAGCCCACTTTTTCAGGAATAGCAATAGGCAATGGTTTCAAAGAGATAAAGGTTATAAATGGCCCATTATATTTCTACTGTTTATTCTTTCCGCGCTCACCTTATTGCAAATGAATATAATTTCAAAGCCTGAAGAATCGTATACTCAGACAGCCGGATGGATTGTTTTAAGTTTATTTTGTATCTTTGTTTTGTTTGGTCTTGTATCCAATCGTCTTCCTTCACGAATGGAAGATGTTATGTGGCTTTATACACTTCCGGTTTCAATGAATTATCTAGTGTGGGTCTGTATTGGATGCCAGTTATTTCTGAGGTCAGGCTTTTGGGTGGGCTCTGCGTTATTGGCAGATTTAATCAGATGGCTAATGGGATTTACCTATGAGCAACTATTCGGTAAAGCAATTATTAGTTTATGTGTGGTTAGTTTACTGGAGATTTGGCTGTTTGCAGCCTCAACTTCACGAGGGAAATGGCGTATTACTGTTATATTAGGAGTCAGTAGTGTCGCAGGATTATGCGCAACAGCGTTAACCTTATATTTTATTCATGCGGGAGTATATACTTCTTCTGTCTATGTTGGTTTTGTGCAAAAAATTGCGCATCATTTCGGTGCCTTGCTGTTTGGACAACTTAGCTATGTTGGATTTATAATGATTGTGGCCTTGTTTGGTGCCTCTATTTTAGTTATACGTATAGCTTCAAAGCATCTGGATCTGAAAGAGAAATTGACCAGAGAAGCAGACTTTTGGTCTTCTTTCAATAGTTTTGGTTCATTGGTTACCAGTGTGAAAGGCTCGGAGCATCCCAGTTATTGGGGTGGTAAAGCCTTGACAGGCATCTATTCGTTCGTATGGTTTGAGTGGCTGCTATGGCGCAAGCATCGCTATTCACTTCTGTGGCAATTTGCTTTGGGTGCAGCATTGGCTATAATTATCCTTCAATGGTATCCATCATGGTTTTGGTTATTAAACGGTTTTGTACTTGTTTCGGCGGTACTTGGTGCTTATTTCTCGGGACTGGTTCGACATACACAGACAGGCGACCTCTTTCTTCATCCAGGGAAAAAGATGGGCAAAGTTATATTGCTGGAAGCTATGGATTTACTGCCTCCGTTCGTCACCGTATTGCTGTATTCATGCATGGGTCTGTGGCTGCGATCAAACGAGGTATATGAACAGTTACAGCTTCTTATTTGGTTGCCGCTTATATTTTTTATTATGGTATGTATGCGTATAGGATTTTTTGTATGGACATATATTCATCATTCTGACTTGCCTGTAACCCGGTATTACAGAACATTGTTTATTCACGGTGCTGGAATTAGTGTTATTGCTTATTTCGCAGCCTATATTATTCAACTGCTTATACCATGGTTTTTTGCTTCTTATATGATCGCTTTGTTTTTAATTGGAGCTGCATATGGCGGGATAAGCATTAAAAAATTTAATTCGTAGCAAGGGGGAGCATGAATTGTCTGATTTAAAACCGTTTGATGCTAATTTAGCGAAACTAGGAAGTTCAAATACGCAAGAAGCGTTTGCAGCGATACAAGCTTTGAAAAATCAGGGTATACAAATCTTGCCTGCCTTAATCGAACAGCTGAGAGTGTCTGATATGTCTGTACGTACTATGATTGTGGTTGTTCTTGGTGAGATGGGGGAAGCGGCAGCTGAGTCTTCATCACAGGTGGCGACTCTTATGTTGGAGGATTTTGAGCAGCTTAGAATGGCTTCCGCTCTGACCTTAACCAGAATCGGCAGTTCAAGCATCCCCCATTTGCTGCGAATACTTGCTTCAAATGATAATACGGCATGTTTTTGGGCTGCGTGGTCCATGTCTTTCCTTGATCCGTCACAGATCAGTGATAAGGCGCTTGAGATATTAAGGAATAAACGTAACCAGCCAGATAGCCCGATTGAAGTTTTTGCAGCTGAAGAAGCAATAGGCAAAATAGTAGGCAATCGACTTCAACAATAGTATGGGGAGTGCTTGATAATGGATACTGCTATAGCAAGTTTTCCGAATATAAACGGAGAAGAAAGCTGGCTAGGCTCCAGCCGGAAGAGGGAAGAATTGCTGCAGAAAAATTTTTTGTTCGTGTATTTATGGTCAATAAGCTGTGGTTACTGTAAGGAGGTTATTCCTCATGTTATAAACTTTCATCGAGAAAACATACAGAGCTTTCATTTGTTATCTATACATGTCCCTATGGGAGATCATGATCTTGATGTATCGTATGTTCAGGATGAAGCTAATAAACTAGGCATCAGTGATTCGTTGCTGTTAGATAATAATCACAAATGGGTTTTATGGTTTGGAAGCAAATTTCTCCCCTCTTTTTATATCTATAATCAAGCAGGTCAATTTGTTAATTCCAAAATCGGCTATGAGAACATTGAAGAATTTTTGCAAGGTATCGGCTAATTAATTGAAGTTACAGTTAATAATGTAGACTGCCATGAACTACTGCACCACTTCAAGTAGGCATTACAATAAATAAATTTAGTAAGCGGCCTTCGTCCTGAATTCCATGGGACTGAGGCCGTTTAGTTTAGCCTGCAACCGTTTGTAACTGTAAAAACGGATTTAGGCGTCAACGTCCTTTTCCAGCTCCTCAAAGATATGGTATGTATGTATATAATACTTCTCACATTTTAAAGTTCTCAGTAAGTTCCCATTGGACCATTATCGATGCATCGTTCAACACGGGACATGTTCTGGGTCATGTCATTCTCATCAACAACAACAATCCACTTGTATTCTAGACGTTAAAACGGGCATTGCAAGCCGCCCTGGATAAGAGACAATTGGATTGTCATGAAGTTCAAGAATAGCGCTCATATACGCTTTCCGGCCATTGCCGTACTTCTTCATCCAGCCGTACAACACTACTGCCTCACTCAAGCTGTCACCTGTCGTATGAAAATGGTTTCAAGCAAGGCACATTGCGGTGTTTACAGATACATGATCGAGAGTGATACGCTTGCTTCTAGCGTGTTGCTTCATTACATGTACGTAGCTGAGAGAGGAACACCCTTGCTCAAGGTCGCCGCCACCAAGCTCAGATTGTTTTGTACGCTAGCACCATTGGTTCGGAGAGCGTGGAAATACATACAGCAGAACGATTGATGTAGATTCCCCAGCCAAGTCTATTTCTTGAATCGAATTATAGTCCTTAGGCTCTTTAGTTATTGGTGGCATCAAGTCATTTGTGGTGGCAGCGAAGTGCCACCCCTCGCAACCCCTTGCCGGTAGGTACTTCTCGCCCTAATGAGTTTAAATACAGCGCCACGACTGGTAGATTGGTGGCATGTATGGTGGCATGCTCGTGGGCAAGGGGGTTGTGGGGGTTGAGCAACGCTGCCACCACAAAGTGGTTTGACGCCACCAGCGTTGCCGGGGCAAGCCTCGCACTTCGCGATGCTGCTTGAGGATGATGATGAACTTAATTGAATATGTATCCCTTGTACCATCCAACTTCTGCGCTCTCCGAGCCAATGGCGCTGGCGTGTCGAACGCCGAGCTTTTGGACTTCGCGGCAGAGAACAACAACCCTCCGTCACCATGGTCGACGATACAATGAAGCTGGCGGATCACGATGCTCCGTACAGGTCTAAAGTTCCCGCACTGAAACCATTTTCAAGGCAGGATCGACAGCTTGAGTGATTGGAGTTCGGACCCACAAAACCCTGTGGCTATAGGGGAACAGGAGAAGGCTTAAACAGCATAGTAGTATGCGTCTGATGAATACATCGCCATATGGGCAGCTTGCCCTGGGCGATGTATTTGTTATGCTCTGCAGCCTGATAGTGGAAGTCGGATGATTGGAAAGGTGAAACCAGCAATCCATAAGAAACCGACCGTTTTTGTTCATGTCATAATAAGAGTGGGCGAACCATTTTTGATTTACTGGGAGAAGTAAGTTGTATAGAAAGCGATATTTGCAATTATTCTGTGCCTGCAGATAGAATTAGTTGCATGGAATATGGCAATGACTTACTCTGAGGAAGCCTCGAAATCAATGATGAATACTTTTGCTCCAGAAAGGTGTAAGAGATGACACATGCCGAAGAATCCAAACATTGGAAAAGGGATATTATTCTTTTTCTAAGCAGTCAAACTGTTTCGTTATTTGGTTCTGCATTAGTTCAATATGCGATTATGTGGCACGTGACGCTTACTACAAAATCAGGTCTTATGATGACGCTATTTATCGTCTGCGGGTTCATTCCTACTTTTCTGTTATCACCGTTTGCCGGTGTGTGGGCGGACCGATTCAATCGAAAATATCTGATTATAATATCGGATGCCATGATCTCTATTGTTACGTTGCTGCTCGCCATCACATTTTCACTGGGATATGACGAGCCATGGTTGTTGTTTGTTATTGCCGCTGTCCGCGCGCTCGGAGCAGGCATTCAAACGCCTGCAGTGGGAGCGATATTGCCTCAAATTGTGCCGGAGGATAAGCTGACGAAGGTGAACGGAATAAATGGAACTCTTCAGGCGCTAATGATGTTCGTAGCGCCGATTGTCAGCGCGACGTTGCTTTCCGTGGCAACCATCGAAGCCATTTTCTTTATCGATGTGGTCACAGCGGTAATCGCGATCTTTACGTTATTTTTCTTTCTCAAAATCCCTTTGCATCAAAAGGCGTCGGATAAACAAACGACAACTTATTTGGATGACTTCAAGCAGGGATTAATCTACATTAAGAACCATAGCTTTCTGAAAACCTTTTTTATTTTTTTCGCCTTTTTCTTTGTATTAATGGCTCCGGCCGCGTTTTTAACGCCGCTGCAAGTCACTCGCAGCTTCGGAGATGATTATTGGCGATTGACGGCCATTGAAATTGCTTTTTCAATCGGGATGATGGCCGGTGGAGCCATAATCGCATCATGGGGCGGCTTCCGCAACAAAGTCTATACGATGACTTTCGGTAACCTGATTATGGGCGTATGCACGTTAGTTTTGGGCATTGTCCCGATTTTCTGGATTTACTTAATGGTGATGGCTGTATTCGGCGTTGCAATACCATTGGCGAATACGCCAACGACCGTCTTGCTGCAGGAAAAGGTGGATCCGAATTATATGGGGCGCATTTTCGGCGTATTCGGTATGATATCGACTTCGATGATGCCAATTGGCATGCTGATATTTGGCCCTCTTGCGGATGTGATTGAAATTGAATGGCTGCTTGTTGGGACCGGATTGTTAATCATTATTCTAGCCATATTCTTCGGTGGTAACAAACGCTTAATTGAAGCCGGAATGCCTGTAACCAAGGAAGCATCGCAGGAGTGAGTGATGAATTTTGCAGCTGGAGCGATTGGAGTTCCAGCCCAAGCAACCCGGTTGCTACGGGTGAGGAAAAGCCTTAGACTAACATGTTAGTATGCGATGTTCGGATGCATCACCGTGTGAGGCAAGTGACCTTGATGAACAAAAGGCCATCTAATCAACAGGGATTCAACATTCGCTCTCAGAAAATACTTTTGTGAGCGGTTGAGTTGGATGAACGCTCGTATACGAAGCAGACAAGATAAATTCTTTAATTTATGGGAGATGGCTTAGTGAAAGTCCTTAGCCGTGTTTTAGATAAAAATTAATGGTTTAAGCTAAAGATTATGTCCGGATACAACCCTATAATCGGGTTATATCCGGATTTTTTTATTTTGTTATGGGGGTGAAACCGTATAAATGCATTTAAAGGAAAGATAGCGGTACACGCCATTACATGGGGCGACAACCATCTGCAGGCGCTTGAGGAAGCTTCCAAGCTCGGTTATCGGGCGATCGAGCCATGGCCTTCTTTTGCGCTTCAATATGAACAAAATATCGCGCAGTTTAAAGAATTGCTGGCTCAGTACAACTTGGAATTGGCGGCGCTCTACGGAGGCGTTACGGGAGCTGTGTCCAGCAAATTTACAGATCCGTCTAAAAGGCAGGAGATTATAGATTATAATGTGCGGCTGGCACGAATAGTTTCGCAATGCGGAGCAGGGCATTTGGTGCTTGGCCCCGGTGGTCCCCGGCAAAGGCCGGCCAGCTTGGAGGAGCTGAAGACGGCGACTGCAACCATCATCGAGACGGCGAAACGCACTTTCGAGCTGGGCGTCAAAGCCTGCCTTCATCCGCATTTATGGACTGAAGTGCAGAACGAGAATGAGCTGGATACCATAATGGAACTATGCGATTCCGATGTCGTTTTCTTTGCGCCGGACACCGCCCAATTGACTGGAGCCGGAATGAATCCCGCCGAGCTGATTCGTCGCTACAAAGATAGAGTCGCTTACGTGCATCTGAAGGATGTTACGAAAGAAGGCGCCGTTGCGGAAGATTTTCCGATGCTTGACGGAAACGAGGTGCCAGTCTTTTGCGAGCTGGGGCTTGGTAAAATCGATTTCGACTCTATTATCGAAGCGTTGAACGATGTTCAATATCAAGGCTGGGTGACAGTCGAGATCGACCGGTCCACAAGCACGCCCTATCGCAGCTTGGAAATTTGCAGAGATTTCGTGGAGCAACGGCTTCGTATACCGGTAAGAGGATGTGGATAGGGGACTGTAATCGTTGCCGATAATGGATTATATTTAGTGCATGGTCCAACGGGCATGCAGTAAGATGTAAGCGCTCGTGTCGGATGACGATAAAGGAAATTTGGAGGAGCGAATGATGGAAGCATGGATGAATACCATTTCTCCACATGTGAGACTCGTCAAAATCGTAAAATCTTCTTCCCTCTCCGGCGAGTGGATTGATTTTGACCATGTCTTTACCTATATCGAGCAAGGAGAAGCGGATTTTGTCTTAAACGGGGTAAAGTATCTGGCAAAAGAGGGAGATCTCTTTCTGATGCCCCCCTTGCTTCCGCATATCATTCGAACGACGTCAGACGTTCCCTTGATTCAATACATTGTGCATTTCGATCTTCATTACGACGAAATCCGGAGCGGCTGGAAGGAAACGGGGCTCATCAATGAGCAGACCAGACAAGTTCCCGAGAGGGAAAAAGCTTTGGACGCCGTTTTTCCTGTCTCTCATTTGCGTAAGGTGGACCGTATCGACTTGAAGAGAAGATTTCTGCTGTTGCAAAAGATTTTCTTGGACGAGGGGTCCAACCGCGATTTAATGGCCAAGGCGATAGGCATCGAGTTGCTTTGCTTTTTCCTCAAGGGACAAAACGGCAGCAACGAGCAGGAAGGCAAGATGACCAAAGGATGGGGTGTGCTTGAGAAATCAATCAACTTCATCAATGAGCATTACGCCGATACAGGGCTCGATAATGTGACGATCAGCGAGCATGCCGGCGTCTCGACCAATCATTTATCCTTTTTATTCAAGGAGCAATTGAATATAACGATTCATAAATATTTAACCCATGTGCGGATCGAGCAAGCCAAAGCAAAAATTATCGAAGGACACAAAACGTTAACGGCCATTGCGGAAGAGGTAGGCTTCTCCAGCATTCATTTGTTCAGCCGTTCCTTCAAGACGACGGTTGGTATTACGCCTAGCCAGTTTTTCGCCGCACATTCCACGATCCGCAAAGACATATAAGAAGAGGAGCATTTTACTATTGCAAAATAAACAGATCGTATTCGCGGCGCCATGGCAGGTTGAGGTGCATGATGCGCCGTTATTCATTTCCCGCATTGGAGATCATGAGGCGTTAGTTAAAAAGAGATATACATTAATCAGCCCGGGTACGGAGCTTGCATGCTTGTCCGGAAACGAAGGGTGGTTTGGCATGCCCGGGGTACCCGGGTACGCCTCGGTGAGCGAAATTATAGAAGTAGGCAAAGGCGCCCGGCAGTTTAGTCCCGGCGATCTTGTTTTCCATTACGGCGATCATTCTACTTATCAAATCGTTCCGACGACTGGTGTGTTTTTGAAGGCTCCGCAGAATGTTCCGTTAACTTGGGTTCCTTTCACGCGGATGGCGACGGTGGCCTTCACCTCGACTCGGGTGTCGCAAATTGAATTGGGAGACAACGTCGTCGTTACGGGGCTGGGGTTGATCGGCAATATGGCCTCCCAATTGGCCAAGCTGCAGGGAGCGAATGTGTTTGGAATCGATCTGTCGAGTCAACGATTGAAGATGGCGGAAACGACGGGGATTGACGCGGCTTTGCATGCAGGACGCGGGGATATCCGGGAAGAGGTAATGAGGCTGACGAAAGGCGAAGGCGCGTCTGTCTTGATTGAAGCGACCGGAGTGCCGAAGGTAGCCGTCGATAATTTGCCTTTGATCGCCAAGTTCGGGGAGCTGATTCTTCTTGGCAGTCCGCGGGGGCAGTATCAGACCAACGTCACCGAGATGCTGAATTACGTTCATTTGATGAATTACGGCAGCATTGCCTTCAAAGGGGCGCATGAATGGCGTTATCCGGTGGAGAAGGACTCGTTCGTGAAGCATTCCTTAGTACGAAATTCGCAAATCGTTTTTGATTTAATGGCGAAGAACAAGCTGTGCATCGAACCGCTAATCAGTCATATTCTTAAACCGGAGGAAGCGGCGTCCGCGTACGAAGGATTAAGAAACGACAAAGAGCATTACTATGGCGTTTTATTCGATTGGTCTTAAAAACGGCAGTATTGCGATTATTCTATTTTTCTAATGGAGCTGGGGTATATGTTAAGAGGATTGACCCGGGCGGGACTAGGTAGGGTCGGCGATGATAAGCGGTTGATTGAGTTGGCAGCGGAAAATGGATTTCAAGCTGTGGAGATTGATGCGGCAGGCTTGATTGAAACTTACGGGCTAGAAGCTGCTAGGGAATTGCTGAATTCGTACGGGATGGCGATGGGTGCTTTCGATCTAGGCGTGGAATGGCGGAACGGTGAGGAAGAGTTTCTGGACGGTTTGGCCTTGTTGGAGGCTCGCGCCAAAGCGGCGGTTTTGCTGGGAAGCGATACCTGCTGCACGTATATATTGCCTTCGACGGCCCTTTCCCCGGCAGTGCTGGCCGTACATGCGGTTCGTCGGCTTAGACGATGCGCGGATATTTTAGGCGTATACGGTATGAAGCTGGGCCTTGAATTCGTCGGTCCGCATCATTGGCGAACGGCTTACAAGCATCCTTTCATCCATACGATGGAGGATACTTTAGCGTTCATGGATGCAATCGACAGGCCAAATGTCGGCTTGCTGCTAGATTCTTATCATTGGCATACCAGTGGCTTAACGACCGGGGATCTGGAGCGATTGTCGGCTAATCAAGTTGTGTACGTCCATATTAATGATGCCAAATCGATGCCGATCGAGCAAGTATTGGATCATGATCGGCTTTATCCGGGAGAGGGTGTTATCGATTTGAGTGGTTTTTTACGCAGCTTGCGAAAAATCGGCTATACGGGCGTAGTTGCGCAAGAAGTGTTGATGCCGTATGGAGATGACGCTCAACCAACGACGGAAGAGGCGTTCCTTCGCTCGAAGGCAGGCTTTGACCGGGTGTTTTCAACGCTTGGCGACGTGTAACTACAGCTGCAAAACACTACGAATGAAATAAAAGGCAACATAAAAACCGCAGGACACATCCGGTAAACCCAGACGTGTCCTGCGGTTTCTGTCGTTTTTCTTTAATCCTCGCTTGCTATCTTTGAGAAGAAGGAGAGAGCATAAAGCGCTGCGACACCGACGACGATATATACGATTCGCGACACAACTTCTTCCGTACCCCCGAAAAGTTCACTGACGACGTCGTAATTGAACAAGCCAACGGATAACCAGTTTAAGCCGCCTAGGATGACCAGAATAAGACTGATTACGTTAAGTACCTTCATTAGAAACAGCCTCCTTAATGGGGTTCTCAACTTTTTTTGGAGCAACGGTCTGATATAGGTGTGCTGATTCTTGGTTGCATAGTTTAGGTTTATGAGCAGCTGCCGCAGGATATGCCATACAAGCCGCATTTTTTGTAGTTTAAGGGAGGTCGATGCACATGGGCGCTGGCATATCGTCCGAAGTATTTTGACCAGTCGAAGCCTTATGAGAATTAAGGAGAGGAATTGATCCTATGGGCGCGATTGAAAACACTATGGTAGCAGCTGTGTTCGAACATTATCCGGAACACATTCAGAAGAAGTTGTTGTTTCTTCGCCAATTAATTCTGGATACTGCATCAGAGATAGATGGTATTGATCCCCTGGAAGAGACACTAAAATGGGGTGAACCTAGTTACGTCACAAAAAGTGGAAGCACAATCAGAATAGACTGGAAAAAGTCAAGCCCACATCAGTATGCAATGTATTTTAACTGTAAAACAAAGCTGGTTGACACATTCAAGGAGCTTTTTAGAGATATATTCAACTATGAAGGCAATCGGGCGATTGTGTTCGATGATAACGATGAAATACCAGTGGATGAATTGAAACAATGCATTTTATTTTCCCTCACTTACCATTCCCGAAAACATCTTCCAATGCTTGGTTTATGATAAATGCACACAGCCCTACAGCAACCGGCCATGGAGATATGAACTCCGAGCGATTGCTCGGTCCTACACAACAAATAAAGGGCCTGCGAGCCCTCAAACGAGGAACCCCAGCCCTTCAATTTACTAGCAATTAGCCTGATATACCCTTATCGTGATGATCGCAACTTACTTCTCCAACACCGTATATCGCGACAAAGAGGTGGTTCGATCACTCCTGTGGACGAGTTCCGGGCTCCAAGCCCGTAGAGGTCGCTGTCTTGATAAGCCGGACCGTTACGTCACTATGCAGCCGAATTTGGCAAGATAGCCGGATAGCTGCGTCCTCGATTCCTTTGTTGCGGAGGACTGTCGCTTCTGCCTCTTCTATCTCGCCCGCATCCCCAGAGAGTACTTCTACGGCGCATGTCGTGCACCTGGCATTGCCGCCGCATCTGTGCAAGATGTCGATCCCGCTATCCTCTAATGCAAGTACGAGCTTCGTGCCTGCAACTGCCTGAATGGCGTCTCTTCCTTCTACTTGAACCGTCGGCATTGGCCATTCCTCCTCGGATTGTTCATCCTCATATTTACCCAACTCTGCTTATATTAAACCATTACCTTGGTGAATAAGTCCAATTCGCTAGCCATTTATTAAAAAAGAATCCGATAGTTGGAGTGATTGGAGTTCGGATAGCGGGAATCTGGTTGCGATGGGGGAGTCGTTCAACAGGAAGTCGAATGATCAAAATCTGAAGTGTACCATCTTTCGAGAATAGCGAATAAGAACATTTGTTCTAAATTTAAGGGAGTTCGTCTCGCGATATGCTCCAAACAACTGATGGCTGATAACACGAACAAGCATTATTCCTTCATCGAAGAACGCAAAGGTCAGGCTTTCGAACTGAACTTTGAATGTAATTCTCCGATGTCCGTGATCAGTATGAGGAATTTATTTTGAAAGGCGCCACGGCAATTTCTGAGCCAATGTCAATGTCATGGGGGCATACAACCGGATTTTTCGCTGAACCAGAGGGTAATATCCATTCTATCTTTGCGGTCAATCCAACGGAATAAGCAGAGATCAAGCCTTTCCATTTGGATACATCGTCATGTAGGCTGTACGCCTCGGGCGGTGTATTTTTTATGCTCGAAGTCAATTGCATGCTTTTCGACCTTGCTCCCTATTTACATTGACTATTCTGGTTTATAGTTATAAACTCATTGTATGGGTTTATAACTATAAACCAGAATAGGGGAGGTTATAATGAGTAACTTGAAGCTATGTGAAAGTGATTATCGCTTTATGCTAGTCGTGTGGGAGAGCGAACCAGTGGCGTCGGGAAGGCTGGTAACTCTATGTTTAGAAAAGTTGGGCTGGAAGAAGCCCACCACCTATACCGTGCTTCGGAAAATGTGTGAAAAGGGGCTTCTTAAAAATGAGGATACCATTGTAAGCTCCATTATCCCAAAAGAGCAGATACAAGCGTATGAGAGCGAACATTTTATTGAGCGGACCTTTGAAGGCTCTCTGCCCCAGTTTCTCGTATCTTTTTTCGGCAATAAAGCCATCTCCAATAAGGAAGCTGATGAGCTTAAGCGCCTGATTGACGAGCATAAGGAGGGATAAGTATGGAAACATTGTTTCTAAAAATACTTAATATGACCCTCACAGCAACTTATGTGATCGTCGCCGTGCTTCTCATCCGTCTGCTGCTGAAACGAGCGCCGAAGAAGTATTCCTATTTGTTGTGGGCTGTTGTTCTGTTCCGCCTAGTCTGTCCGGTGTCTATTTCTTCGGAGTTCAGCATCTTTAATGCGGCCCCCTTTGATATGACCGCGGCACAAAAGAGCGGCGAAGCGGCGCTGAGCTATGTGCCTTCAGATATCGGCGATATGGAGAATCCGGGAATGTCGGTGGGCATACCGACCATGAACGTCATCATAAGTGAAAGTCTGCCTCCGGCTGCCCCGGACGAAAGCGCGAATCCTCTGCAAATGTGGATACAGCTCGGCACAATCGTGTGGAGTTCAGGCGTCGCTGCATTGCTTATTTACGGCGTAGTGTCATACTTCCGCTTGAAACGTCGCATGGTCACAGCAATCCGTATGGATAACTACATATTTGAGGCCGACAATATTCGGTCGCCATTTATTCTTGGCTTTATCAAGCCGCGAATTTATATCCCCTTCGGGCTTCGGGAACAAGAACGCGTCTTCATCCTGAAGCACGAAGCTTATCATTTAAAAAGGAAAGATCACCTAATCAAGCCGTTCGCCTTTGTGGTTCTTGCCTTTCACTGGTTTAATCCACTTGCATGGCTTGCCTTCGCTTTGATGGCCAAAGACATGGAAATGAGCTGCGATGAAAAGGTGCTGTCGGAGACCGGTTCGGGCATCGCGAAGGAGTATTGCACGTCATTGCTCTCTTTTGCGGCAAACCGCCGCTTTCCATCAGCCAGTCCGCTGGCCTTCGGAGAGACGGGCATCCGAGAGCGCGTAAAAAATATCCTGCGTTTTAAAGCGCCGAAAAAACGAGTGATCGCCTTCTCTGCCGCTATCTGTATACTGGCTGTCGCTGTCTGTGCCACAAATCCAATCGTGAATGGGGCATTGAAAGAAACGGGAAAGCCTTATGGCAGCTATCGCTTTGAAAAGCAGATATATATGAATCCACTGAGCTCGTTTATGGCTTTTGAAGGATTTAAGGAGTACTACACACTTACCGAAAACTCGCTAATCGTAACCGACGAAGCGGGAAATCAACAGAAAATGGCCGCTGTCTATGAACGGGAAACTTTAGACGAGCAGGAGTTCAAGAACAGCTTTATGATGCCGGGCATGAATGCTCCTAAAATTTCCGGGTTTAAGGAGCGCTATCAGTATGTTTTTAACCATTCGGCCGTAAATCCTGGTTATTGTCTTTATTTGCTGGATGATGAGATATGGCTGGCGAAAATGCATAAAGATAGCGCCAATATCCTAAAGAGCGAATATATTTGGAGTATTTATAAGATTTCGAAGCTTGACGAGGAAATATTTGAAAATGCTGCTATCGTGGGAACTCAGGACGGTGTCGATGCTTTTCTAGCTTTGCAAAAGGATTTCAACTCAGGCTATGACACAGACAAGTGCTATAACATCACACCGGAATCAATGAAAGAAAACTCTGAATATCGGATTTTCAAATATGACAAATCCTCCGCATCGTTTTTGCTATATGGGGGCGAAGTCTATCCACTTGGTGAGTGGTTCGGCGGCCTTGGCGTAACAAGCATGGCTCTGGCCGATATGGACAGCGACGGGGAATCGGAATTGTATTTTACTTATTCATGGGGCTCGGGCCTTCATCGCTCTCATGCGGCTTATTTTAACCCGTCTGCCAAAGAAATTTTTATCTTACCATACACGCATTTGAATGAGGATATGACCCTCGTGGATAATCGTGACGGCAGCCTATCTCTTTATGAAGCAGCCATCTCAAACATGGCGAACTTTGCTAATTTTGATACGAAGAGAACCGATTTTATAACGGATATTGTTTATGCAAATGGGCAGATATTATTAAACGCTGCAGCTAATGAGTGAACTCACAAACAAAGAGCCAATATAGCTTCCCTTTGACAGGTGAGACTGTATTGGCTCTTTTTTGTGCTGCGTGATTCCTGTGTATTCACAAGTCAACGATTTGGAAAAACAGGCCATCCTGGATAATAATGAATTAGATTTATAGTGAAAAATTCCCGGTAAGCACGAGCCCAAAGCAGGTTGCGTTCAACAGAAAAGTAATGCCTGCGCCAAGCAGTAATCCTTGAACGATACCGCTTTTTTTATGGAAAATAAGGAGAGCAGGAAGCAGGTATATTATTTGTGCGATGCCGATTAAGAAAAAGGCGACAGGAAAAAGGAAAAGCAATAAATGCAGCAGGGCCAGCAGTCCCATTCCGAGCCATACCTGCTTGGTATGGTCAGGCGATTTGCCGGTAGGCGGTACATCTACCTGCTTGTTATTCTCATCACTCATTCCACTCATTGATTTTACCTCCCGGACGCATGTCAAATTCACTTCTCAGCTCAGCGAGCTTCTTCTCCTGATCACCGCGATAGAACATATTGTACGTGTCAAAAGGAATGATTCGTCCATCGGGGTGTACGATGTGGACACAAGATTTTTTGACGGAGCGTACATCAAAATTGTACGGATCTAAAAATTGCATAATGATGACACGGAATACATTATCATAGCTGATGTTGTCCGGTACGGAGACCATCGGCAAGCAGCACAGCAGGTTTTTCAGCGACAGTGCTGAAGAAGCAGGGGAATGGGCAGTCGAGAACAGCTCGAATATTTTGGACTTCAGGGTTTGATCCTGCTCGAACACGATCGTGTTGCGTCCGCCCTCCAGTAAGATTTGCGGGTCCATTAATCCGGTAAGCGGCAGCACATCACCGCCAAGCTTCAAGGCGTAGCCCATCGCCAAACAATCGGGATGGCATGGCACCGGAATAATATCCTCAGGGCGAAAAATGCCTGATTGGTCAATGATTCCTTGCCGCACCTCGCTAAGGGTCAAGCGATCCTTGGCCGGATCGTATTCTTCCAATCGTCCTGCCGCTTGGATTGGCTGGAAGGTCACGCCGCGTACGGCGGGCTGCTTCAGGCCGAACTGAATAATGTCACCGATCTCATGATCGTTCAGTCCTTTTTTGAGCGTAACGACCAGCGTGGTCGAAATATTGAATTCGTTCAAATGCTCTAAGGCCCGGCGTCGAACGTCGCGCAAATCAACGCCGCGAAGCTCTCGCAGCGCCTCCTCCTGGAAGCTGTCGAACTGCAAATAAATTTCAAAGCCGGGCATATATTCGGCTAACCGCTTGGCAAAGCTGCGATCCTGAGCAATGCGGAGGCCATTGGTGTTGACCATAATATGCTTGATTGGCTTGCTTTTGGCGAGGTCTAGTATTTCGAAAAACTGCGGATGTATCGTAGGCTCGCCCCCGCTAATTTGCACAATGTCGGGCTCGGCCTCGTTGCGGACGATGGCATCAAGCATGCTCTCGATCTGCTCCAGCGAGCGCCATGAGCCCTTATGCGGGGAGGACTCTGCATAGCAAATCGGACATTGCAGGTTGCAGCGGTCTGTGACCTCGAGCAGCGTCAGACAGCTATGCTGCTCATGATCGGGACATAGTCCGCAATCATAGGGACAGCCGTAGCGAATCGGCGTGTTCCATTGCTGCGGCATTTCCGCGGGCTTCAGAAATTCGCGGCATTTCTTATAATAGGCGGCATCGCTTGCAATCAGTACCTTTTCCCGTCCGTGATGTCCGCAATATTTGAGCAGAAACACTTGATTGTCCTCGATGATGACTTTGGCTTCGACCTTGCGCAAACATTTTGAACAGATGCTGTTCGTTAGCTCGTAAAAAATGTACGGTCTGTTTTTCGTTGTCATCGTTACAACTCCTTTTTATGTGAGCGCAGCGGCTGCCCCAGCCATTTGTACATCAAAGCAAAGTAATAGATGATGCCGGCGAGGCAAGCCAACTGAATATTGTTAAGGCCGAGAAACGGATGAGGGGTTGGCTTTATAAAATCTACGGCTAAGCGGAAAATGAGATACCCCGCCATAAAAAGCTGGAAAATCGCTCCGTCAGGCAATGCGGCTCTTTTTTTCCATCGGTAGAGCATCCCGCCAAGCAGAAGCAGGAAAGCAATTTCATATAGCTGAGTAGGATGCCTAAGAATACCGTCGCCAAAATCAATGCCTGTTATCCATGTTGTCGGCGTGCCGTAGGTATGATCGCTAAGGCCAGTCATAAAGCAGCCGATACGCCCAATGACCATGCCTACTATAATCGGCAGTGCCATATCGTCGCCGGTGGAACGGGTAATGCGGACACGCTTCTTCATCCACTCCACGCCGATCAGTCCGCCTAACAGTCCTCCGACTATCGTTTTGCCCTCCATTAAATAGGTGTAGCTGTGCCAATTTTCGATCGTCCGCAGGGGATCCTCCAGCCAATACAACACTTTAGACCCGATAGCAGCTCCTAGAATAGCCCCGACAATGATCCACATGCCCTGCACGATCGGAAGCTTATCTTTGCTGCGGGTGTAGAGGTACACTCGAAAGCCGATAAAATATGCGAGCGCTTCAAATACCGCATGGGGATGCAGCTTGATAAAGCCAAGATTGATCCAAATAGGGAAGGTCATCGCGTTCTCCAGTTTCGTTTTATGGGATTGTTTTCTATAAATTCGCTAGCGATAATAGATAATCCTTTAGGAGTATCTCCGATGCAGTTGATGGTACTTCTATTGTTTTCAAAATGAAAAAAGTGAAATAGGAATGAAGAAATATGAATAATGAAAAGTATAAGTTTAAATACAAGAAAAATTCCCCTTAATAAATAGTATTTTACGTCCGTTCCATTTGAAAAAAGTGAAAGATATTGCTTTTTAAAATATAAATTATTTGTAAAGGAAGTGTTCTTGCTGCTTAGTTCATAAACTATTTATTAGCTAAAATGGGGCTTACGGCTGTTGCAAAACCGATGCTTTGTGCGTTCAATAATCACCTGAAATTAAATCCTAGCATGATCATTGGAAACTGCCGGAATTAGCATTGACTAGGAAAATAAATTATCTTATACTCGGTCATATTAGGAGAATAATTTCCGATGTATAAGTAAAGAAGAATAAATATTTTTCAGTTTGGACTTTTTATGTAAAAATATGCTAAATTTTAATTCCTTCAGGAAATCACTCTACATAATGCGGATTGGAACCGCTCTTAAGTTTTTTCAGAGCTATGCACCTAAGGATCGAAGCGACTTATAGGGAAAAGTAGGGAAGTATGATGGGCATGGGCTCAAGCAGACAAGAAAAGTTCAATGGAAAACGTAACATTTTAAAAATAGTATTCATTTATGCACTTATTACAGGTCTGTGGATTGTAATGACAGACACTGTATTAGCTATATTTTTCAAAGATGCGGAAACGATAACTAGAATACAAACGTTAAAAGGCCTTTTCTTTGTCCTTATCATGGCTTGGTTGCTGTATGTCCTTATAAAGATTAATAATTTTAAGCGGAATCAAATAGAAGAAATGCTTCGTGACAGCGAGTCCAGATACCGGAAAATCATTAAGCTTTCGCCGGAGCCTATAACGATTCATAGCGACGGTATTTTGATCTATGCGAATGATGCTGCGTTGAAAGTCGTTGGGGCAACCAGGATTGAGGAAGTAGTAGGTAAACCGATCTTTGATTTTTTACATCCCGACTATCATGAGATGGAGATCGAACGAAGTCAAACCATTATACCGACAGAAGAACGGTCGGAATGCATCGAGCAGAAGATTATTCGCTTAGATGGCGAAATTATAGACATCGAAACATCATGCATCTGTATTGAAAAATATATGGGTAAGCCCGTGATTCAAAATGTGATGAGAGACATCACAGAGAGAAAGCGAACAGAGGAAATGTTTATAAAGTCTGAGAAGCTTTCGGTGGTAGGGCAATTGGCAGCGGGGGTTGCTCATGAAATTCGAAATCCCTTAACGTCTTTAAAAGGCTTTTTGCAATTATTAAATTCTAAAAATCTTGGTTATGAAAACTATTTTGAGATTATGCAGGCTGAGATCGAACGAATCAATTTTATTGTAAATGAGTTTATGGTCGTTTCAAATCCGCAGGTCGTCCGCTCGCTGGAAGAGAAGAATCTGGAAAGTATTATTCGTAATATCGTAATGTTGCTGGACGCACAGGCAAATCTAATCAATGTACAAATCATAACCGAATACGATCGTAATATTCCCATAATGAAATGTGACGAAAATCAGCTGAAGCAGGTTTTTATTAACATCCTTAAAAATGCGCTGGAAGCGATGGATAATGGGGGAATCATCCGTATTCAAGTTAAAAATATTCAGCGTGATCAAATATTAATCCGGTTTATTGATCAGGGGGTTGGCATTCCTGAGGAAGAGCTGCCAAAGCTCGGCGAGCCGTTCCATTCTACCAAGGAAAAGGGAACGGGGCTCGGATTAATGGTAACGAATAAAATAATAGAAGGGCATAAGGGGAGTATGTCGATAAAGAGTAAAGTGAATCAAGGAACGACTATCGATATCATCCTGCCTATTGAATAACCGAAGAAGCTGGAGTGCGAGGGAGACATCATGTCTTCCTCTTTTTTTTGCTTCCTAGTATTTCAAAAAGTGAAACCTCCCAATAAATGGATACGTAATAATGGTTTGTTACCTAAAATTTGGGAGAGGCAGTGTGAAAATGAGAAGATTTTTGTATTTTGCTAGAACCGCTCTATGGGCCAAATCGTTTGCCGTAGCCTTATTGACCGTATGCTTAATGACCTCAACCGTCTACGCCGCAGCGACGGAAACCGGAGGCGGAGAAAAACCAGTAGAGCTGAATGAGAAAAGCGCAGTAGAATTCCTCGATGGATTCTTTGCCTCGGAAGCTGCCAAACCCCATTATGTTGGCGCATCCGTCGTTGTCGTGAAAGACGGCAAGGTTATCGCGCAGAAAGGGTATGGCGTTGCGGATAAGGAGACGAAAGAAGCAGTAGACCCAACGTCCACTGTGTTCCGGATCGCTTCGGTTTCGAAGTCCTTTACGGCCGTAGCAGCTATGCAGCTTATCGAGCAGGGCAAGATTAGCCTAAAGGACGATTTTTTGAAGTACGTTCCAGACCTAAAGGTCGATAATCCTTTCAACACTCCCGTTACGATCGAGCATCTGTTGACACACACGACGGGATTTGAAATTCGTGATCCGAATCAGGAAGATCTTCACTTGGATTTTGATAAAGTCGTCTCCATTCAAGACTATGTCCGCGCCAATTTGCCTCCGGTTGTTCGGAAGCCGGGCAGCTCCTATATGTATGATAATTTCGCTTCTATGCTGCTTGGGCTAGTCGTTGAGAAAGCTAGCGGCGTACCATTCGAGACCTATATGGACCAAAATATTTTTAAACCGCTCGGAATGAACAACAGCGGCTTCAAACTTGAAGGCAAGCTGAAGGAGCAATTGGCTGCAGGATATGATGCGGCAGGCCAGCGAGTGGAGACTTACGCACTCACGCCAACCATTATGCCGCAAGGCGGAATGCTTACTACCGCCGAGGACGTTGGTAAATTTATGGTTGCTTTCCTTAATGGCGGAGCAGCCGGATCCAGTCGAATTCTTGCCAATAACTCGGTAGACCAAATGGAAGTATATCGCTCAGCTATTCATCCGCTTTTGCCTGATACGACTTATGGATTTGAAGCTCCTTTCCAGATTCCCGGTGCCGGAAGCAGTTCGAAAGTCATTTCGAAAGGCGGCGATCTGCCAGATTTCAGCTCTTATTTATTTCTTATCCCCGAGCAGAATACCGGTGTATTCTTAACGTATAACCAACAAGGCATACTGCGCAACCTGTTTTATCCGCAGTTCATTCAGACCTTTTTCCCGCAATATGCGGCGCCCGCGAAGCTTGCCGACTACAAGGCTTCGTCAAGCGACGAGCTGGAAAAGTTCAACGGTTACTATGCGGATCTACGGCTCCAAAGCATTGTATCGAGCCTGAAGACGGAGGATGCGGATCTGACGATTACCGACGCTGTTATCGGGCCTCGTAAGCTGCATCAAGTGGATGCCAACTTATTCGTCGACGAGCTGACGAATCAATTTACCGCATTCAAGGTGGATGAGAACGGCAGCGTTCTGTATATGAAAGAGCCTTATCTCAACCCGCTAGGCTATGCAAGCAAAGGGGTAAAGCCGGCAGGCTTTACCGATGTGCCGAAAGAGCATGCTTATGCCGAGCAAATATTAACGCTGCAGTCGCTTGGCTATTATGCGAACGATGCAAGCAAAGCATTTGGTCCGGAACGGCAGGTAACGAGAGGAGAATACGTGCAGTTTCTTTTGGAGTCGAACAATCTGAAAGGCAGCAAAACGACGGAGCTGGCTTTTAGCGACTTGGCAGGCCATCCTTCGGCAGCCTTCATCCAAGCAGCTTATGAGCTTGGCATGGTGAAGGGCAGCGGCACCGGGAAGTTCGTACCGGACCGCGCCATTACGCGTCAAGAAGCAGCGGTTATGCTGTGGCGCTTGCTAAGCGCTCAGTACCCTCAGGAGCTATTTAAAGATGTGAAGCTTGAAGGTAAAACAGATGCTTGGGCAGTTCCAGCCGTTCAAATGATGGTCGCTCTCGGCATCCATGGACCGGAGGTTCAAGTGAATGCAAAAGGGGCAGCGAATTACCAATCACGGAAGGTGTTAAACCAGCAGGAGCTGGCGGCCATTCTATTCGCGCTGCTTACGCAGCCGACGGATCAGATTGCTGCGGCGCTCTCGCAAAGTGCACCGGGAAGCTTCAGTCCTGTCATTTTACCAAAAGCCTCATAGGGCCTCGAAACTTTAGGTACGAGTAACTCAAGGCTTTGCCAAGAGCCTGCGATTACGCCAACCGTAAGGGAAGCGATAATGGCAGGCTCTATTTTTTGCTTAGGCAAGCTTTACTGACCATCGAACATCGAAAGAATCTTTCTATTTCCTATCAAAAGGAAACGGGTATAATTCAAACTATCAGAAGAGTTAGGAGGAGCATAGGATGAAGCGAAATGAAAAGTTAAAAGAATATTCGTTATCTGATCTCGAACGTATAAAAGTTCATGGCAGAACAACAGGATGCCGTTCTCCATTAACCTTGTTTTGGACAGGAAGCGCAATTGAATTAAATGTTAAAGGCTCTGAGCTTTGGATTGAAGTAGAGGCAGACTATGATACTTATGAGCCGTGGGTTAGTGTAGTGATGAATTCTGTTCCTGTAAGCAGGCAAATGGTGACGGCAGGGAGACATTGGGTCTGTGTATTTCGGGGCATGAATGAAAATGTCATAAAGAATATCCGGATTGTAAAAGACGTGCAGCCGATGAGTGCGGATCCAGCCTGCTCGCTGCAGATTCATGCCGTGAAGTTTGACGGAGAGCTTTTGCCGGTTGAGGAGAGACCCTATAAATTAGAGTTTATTGGTGACAGTATTACTTCAGGAGAAGGCGCAATAGGAGCTAAAGCCGAAGAAGACTGGGTTCCGATGTGGTTTAGCGCCATAAACAATTATAGCGCAATGACGGCAGAAGCTCTGAATGCAGAATATCGAGTTATTTCTCAAAGCGGATGGGGAGTATTGACGAGCTGGGATAATAATCCTCATGCTAATATTCCGGAATATTACGAGTATGTGTGTGGTCTGCTTACCGGAGAAAAAAATGAAGCATTGGGCGCTTTTAATGAAAATGATTTTGATGCCTGGCAGCCTGATGTTGTCGTGATCAACCTCGGATCAAATGATGGGGGAGCATTTCTTACACCAGAATGGACAGACGAAAGCACTGGGAAAACCTATAAACAACGTTTAAATGAAGATGGCACCTATAATGAAGAAGATTTGGCATCCTTCGAGAAGGCAGTTGAGAACTTCCTCATTAAACTTAGAAAATATAATAAAAAAGCCCATCTGGTATGGGCCTATGGCATGCTAGGCATGCCGCTAATGCCGGCGATCTACCGTGCTGTAGATTCTTATATCCGAAAAACAGGCGATAGGATGATGTCTGTTTTTCAGCTTCCCAATATGACTGACGATACAATAGGTTCAAGAAGCCACCCAGGAGGATCCGCCCATGAGAAAGCAGCGATAGAGTTAGCGGAGTATATAAAAGGAATCATTTGATATTGTGTTCAGAATACAGAGCATCGTGTTCGAAATAAAGAGAAGAGGTGTGCCTGATCCCGGCGCGCCTCTTCTTTTTGGCTTTATGGATTGACCGTTCGAATATCGCCAGAGATGCCTTGGATTAGCAGAAAATGGTCAAACCTTGCTTGAGCGCCGTCACCGACCGGGGACTGCGCGACCACACCTACTTTGATCTCATCCGGGCAATCCAACCTGAAATAACGGACCAGCTTCCATTGCTCCCCGTCCAATGAATAGTGGAAGGCGAAGCAGTTTCCGGCCCTTGCCATTCGCAGATACGGCTGACTGGTTTCTGCTTTGGCGGAGATGCAATCATCCGAGCTCTCCTTGGTCACGACACTGAGGATGGAGGGATGATCCGCAAAAAACTCAAAGCAGAGCTTAGCCCAATGGGTGTCATCGGCCATGATCATCAAGCATCCGGAATCGTATTGCTGCTTCATCTCCACGCTGACTCTGGTGACCGCGCTGAAATCGCCTTTGACCCGGGTATACAAAAAAGGTGCGGAGGATTTGACATTGTCCCCTGACGGATCAATAAAAAAATCGGCAACGGCTGGTGCAGAGACGACTAATGCCCGATCGGCGTCAAATTCCCAATGGTCTGGTTCATTTATCCAGTTCAGTCCTGCTTGCACAGATTGGCCGGAGCAGCTATCAAATAAGTTCATGGATACACCTCTGCTTTGTATGTGGTATATTTCTCTACCATTTTATTTAATAATATGTTTTATTACAACAATTTCCCATTAATTTGAGGCAATAGACTAGAGCACGAGCAATCTTTAATAGCCCCTCATATGCTAGAGAAAGGGGGGGGTTGACATTATGGGTTATCGAAGTACATCGGTAAAGAGCAAATGGGTAAAAACGAAGTGGCTGCTTAAAAAAGCAAATATACGAAAATATGTTCCTCATACATTACTCTTTAACCAAAGCAATCTTAGCAGTATGCTTTCTCAGTATTCAACCGTTTATTTCAAACCTACCGGCGGCACAGGCGGCTTTAATATTAATCGTATAAAAAAGCTGGAGAAGGGCTATGAAATTCAACACAACGCAAAGAAAAATCGTTACGCGACAGTAAAGGCTCTCCATGGCCAATTGAAGAAACGTGCATCGGGGCAATCCTATTTGCTGCAGAAGGGCATTCAACTAGCTGCTGTAAAAGGCAGGCCCTTCGATATCCGCGTCATGGTTCAAAAATCGAACGGCGGCGTATGGAAGACCACTGCGATTTTTACGAAAATAGGAGTGCCCGGCAAAGTCGCGACAAACTACCATCAAGGCGGCGAGCTTGGATATTTTCAGCAAACGCTGTCTAAAGCAGGCTTCAGCAAGAACACGATCGATCAGAAAGAAAAAGAGCTAAAGAATCTTGGTAAATCCGTTGGCCAATTATTTGACAAACATAGCAGTGGATTTCGAGAGCTGGGTCTCGACGTTGCTTTAGACAAAAAAGGCAACGCTTGGATTCTTGAGGTGAATACAAGACCTCAGTTTTATCCGCTGAAGCAAATGAAAGACAAAAGCATGTATCGCAGCATTATGGCCTATGCCAAGCAATACGGAAGAAAAAAATAGAAACAAAAGCGAAGCATTTGTAATGGTTCAATTAATAGATGAATGACTTAATCAAACAGTGAATAAATCGGGTTGCCTTGTCGGGGGCGACTCTTTTTTTTTTGTCTTAACCAGCTCGCACGCAAAAGTGGAATTCGATTGCTCCATACAGCGCTGCAAAGGAATTTTATTTGCAAATGACGAATTTATCCAATATCATTTCTGCTCGCGTTGTCGATTCTGAGGCATATGGTTCGTCGTCTATATAGGAAGAGGTCGTTGTATTTCCAAAATGAATGCGGGAGGAAATTAAATATGAGATTTATGATGATCGTTAAAGGTACCAAGGATTCCGAGGCAGGGATAATGCCCAGCCAGGAGCTTCTCGAAGCGATGCTCCGCTACAACGAAGAATTGGCTAAGGCAGGCGTGCTGCTCGCTGCAGATGGATTGCAGGCCAGCTCGCATGGCATTCGGATTTCCTATCCGAATCCTGGAGAGAAGCCGAAAGTAATCGACGGGCCATTCACCGAAGCGAAAGAAATAATAGCCGGATATACGCTTATTGAAGTTAAGTCGAGGGAAGAAGCAATCGAATGGGCCATGCGCATGCCGGATCCCCATGGCAACGGCGAAGGGGAAATCGAGCTGCGGCAGGTGATGGATGCAGAGGATTTAACGCAGAATCCGGAAACGCTGGCGATGGAAGCCGCGCTTCGCATCCAAATGGAGAGGCCTAAGAAATCGTGAACGGTTCCGCAACCCAGCGCACAATAGATGCCATCTGGCGAATTGAATCGGCTAAGCTGATTGCCGGATTGACGCGGATGGTGCGTGACGTCGGTCTAGCGGAAGATCTGGCACAGGATGCCCTTGTCATTGCATTGGAACGGTGGCCAGTTTCCGGCATACCGGATAACCCCGGGGCTTGGCTCATGACGACGGCGAAGCGCCGCGCGATCGATTTCATCCGCAGGAGCAAAGTCCGCGAGCAGAAATACGAGGAATTTGGACGAGGAAACGAAATGTACACCGAGGACGATATTGCTATGGCGATGGATGGCGAAGTGGGGGATGATCTTCTTCGATTAATTTTCACGACCTGCCATCCAGCCTTATCGCAAGAGGCACGGGTAACGTTGACGCTGCGTCTGCTGGGGGGCCTTACGACCGACGAAATCGCGCATGCATTCCTCATCGCGGAATCGACGATTGCGCAGCGGATTGTCCGGGCAAAGCGCACGTTAAGCAGCATGCGTGTTGCCTTCGAGGTTCCTGCGGGCGAGGAGCTCAAGGAACGCCTGTCGACGGTGCTCGAAGTGATTTATCTGATGTTTAATGAGGGCTATACGGCAACTTCCGGCGGCAGCTGGATACGTCCGCTGCTTTGTCAGGAGGCGCTTAGGCTCGGGCGTGTCCTTGCGGAAATCGCACCTGGGGAACCGGAGGTTCACGGCTTGGTTGCATTGATGGAAATCCAATCGTCGCGGTTCAAAACCCGGGTGAGCGCTGGGGGCGAACCCATCCTGCTTATGGATCAGAACCGCGCATTATGGGACCAGCTGCTGATCCGCCGCGGCTTGGCTGCTCTCGAACGCGCGCAGAAGCTCGGACGGCCGCTTGGTCCCTATGCGCTTCAAGCCGCGATTGCTGCATGCCACGCGAAAGCCCGTACCGCAGCCGAGACCGACTGGGCCCGTATCGCAGCCTTATATGAAGCTTTATCACGCGTAATGCCGTCGCCTGTCGTGGAATTAAACCGCGCGGTGGCGATTGCCATGGCCTTCGGTCCAGCCTTCGGCCTGCAAATCGTAGATGAGCTGACCGCTGTGCCATCGTTGAAGGACTATCATCTGCTGCCGAGCGTGCGGGGAGATCTATTGGCAAAATTAGGCCGCAGCGGTGAAGCGCGCGGTGAATTTGAGCGTGCCGCTTCGCTGACACGCAATGTGCGCGAGCGCGAGCTGATGTTAAAGCGCGCCGAGGAATGTGCTTCAGATAGGCATGTCGATTAGCGGGCTTCCCGTTCGTCGTTATAGCAGCGGCGGGTTTAACTGCATTCCGTCCTCATTCCAATTCGGGAGGAAACACCAATGCGATATATGTTAATGGTGAAAGCAACAAAGCATTCAGAAGCTGGCGTGAAGCCTGGCTGGAAACACCACGATGCGATGGCAGCGTTCAACGAAGCCTTGGCCAGCGCCGGCGTGCTCCTTGCTGCTGAGGAGCTGCGGCCGAGCTCGAGCGGACTGCGAATCACGTATCCGGTAAGCGGCGAGACGCCTGAGATTATGGCTGGACCGTTTGCGGAGACGGGAAGTTTGGTAGCAGGATATACGCTGATTGATGTGAAAACGGAAGAAGAAGCCATCGCATGGGCGATGCGCATGCCACATCCAAGCGGGTGCAGAGAATGTGAAATCGAGCTCCGCCTGCTTTTTGATAATGAGAGCCTGCTTCGGGCTTCCGAATCAACGCTGCTGGAAGCCGACCTTAGAGACCAAATGGATATGTTGAAAAAAAGTTAAAATTATTTTTCATAGCTGTCGAATTGGCCGTTATCCGTTCGTCGTGTTAATAAAGCCATGAATTTTACGCAAAAAAAGGAGACGGAAAAAATGAACCAAGAAGTAACGGAATTTATCGGTGCGATAAAATTGCCTTGGCAAGGAGAACTATGCGCCCGCCTGCGCGAGGCTGTTCATGGAGCGATTCCCGGCGTTCAGGAGCGCATTCAATACAAAAAGCCGCATTTTTTGAGTAATGGAAAATACGCGGCCGTTATTTCGACGTCGAAAGACGCCGTCAGCTTTACCATCTTTAACGCAAGTGAGCTATCGCTTCCGGAAGGCTTGTTCGAAGGTCCGCCGGAAAGAAAAACAATCAAGATTCGTGAAGGGCAGGCGGTTGATTGCGAGCAGCTGTCATCGCTGGTCGGCCAAGCAGCTGCAGCTTTATAGGAATACGCTGATGCTAGGTTCATAACGGGATGAACGAAAACAGAGCTAAGGAATGGTGATCTCCTTAGCTCTGTTTTCATTTTCTTTTCTATTGGTCAACCAGCCGCAGCAGTTCATCAACAACAAGCTCTGGCTGATAGCTGTGCAGGTAATGGGAGCTGTCTTGCACGATGATTTGCTTGCCGGAAACAGACCATGAGGGAAGCGCGGCTTCATTGTCTTTCCATGCGCGGTCCTCGGCGAGCTTACCGAAATAATCCGCCGTCAAGACGGTAAGAGGGATGTTGAGAGGTTTTCCGCCTGCTAGCACGGTTTCAGCATTCTCCCGGCTTTGCCGTATTTCATCTCTCATATTCCGATTTCCGACCTTAAGCAGTGTGGCCTTGCGATTTAATTCCTTCCGTTCCTCCGTCAACAGCTTATCCCCGTTGCTTTGGTTGGCTACCCATTCCTGGAAGCCGTTAAAATGATACAAAGCCCGCAATAGGCCGGTTGTTCGGAGACCGCTGTGTATCCACGGAATAAAAGTAAGCTCCGGGCTGGTTTTGTAATATTCCGGACTTCCGCCTTCCGTAAGCAGAATGCCCTTCACTTCTTCCGGGAACCGCTGCGCATACCGAATGGCTTCCAGGGCACCCAGTGAGTGCGCTGCAAACACATAAGGCGGCTTCTGCCCGGAGACGAGCAGAAGCTCATGGATTTCGTTTGTAATCGTATCGATATCCCGTTTCCTGTCCGTCATATCGCTGTAGCCATACCCAAACCGGTCATAGACGGCAATCTTCGCATGCGACTTCAGGCCTTCATACAAAGGTGAGAAATCGGCGTAAGGATTCACCGTTCCCCATCCGGAAGCGAATACGATCGTCGTGTCTCCTTCCCCTTCCGTATAGAGATGCATTTTGCTGCCTGCTACTTCATACAGCTTCCCGACTGGTTTGTATGATTTTTTGTCTTGTACGGAGCCATACCATTGATATACGGTTCCGATACCTGCTAGCCCCACAAGTATGGCGAGCAGATAAACCACTATTTTGCAAACACGTCTCCACAAGTTCTTCCGTCTCCCTTCAAGCTATGCGCTAGCTACCTTCCAGCACTTCGTTCTTTTTAATGTATAGGAATATTATGGAAGGTAAAACCATCTTTAGCAGGGGGGCCGCCCCGACTTTGGTCTGGTTACGCCGTTTGGTGCTACGAAGCCGACGCACGTGAAAGGGGGTCATCTTTGGTTTTCCCGGCACTCGTCTTTCTTCTTTTATAGAAGGACAATATTCCCGACGTAACGGCAATAGATATTGCGGAAAAAAGCCCGCTCGTAAGCGAGAATACGGATAGGCTGGTGAGGACAACCAGGAAGTCGAAGGAGAAGTTGGTTTTGCCGGGATTGATCCCGTATTTCTTGTACAGGTAAACCGCAAGAATCGTTGCGCCGCCAAGGGAAGCATCGTTTCGAAACAAAGTGGTAAGGCCTGCTCCGATGAATGCGCCTCCGGCAATGGCTCCAATCCACGGCGGAATCGTAAAAGCAGGCAATGCATGGTCCGTGGCGCTTATTACGGAGAGAAGCGCAATGGCAAGAATGGTTTTGACAGTAAACGATTTGCCCATGTGAAAATAAGAGAAAATAAAAAACGGCAGGTTAAGCAAGGCGAAAATATAGTGGAATGGGACATGCAGCAGCGGCGATAAGCTTAAAGAGAGTCCGGCTGTTCCGCCGGTGACGATATGCGAATGCTTCAGGATGACCAAACCGCCGGCGATCACGAAGCAGCCAATTGCAATATGGAGCCAAATTCTTGCGGTTTCCTTCATCTTGTTGCCTGACTTCCGTATCATATTGCATGCACCGCCATCTTAAGTTTGTTAATTTAAGGATACAAAACAGCGCGTACCGGATATATAATAAACTGAACGAAAATAATGTGAGTTTAGGTTACATTGCATCAAATAACCGCTTCTTTTCTGCAAAATGAAGGAGGGCTTGCGATGATGGATCAATTGGATCGAACGCTGCTCCAACTGCTGCAGGAGGATGGGCGAATGACTGTCAGCGAGCTTTCTAAGCGACTGGCCTTAAGCCGTCCCAGTATATCGGAGCGTATGCTTCGTCTGCAGGAGAGGGGAGTCATAACCGGATTTGGCGCACGGGTATCGCCGGCGGCTGTGGGAAGGAACATTCAGCTGATTATTCAAATGAGCGAGTTGAAGGTATTCCCAACCGAATTCGAAAAACGCATTATGATTGACGATGAAATCATAGAATGCCATCGCGTAACCGGAACGGTCAGCTATATTTTGAAGGCGGCGGTAACGGGGATGGATGCGCTGAGCGAGCTCGTGGAGCGGCTTATGCCCTTCGGTAATGTCAATACGTCGGTTATCCTTTCTTCACCGGTGATGAACCGGAGTATGCTGCCAAAGGAATAAACAATTAACCCGAGCTTTCTCACCCAGAGGCGCAAAAAAACCGCACAGGCCTTAGCCCGCGCGGTTTTCTTATGCTCTTTTTTATCTCTCGCAAGCAATGAGGTCCTTGTCCCTATCGCTTTTCTTGTTGGCATCGTACAAGGCTTTGGAGACGAATGGTTTATATTTCGTTTTTCCGCCCTTATTTTTAACGGAAGCGGACTGTGCTACGCCGCCTGCATAGTCTTTATTTAGTTCTTTGCAGTTATTATAGGTTTTCGCTTCCGATTTCGCGCTGGCTTGATTGCTGGGAATAGCGGGACTGCTGAGTAAGAGGCATGCCGAAATGATTGCAATGAGCTGTTTTTTCAAATTGTATTTCTCCTTTATATGTAAATGGCAGTTGTTTCTTTTAGTATGATACAACAGTCATCAAGCTTACGCCATAAAGCGGGTGAAAATCGTTTTTTATCAATTGCCGAATGACGCTAAAATGCTGATCAAAGCATGCCTATGAACGCCATTTGATGTTTTAATGTTAATGCCGCACGCGCTTTGGGTAATAGTTAATAGTTTTCGCAGGCGGTTGCATGGCGTAAACGCATGCGATCCGAATACGAGAGGAGGGCTGCGCTATGCCATGGACAAAAGATGAATATCCGGATTCCCTAAAAAACTTTATGGCCCCCGTTCGCAATAAAGCGATTGAAATTGCGAATGCTTTATTGGAGGACGGCTATGAAGAAGGCAGGGCCATTGCGATTGCAACGTCTCAGGCCAAAGAGTGGGGCGAGAACCGGGATAAGCAGATACGAAAAAAGACACAGTAGGCTGTTCAGGCCGCACGGAAAAACGCCGCCAACCCAAAAGCACTAACATGCTATTGGGTTGGCGGCGTTTTTTGTTTACGTCCAATGATAACTCTCTCCCATAATGATTGGCGTTTTGAAATAGGCATCCATGCAGGAGTTATGGATATATTTGTCGAATATTGTCACTCTTATATCGTTCAATCATGGAAAAGGGTGTATAGGATGGGGAAACAGACACGGGGTGCGGGGCGTAAGGGTAAAATCAAATTTCAAAGCTTGCTCGTGGGGCTGCTTGCATTCACGTTATTAGGCTCGACCGTCATCTTGATGGCGGTCTCGATTCATAAGCAGAATGAGACGCTAACCGCGTCTATGCTGCAGAGAAATTTTGAGGGAGCGCGGAATTTAACGATATCGGTGAACACTATCAAAGATTTAATGTTCCACGAGCTGGGCAGCACGGCTCGCTATATGTTAGACGAGCGGATAACGTACGAGGATAATCCTCGTACGATCGGTGCGCTTCTTATGGGCAACCACATGTTCAACGGTGCGATGCTCGTGGATCAATCCGGCATCGTTCGGGTATCGACGCAGGATGCTGGCTTTCTTCCCGGGTATCAGCTTGATGACGAGATGCTTTCGCATGCCAGTGGCAGACGAGGCCCATCCGTATCCGAGGCTTTCCAAGCTCCAGGCGGACATCGAATGATTATGGTGGTTCATCCGTTCCAAGCACCCGGTCAACCGTCCGGCGGATTTATTGTCGGCTTAATCGATCTGCAGGCGCGGAACGTGTTCACCGATATGTTCGACCATGCGATCAAGTGCAGCGTGGGAACGTACGCCTACATCGTTGACCGCCAAGGCGAACTTCTGCTAAATCCGGACGACAGCAGGGAGAACGAAATCGTACCGGCCAGCGTAATTCAAGAAACATTTAAAGGCGAAAAGATGCGATTCGCATAGTGAAAATGAAACACGCGGATACGCGCTTATCGTTATTGACATCGACCATTTCAAAAACGTGAATGACACGTACGGACATAACAAGGGTGACGAGACGCTCATCCATCTGGCTCGTATTCTTAAGGCGGAATGCCGAAAGGAGGATTTCGTCTGCCGATTGGGCGGCGAAGAGTTTGTGGCTGTGCTGCCGAAGTATTCGCTGCTGGAAGGAACGGAGCTGGCCGAGCGCATTCGGAGCAAGGCCGAGAGCGTCAACAGTCCAACGGGCAAGCCGATTACGGTATCGATCGGAGTGGCTGTTTATCCTGAGCATGGATCTCATTTTGATAATGTGTTCCAACGGGCGGATGAAGCACTCTATAAAGCCAAGTGTGCTGGACGCAACCGGACAATGCAACAGCCGGATGACAAGCCGGGAAGTTCGTTTTTTTATGCGAGAGGGTCATGCGGAGCATGAGGCCATAAAAAAGGCAGCCTAATTCTTCTTCAGCCAGCGCTGCAGATCGTGAGCATTTTGTTCTGAGGAGCCCGTTGGTATATATTTGTTAAAAGGTTGGGACCTCTTGATGGCGTCCCAGCCTCTTTTTTTTCTCGGGTGAGCTAGAAAGATATAATCTCACCGTCTTCCGGAATGATTGCCGCATGCTCAAGACCGCGATCCTGCAAAAATGCCCGGAGATGCTGACGTTTGAATGTGCAATGGCTGATGGCATCCATATGGACGGCGACCAGCTTCGTGGCTGGCGACAACTGCGCAATACGAACGATATCCTCGGCGGTCATCGTGATAATCGTCCCTAACAACATCTGGGCGCGAGGCGTATTCAGGACCGCAATATCCGGCTGGTTCGCACGAAATGCCTCCTCAATAGCAGGAGTGTAGATGCAGTCGCCGACAAAATAAACGGAGCCGTCTGCCGGCGTGCTTACAAGGAATCCGGATACCGGTCCGAGCAGCCTTGCGGCAGCGCCTTTGGCATGCTGCCCTTTAATCCGTCTCATCTGAATGCCGCCCCATGCAATCGAATCGTCAACCACATGTACATTGCTGAAGCCAGCGGTTTGCAAGAAAGCTTGATCCTCCGGTTGGCAAAACAGAGGGAGCGTCTTGTTTAGAATGGAGATTGCCTTTTTATCCAGATGGTCGAAATGCCGGTGCGTCAAAAGAATAGCATCCATATTTTCAAAAAAGTTTAGAGGAACGGGCAGAGGGGTTAATGGATTTCTGCGAAAAGACCGCGTGAATGGAACAGGCGGAAGCTCGCCCACATCACTCAGCATCGGATCGACAAGTATTTTTTTATCATTCAGGGTTAATACCGATGTAGCATTGCGAATATGTTGAATTGAAACAGCCATAATAACATCTCCTATACTCATTTAATACCGACCGGTCTGTTTTAAATTAGCATATCTTTGTTTTGGAATCAAGAGTAATTTTCCACAAATTGAAAACGCTTGTTTAGCGGAAGGTTGTACTCGAGTACAGAATATGCTAATTTAAGACCAATCGGTACTTTTTGAAATGAGGGCTGGATATGGGAAAAGGGCAAGTCACGAAAGAACACATTATCAGGCAGTCCGCTGGTCTATTTAATACCAAAGGATATGCAGGCACTTCACTGTCTGAAATCATCGAACGCTGCCAGGTCCGTAAGGGCGGCATCTATAATCATTTTGAAAATAAGGATGAAATCGCGCTGGCTGCATTTGATTATTCGTTTGCGCAATTAAAGAATTTGTTGTCCGAAGCAATAGCAACACGGTCTACACCTGCAGATAAATTGCTAGCGATATGCGATGTGTATGTGATGCTGATTGAACAGGATGTGTGCGAGGGCGGCTGCCCTATCCTTAACACCGCAGTGGAGAACGATGATGGCCACCCGTTGTTAAAGCAAAGGGCGCAGCTTGCCATGACGGAGCTAATGACGGCCTTGGGAAAAATGATCAGGGAGGGCATCGAGCTTCATGAATTTCGTAAAGAAGTGGATGTGGAAGCTGCGTGCAGCGTAATCATCGCTTTAGTCGAGGGCGGGCTGATGCAAAGCAAACTATTTGATGATAGCCGGTACATTCGGCATTGCACTGATCAGGTAAGAGCGTATATAAAGGGGAGTCTAGTTATCTAGCTATTGAGATTTGTTTGCGGACCATGAGATTCAAAGGCGCTTTGCATGTCATGTAGCGCCTTTTTTATTTGCGTGCATTCAATCCTATCACCTTATTCGTATCGGAATCGATATAGAGGCAAATCGGACCTAATAATGCATCGTGGGTTGTTTTAAACGTTACTTTATATACATGTTCCGAGCGTTTATCAGACTTTATAATCGGAATCTGCTCATAACTTGCTTTTTCCACTGAAGCTTCATTCCACTCCCCAACGATTGTTTCTTTACTTTCCTCACTGATATAATCCCAAGCTGTCTGCTTAATTAGATGGTTAATATCCGATTCTGCTGAAGACGCAGGCTTCTCCAAAATTCTTTCTTGAATTAAAAAAGAATTAGCTACAGTAATAGAACTTTCTATATCGTTCAAGGAGCATCCTGTAATCAATAAATAAAATATTAAGCCGGCAAAAATCATTATCGTTTTCAAATCTATCCCTCCTTGATTTTATCCGCCCCAATATACACTTTACTTATCAGACGGAGCCCAAAGCTTTAAAGTTTCCGGCTTTTCAAAGGCCCAACAAATATATTAATTTATTATTCTAGTAAATATATACACACCGAAATCTATCAATCCTCATAGAATAGAGCAATTCTTACTATAAGGGAGTTGATAGCGATGTCAAGCAAAGGAGATTGGAAGAGCAAAGGTAACCGCAGCAGTGGAAGTTCAGGTAACAAGAGTCAAGGACGCAAACACTCGGATTGCTGCAGCAAAGGAAGCCATGAAAGCGGCGGTAACAAAAGCAATGGAAGCAGCGGAAGTAAATGCTGTCATAAAAGCAGCGGAAGTAAATGCTGTCATAAAAGCAGCGGAAGTAAATGCTGCCACAAAAGCAGCGGCAGCAAATGCTGCCATAAAAGCAGCGATCACAAAAGCAGCGGTCACAAAAGCAGTCACAAAAGCAACGGCAGCAGCGGTTCAAAGGATCGTTCCTGCGGCAAAAATGACCACGTTCATTGCATTCTCAAAAAAATTGGAGTAGGCACAGCTAATATTCGCATTCACTTTGACGGAACAACCCGTACTGGTGTGTTTTTGGGCATATCCGACGGTTGTGTCGTTATCAATGTGAAGGGCGTCGTTAGCTACGTTAAAATTTCTTCGATTACTGCAGTGGATGTTGGTTTCCACATGAAAAAGAAAAGAAAGTTCAAATGCAAAAAAGCTTAGTATTGTTTTTTTTGCTTAGAACGGCATAGCCGTATATTTATGATGAAGACAGAGCATCGTGGGGAATTGCCTCAAGTGCTCTGTTTTTCTTTATGGTTTACATACCAATTACAAAATTCAAATTTAACGTAGGGAATCAAGAATATATACCCAATAGAAGTAGGAATTAGGGTAATTATGTCGAAAGAAACATAGAGAAATGGGTCATAAGACCTGTTAATTACTTGGATAAATAGTATCCGACCTATTTTTTATAATGGATTTTCGTACATGAACGATACCGGTTCAGTAGGTAGTGTAAACATTAAGGAGGAACGATAAAAATGGCGAATGAACAACAAACGGGTAAAGGTACATTAGAGATCATATTGGTAAACGCGGTCAAGCTTCCAGGGGTGAAGGTAGATCGGCGGGAATTTTTGGCACAGCAATTCGCCAAAAATGATTCGAATGTGCAGCTAAGCACAATTATTGAAAAGGGGCCGCTTGAAGCCGGAGTCAAATTGGCAGCCATTGATAAGATGGCAAGGACGCTTATTGAGAAGCGAACAGTTGCAAGCACAGCAGCCTCTACCGTGGCGGGAATTCCCGGCGGTTTAGCTATGGCAGCAACAATTCCAGCCGATACGCTGCAATTTTTTGGAGTAGCGCTGCGAATGTCGCAAGAATTGGCTTACTTATATGGCCGAGAAGATTTGTGGGAGGACAACAAGCTGGATTCCGAGAAGGTGACCCGCGAGCTTACCTTGTACCTCGGTGTCATGTTCGGCGTAGCAGGTTCCGCTTCGATGCTGAAGCTCGTAACGGCCGGTATTGCCCGTCAGCTATTGAAGAAGCTGCCGCAGCAGGCGCTGACCAAGACGATGTACTATCCCATCATCAAAAAAATTGCTACTTATATCGGCATTAAGATTACGAAAAAAACGTTTGCGCAAGGCGCATCCAAGCTTGTACCGATTTTAGGCGGCATTATTTCCGGCGGTATGACCTATTTCTCAATGAAGCCGATGGGCAATAGGCTGCGGGAGGCTTTGTACGAAGCAGGAAACAATTACTCAGAAGCGCAATTCAATCAGGATTATGAGAACGTACGAAAAACGGTTTTAGATCCCGATGCTACCATTATTGATGGCGAAATTATCGAGGAGGAATTCATTACGGAAGAGGAAACAGCTGCCGCCGCCTCGCCAAATACATATAGTGTGGCAGATGAGCTGTTGAAATTTAAGCAGCTGCTGGACATGGGTGCAATAACGCAGGAAGAGTATGACCGCAAGAAGGCAGAGCTTTTAAACGGGTAAAAGATGAAGCAGCAAAAGAAGTTCCTGCGCCGTACCATAGGGTAATGTTATTTTTTTGCCAGTATGGGTACTAATAGGTATAAGTGAAGGGAGATGTTTAACCATGTCTGAATATACGAATCAATCATCGGAAATTCCTGACGTTAATCCTGGCAACAAACCGGAAATTTCACCGCCGGCCTCGCCCGAGATTATTCCCGGCCAGCCCGTCCCGGAAATTATTCCGCAGACCGATCCAGAGATTAAGCCGGATGTACCGCCGGAAGTCAGACCGGAAATGCCTCCAGAAATCCCGAACATATAATTAGGGCCATTAAAGATGCAATATACAGACGTACTGAGCGATAATAAAACGAAGAAAACCGGATATCCCACATTGGGAAATCCGGTTTTTTGGCGATTAAGAGACATAAAGTACGAAATCGGATGAACCGGTTAGTTTTCCATTGGACACCTCAACTTGGGTCTCTGGCGTTAATTTTTTGGTCACGGCACAAAAATATCATTTACGATCCCCGTCTCAAGCTGAAACCGCCACATCTGCCAATATAAATAGGGATATTTGTTTTGCAAAAATAATGAACCGCCCAAGACTAGTTCTTGAGCGGTTCGTTATGGTTTAGAAAAGAGGACCAGGCATGCTGCAGCCCGGAAAAGAATTAATGTCCTGAATAGTATTGGAAGGGTAATGCTTGGTGGCAAATTGGCTTTGATACAAGTACTCCATTAATACGACATTGCCGCCGGTGACGCTGCATAACACGCCTGTGACACCCTGGCCGTTCACAAAGGACACGCCGACAGGCTGGCCAATTAAGCCCAAGGCCTTTGTATACCACGACATTTGAAGCATGAATAATCACCTCCACATGCAGTGTATGTGGGATATTCGCGGAGGGGAAGCCCAATTGGCAGAGCAGATTAACAATTATTGCAAGGCAATAAGCTTCAATATGTTTGTTAAATGTTACATACATGATGCCGAAAGTCCCAAATTATGGTACAGTTTCCTTATATGTTCACAGTGATAACCACTCGAACAGTAATCTTTCTTTGTGAGGCGACGTCATGTATTTGCATATCAAATTCATTCTTTTATCTATCCTGCTAGTAATAGCTACCATTGTTTTTAGCTGCTTCGTCGTTCAAAGATATCATTCAAAAATCCCTATTATTAACCAAATGTTCACGGAAAGCGCCAAAAAAGCGAATTCGGATGCGGAGGAAATATCGCCTTACGATGGATTAAAGCCTGAAAATAATAATCCAAAAGGCATTTATTATAAGGATCGTGTTCTTGTGCTGATGTACCATGATCTTAGTCCTGAGCCGAAGGACGCTGGCACATTATCCGTCGTTAATTTCGAGAAGCAGCTGGAGTTAATGAGAGATAATAACTTTCAGTGGATAACGATGAGTGAGTACACGGATTTCATACTGCATTCGGCGCCTGTACCGGACAACGCGGTGCTTCTTACTTTCGACGACGGTTATGAATCATTTTATACGTATGCTTATCCGCTTTTAAAGAAATATCAAGCCCCTGCGTCCAACTTCCTTATTGTCAATGCAATCGACAATCCGGAGTATAAAGGGATTCCGAAAGTGACCTGGGAGCAGGTTGAACTGATGCATAGAAACGGCATTGAATTTTTCAGCCATACGTATGACTCGCACAAGTACGCCAAAACGGACTCCTCGGGTACGGAAGAAACTGCCATGCTTGCCGGTCGGATTTACCTGAATGATCAGCAACGGCAGGAAACGGAGGAAGAGTACAAGCAGCGCATTACTAAAGACCTTAAGCAGGCCAATGACATCCTCCAGCAGAAGCTGGGCATCCAAAACCATGTACTTGCTTTTCCTTTTGGAGGCTTCTCGAAGACACTTCTGGACCTATGCGGCCAGTTAGGAATGGATGTAACGCTGACTGTTAAGATGGGTTTAAACAAGCCGGGACAAACGAACGGTTTTCGATTAAATACGGGAGGTATGGCCAATGATCCGGCGCTGCAGCTATCCCTCATGAAACACGCCGAGAAAAGGCTTGGCAGCATTCAATTTGATGAAGGCCCAAGAACGCGCCATTATTATACGCTCAAAGCCCTGCTTGTCCTAGCCGCAGTGGCTGCCCTCTGGTTATGGAGCGGATGGAGGCTGCTGGAGGAGAGAAGGCGTGCAATGAGCTTATATGAGGTAAAGGTATGGCTGGAATAGCCGAGTTAATTCAAAGGGGCTGCCATAGGGGCAGCCTTTCTTAATTGAGGGACTATTGGTTGTTGCTTGGTTGATTGGATTGCTCCTTGTTTTCATCGCCTAACTGCTCGGTATCGTCAATGATAAAGCCTGTTCGCTCATGAGCAGAGGTATCTTCATAAGCTGTTTTTGGATCTCTATCGGTTTCTACGTCTATTTTATCGTTTGGCATTATTATCCACCCCCTTTGTGTTAGGAGTAGCATGTCCTTTGGAATTTTAATTTATCCACTATGGAAGCATTGAATCCGGATTCAGGAGACATCGGCTTAAATACGGTCGATCGCAACCCATACAGTTAACGAGAAGGAGACCATATTCACGCTGATTTCTCGATTCATGTGCAACCAATGGCTGGAAGAAAGCGTCTAATTTCTGGAATGGCAGAATAGTTGCAAAGGGATAGGGGAACCGGGTTATATGAAAATAAGAAAATGGTCTATTTTACTGCTTATTGCGGTTATTTGCTTGAGTGTGGCTGCGCCTATCGGCAAAGCGGCCGGAGCTGCGGGCATTCGTATTATTTTGAATGGAAAAGCGATCGAAAGTGAGGTAGCCCCTTACATTCTCCCTAAGGTCAATGTGACGATGGTTCCGCTCCGGGTCATTAGCGAGGAGCTGAAAGCGAGCGTGGATTGGAGCGCTGCGGAGCAGCGGGTTACGATTAAAAGCAGCGGGAATAAGACGATTACTATGAACAGCGGAAGCACGGCAGCGATTGTAAATGGCGAAAGCGTTAAGCTGGATGCCTCTGTCCAGGTAAAAGCGGGCAGGGCAATGGTACCGCTGCGCTTTGTCAGCGAACAGCTGGGCCTGGCGGTCCATTGGAGCCAAAGCAATCAGACCATTACGTTGCTGACGGCTGCGGAGGATCCATCGGGAGGAATCACGCCGCCGGTACCGGACCCTGATCCGGATACGGTGCCCGATCCGGAAGCGGAGCTGCGCGGGGCATGGGTTTCGACGGTGTATAATTTAGACTGGCCATCTTCGGGCTCCTATCAAAATGAAGTGAAACAGATGGGAGAATTCATAAGCCTGCTCGATGATCTGCAGAGTATGGGAATGAATGCCGTATTCGTTCAGGTACGTCCGGCCGGCGATGCATTTTACCCATCCGAATTCGTTCCGTGGTCGAAATATTTATCAGGCGTGCAAGGCTTGGCGCCCTCTTATGACCCGCTTGCTTTTATGATTGAAGAAGCGCATAAGCGGAACATGGAGTTCCATGCATGGTTCAATCCGTTTCGGGCAAGCGTTGATGCCAAAACCGAGCAGCTGGCTTCTAATCATGTGACGAAGCAGCATCCGGATTGGATTGTGAATGCGGGCGGCAAGCTGTATATCAATCCGGGCATTCCAGAAGCACGCCAGCATATTATAGACACCATTATGGAGGTCGTGAACGGGTATGCGATAGATGGTGTCCATTTAGATGATTATTTCTATCCATCGAATATGGTTTTTGCCGACGATTCTGCCTTCAAAGACTTTAACCCGGCTAAAATCGCAACAAAAGCAAATTGGCGACGCAGCAATATTAATGAGTTTGTCCGGCAGCTGGGTGAATCGATTCATAAGGTTAAACCGCAGGCAGAGTATGGTATCAGCCCTTTCGGGGTGTGGCGGAATAAGGCGGCAGACCAGACTGGATCCGATACCAAAGCAAGCATCACGGCGTACGACGATATGTACGCAGATGTCCGGACTTGGATTCAGAAGGGGTGGATTGATTATATTACGCCTCAGATTTACTGGAGTTTATCCTTTACGGCCGCGCGTTACGACAAATTGGCAGATTGGTGGGCGCAGGAGGTTAAAGGTTCAGGCGTTGACCTGTATATTGGGCATTCCCCGTATAAGCTGGGAACCAAGGAAGCTGGCTGGCAAAGCGCTCAGGAGTTGATCGATCAGCTTGAATACAATAAAAAATATGCGGTGATCAAGGGCGATGTATTTTTTAGCGCGAAGGACCTTCGGAGAAACACGCTGGGAATCAAGGACGCGCTGCGGACTTATTATTTTGAATAAAAAAAGAAATAACTAGAGAAAAATGATAAAGGCCGCTGGCTTGCCAGCGGCCTTAGTCTTTCGATAGTCTTATCGCTTATTTTGAACGCTTGAAAATCAAAAAGCCTTCCTCTACGGGAATCGTCTGTCCATTGATTGCTGAGCTTACTAAGAAGGGGCGTTGCTCGCTTCTTCCTTATCCTCATTAAACCAAAGCGGATCATCATTATCGACCTCGCCGTTATAGTTAATAAGGATCTCCTCCCCTGCGGCGATGGCCGTATGGGCAAAAAAGTCGACGGTATGATTGTCGAAATTCAAATCATAATAAGCATTAGGCGTGTAGGAATGGTTAAACAGCATGCCGTATCCCAGCAGAATCGCCGTGTGATTGGCGCCATATTCAAATACGTAATCCGCGAGGATCGTTTTTTCTATGTGTTCATGCTCTTCATTCGGGAAGGGAATGACGGGCGCTTCATGGATCAAATCGCCTTTTGCTATGTCGCGTGTCGCAAATACCCCTCGATTTAACTCTCCATCGCTGAGCGTAGAAGTTTTTACCTCAATCATGTTCGTCACCTGCACGTTCTATAGTCTAAGGAGCTTATGTTCTGTAAGAATCTTGCTCACCTTAGGTAATATATCAATATAAAGCGGAAATAGCCAGCAATAGACATGAATAGCAGTCATTTTTGTCACCGTTTTGAATGAATAATTAAGCTTGGAAATGAGAAACCATAATCTAATCGGCGAACTCTTATTTACAATGGCGAAATCTATGGCAAAATGAGAATGGCGGAACGCAGCATACAGGCTGGCGTCGAGCAAGAGCAAAGATTTTAGGAGGAGCCACATGTATAAGCTGCTGCTCGTCGATGACGAGCCGGAAGTTACGGAAGGTTTAATGGTAGAGATCGATTGGGCAAGCTGCGGTTTCACCGAGGTAAGGACAGCCGGAAACGGCAAGGAAGCAATGGAGCTTTTTGAGAAAATGGAGCCTGACGTGCTCATTACCGATATTAGTATGCCTTATATGAACGGCCTTGAGCTCTCGGAATGGGCAAGGAAGACGTACCCGATTACCCGTATCGTTATTTTGTCCGGCCATGATGAATTTGAATACGCGAAGCAAGCGATCCACCTGCAGGTGGAGGCTTATGTTTTGAAACCGTTCTCAGCTGGGCAGCTGACCGATACGATCGTGGAAGTAGCGAAGCGAATGGACGAGGAGCGGGAGCAGCGGGGCAATGTCGCGCTGCTGGAAGAGCATTACCGCACAAGCCTTCCCATTGTTCGCGAAAAGTTTCTTTCTTCCTTAATAACGCGCAAGCAGCCGTATAAGGAAATCGCGGCAAAGGCCGCAAAATACGGCATGCAGCTCGAAGGCGAAGGCTACGTCGTATCGATTATTGCCGTTAACCATTCGGATAACCAGAATGAGGAGGATGCCGATCCGCCTTCTATATCGCTGGCCGCATCCACCGATTTGGATCTCAAGCTGTTCTCCGTAAGCAACATAGCCAGTGAAATCTGGGCAAGGCATGAGCTGGGCAAGGTCTTTATCCATCAGGACCAGGTCGTATTGTTCACGGTAAGTCCCCATTCGGATCAGAAGCAAATGATGGAGCAAACGCAAAATGCCTTAAAGGAAATTTTGCAAAGCATCGAGAAATTTTTGCGTTTTCCGGTGATGATCGGCGTAGGCACGTTCACGAAGGATATTGATAACCTGAAATACGCGTATGAGGCTGCAGCCGTAGCGCTGGATTACCGGCGCATACTCGGCAATAATCTAATCATTTGCATTGATGATATGGAAAATCGGTTTCATGATAAGCTTCTTTTCGATGAATGGAAGGAGCAAAATTTGATTCGCACCGTGAAGCTGGGCACGGAGAAGGAGCTTGAAGAGGTCATTGACGGGCTGTTTGACGAGATTACGCGCGTTCAGGCGCCGGTACATGAATATCAGCATTATCTGCTTGAAATGGTCACGGCGATTATTAAACTGACCAAGGTCTATGACAGCGATACCGAAGAAATATTCGGCGGAGGCTTCGGGATCTTGAATCAATATCAGAAGCTGAACAGCTTGCAGGAAACGCGGGCTTGGTTCGGTGAAATGTGCGCAAGAGTGCGCAGCCGCATCGCGAGCCAAAGGCAGCATACCTATAAACAAATCGTAGAGGATGCCATCAGCTATACCAAGAGCCATTTTCACGAGAGCGACTTGTCCATCGCCAAGGTATGCGGGCAGCTGCATATTAGCGCAGGGTATTTCAGCGGTTTGTTCAAAAAAGAGCTGAAGCTGACGTTTGGCGCTTATTTGCTGCAGCTGCGGATGGAAGCAGCCAAAGAGCTGCTGCGGACTACGGAGCTGAAGGCTTTCGAGATTGCCGATAAAGTCGGCTTCGCGGATCCGAATTATTTTAGCCTGAGCTTTAAAAAATATGCCGGTGTATCGGCGAAGGAATATCGAAGCGGCTTGACGGAGCAGGAGAAGTGATGCAGCGCAGAAGCATACAGTTTATTTTGACGGTGTCCTTCACCTTGTTCTCGACCTTTATTATTTTGATTGTCAGCGTCGTGCTGTACGGACGATTCTCGGCTACGGCCCAGGAAAACGCATTTCGCAATTCGCAGCAAATTGTCGATCAGGTAAGCTACAATCTTGAAAACTATGTAGAGGTAACGTCCGACCTGTTCAATATGATGCATCATGCACTCGGCCAAAGCAATGACGTGAAATCCGATATGATGCGGCAGCAGCTGGAATCGATGATGTCGACTCGTTCCGATACCGTATCGCTCGTCTTATTTGACGATCAGGGGCAGCTGCTGCTCGATTTGCCCAATGTGGAATTGAAGGAAACGCTGCAAATCACGGAAGAAGGCTGGTTCCGAAGCGCGCTGGATACGGCCGGCCACTTGTCGATCTCGCTTCCCCATGTACAAAATTTGTACAAGCAGCAATACCGGTGGGTCGTGTCGATCAGCAAGAGCATCACCGTATGGCATAACGGCAAACAGGTGAACGGCGTTTTGCTGATGGATGTGAACTTCAATACGATTGACGAGCTTTCCGAACGAATCAGCTTGGGGCAGAAGGGCTATGTGTATATGCTGGACGAATCGGCCGGTAACATCGTATATCATCCGCAGCTCGAGCTCATTTACGCCAATCTGAAGGAAGAAAATGTGGAGCTTGCGCTTAAGCATACCTATGGCAGTTTTATCGATGAATCCTCCGAGGAAGAAAAAATGATAAGCGTACAAACGATCGGCAACGTCGGCTGGAAAGTGGTAGGCGTTTCCTACATGGACGAAGCGATGACGACAAGCTGGGAGCTGAACCGGTCGATGTCCAAGCTGCTCATCGCTTTAGGACTCATTGTATTCTTATTGTCGAGCATGGTGGCCCGGCGGATTTCGAGACCGATCAAGCGGCTGGAGATGTCCATGAAAAGCGTGGAGCGCGGCGATTTCGATATGACGGTAAGCGGCGAGGGGCCGCTGGAAATCAAGCATTTAGCGGATCGGTTCAACATTATGATCGGAACGATCAAGCAGTTGATGAACCGGATCGTAACGGAGCAGGAGAGCAAACGGAAATACGAGCTGGAGGCGCTGCAGGCGCAAATTAATCCGCATTTTCTGTACAACACGTTAAATACCGTCGTGCGGATGGTCGGCATGAACAAGAACGAAGAAGTTATTACGACGATTACCGCGCTGTCTAAGCTGTTCCGCATCAGTATCGGCAAAGGGAAAAGCTTGATTACGCTTGCCGATGAGATGGAGCATGCGCGAAACTATTTGATCATCCAACAAATGCGCTTCAAAAATAAATTCGATTATTCCTTTGATTTGCAGCAGGAGGCGCTGTCTCATGCTACCTTGAAGCTAATCGTTCAGCCGCTGATCGAAAATGCGCTTGTACACGGCATCGAGCCATCGGTCGATAAGGGCCATATTGCCGTATCGGCAAGGCTTGAAGGCAGCGAGATCGTCATCCAAATCAAGGATAACGGGCTGGGCATGTCGGAGGATCAGCTGCAAAAAATCATATCGGGAACCATCGTCAGCACCAAAGGCTCCGGCGTAGGCGTAATGAACGTACAGGAGAGAATCCGGCTTTATTTCGGCGCGGCCTACGGGCTTCATTTTGAGAGTGAGCTGGAAGTCGGTACGACGGTTACGATTCGTTTCCCTGCTCAAATGCCAGGGCAAACAGAGGAAGGGGAGCAGTCCTAATGATGAAACATAAAGGAATCATCGTAAGCTGGCTTCTCTTCATCGCAGCCGCCGGTTTGCTGTACTCCGCCCTTTATCCCGGCCTATCTGAGCCGAAGCAGGAGCAGGCGGGCAAGACAATCCAGCTGATACTCCGCACAAGCAAAGGAGACTACTGGAAGAATGTAACGATGGGTGCCCAGGCAGCCGTTAAGGAATTCGGCGTTAATCTTCATATATCGGCACCCTCGGACGAAGGTGATATTGACGCACAGGTACAGACGGCGATGCAGTCGCTGGAGACGGAGCCCGATGCGATCGTGCTGGGGGCGAATGCAGATTCTGCTTTCGAGCCGTTTCTAATCGAGGCTGCCAGGCGGCATATCCCCGTCATCGCCATAGACAGCTTGTTGACGTCGGGAGAAATTACATCCTATATCGGCATGGACAATTATGCGGCAGGAGAAGCGGCAATGCGAGAGATGTCCGAGCAGCTTGAGGGGAAAGGCGATGTCGCCATCGCAGCATTCAGCAAAGGCGGCATCAACGGCGGGCTTCGGGAAAAGGGCATTCGCGATGCCGTTAAGCAGTATCCTGGAATCCGAATCGTAGACAGCCAGTATTGCTCGGATGAATACGGCGCATGCCAGCAAGCGGTTCGGGAAATGATGGACAAGCAGCAGATCGACGGGGTTTTATCGCTCAATACGGAAACCTCGATCGGCGCGGCGCTTGAGCTCAAGCGCAGGCAGGCCGGCGAGCGGATTAAGCTGGTCGGCTTCGACAGCTCGCCAGAGCTGCTTGAGCTGCTTCAGGAAAATCAGCTGCAGACGTTAATCGTGCAAAATCCGTTCAGCATGGGTTATCTCAGCGTCAAGCATGCGCTGGAAGCCGCGCAGGGAAAAGCGGTTCCCGAGTGGGTAGAGATGAACGTGGAGCTTATTACGGAGGAAAATATGTTTTGGCTCAAAAATCAGAAGCTCTTATTCCCCGTGGTGCAATAAAGAGAAATAGAATGGCAAACAGATGAGAATATTAATAAAAGTGATGAGGATATTACATGTGATTCCCTCGTGATATACGACATAATGAAGCAGTACTTAATTAATCCACCAGGGGGCAAAAAAAATGAAAAAGTGGACAGCAGCGCTTGTTATCGGAGCTTTAGCAGTTACAGCGGCAGGTTGCGGAAACGCGAATGGAGAGGGCGGTTCAAGCGGTTTGCCAAAAGCAGGCGTCGCCATCTATAAATTTGACGATACATTCATGAGCGGTGTGCGCAGCGCCATTGAAACAGCGGCAGAGGGTAAAATGGCAGTAGATATCGTAGATAGCCAAAACTCGCAGCCGACACAAAATGATAAAGTTGATTTGTTTATTACGAAAAAAGTAAAAGCAATGTCGGTTAACCCGGTTGACCGTACAGCGGCTGGCATTATCATCGACAAAGCGCAAAAAGCGAACATTCCGGTTGTATTCATTAACCGCGAACCGCTGGCTGACGATTTGGCGAAATGGGACAAAGCTTATTTCGTAGGCGCTAAAGCAGAAGAGTCCGGCACAATGGAAGGCGAAATTGTTGCCGAGTACTGGAAAGCACATCCGGAAGCGGATAAAAACGGCGACGGCGTGCTGCAATACGTAATGCTCAAAGGCGAGCCGGGTCACCAAGACGCTGAGCTTCGTACGAAGTTCTCCGTACAAGCCATTCAAGATGCAGGCATTAAAGTAGAAGCGCTTGCTGAAGATACAGCAATGTGGGATCGCGTAAAAGGCCAAGAGAAAATGGCTGCTTTCCTTTCTTCCAAAGGCGACAAAATCGAAGCGGTTCTAGCTAACAACGATGACATGGCGCTTGGCGCAATCGAAGCATTGAAAGCTGCCGGTTACTTCAAAGACAATAAATTCATGCCAGTCGTTGGCGTTGATGCTACGGATCCGGCACAGCAAGCATTGAAAGAAGGCACGCTGCTTGGTACGGTTCTAAACGATGCGGCAAACCAAGGTAAAGCAACGGTTGAGCTGATGAACGTTCTTGCTTCAGGCGAAACACCGACAAAAGAAAATACAGGCTTTGAAATTACGGATGGCAAATATGTTTGGATTCCGTACCAAAAAGTAACGCAAGAGAGCAAATAAGAACGGATATGAATGGATGAACGAGAGCAGGGGATAACGTCACTTGCGTTGCCCCTGTTTTTTTTCGCCCGCATGCTTGAATAGAAAGCATTTTGACGCTAGGCGGGCTCGACAAAAGGAGGCTATACGATGGCAAAGCAGCATCCTTATTTGCTTGAAATGAACGGGATTACCAAGACGTTTCCAGGTGTTAAGGCGCTAGACGATGTAACGCTGAAAGTACGTCCCGGCACGGTTCACGCACTCATGGGCGAGAACGGCGCAGGCAAATCTACATTGATGAAATGCTTATTTGGAATTTATAAGCCGGATGCCGGCGAAATTTTTCTGGACGAACAAAAGGTTGAAATTAAAAACTCGAAGGACGCGCTGAACCACGGCGTATCTATGATCCATCAAGAACTTCATCCAGTACCGCAGCGCAGTGTGATGGAGAACATTTGGCTTGGCAGATTTCCGGTAAAAGGTATTGTGCCTTTCCGGTTTATAGATCATAAAAAGATGTACCGCGATACGGTTCGGCTGTTTGAGGATCTGAACATGGCGATCGACCCGAACCAACTGGTCGGCGAATTGTCCGTTTCCAAAATCCAATCGCTAGAAATCGCGAAGGCGGTATCGTTCAACTCGAAAATCATCGTTATGGATGAGCCGACCTCCTCGCTGACTGGCAATGAGGTGGAGCAGCTGTTCGCCATTATTAACAAGCTGCGGGCACGAGGCGTATCTATTATTTATATTTCGCACAAGATGGAAGAAATATTACGGATTTCGGATGATGTGACGATTATGCGCGACGGTAAATATATCGGGACATGGCCGGCGCCTGAGCTGACCATCGATACGATTATTACCCGCATGGTCGGCCGCGATTTATCGGACCGTTTCCCGGAACGCACGAACAAACCGGGCGAAGTGATGCTGCGGGTCGACGGTTTGACTTCACCGCATGCGCATTCGTTCAAGGACGTGTCGTTCGAGCTGCGAAAAGGAGAAATCCTTGGCGTAGGCGGGCTTGTCGGAGCACAGCGCACCGAGCTGGTCGAAGCGCTGTTTGGACTTCGTGCCGTGAAATCGGGCGCGATCTACAAGGATGGCAAAGCGATCACCATCAAGTCGCCGATCGATGCCAAAAAACATAAAATCGCTCTTTTGACGGAAGAACGACGGGTTACGGGTATTTTTCCGGTCTTGTCCGTCAAGGAGAATACGGCCATTGCTAATCTCGGCATGTACCAGAATCGCTTCGGCTTCCTAAACGAATCGAAGATGAAAGAAGAAGCGGTGAAGGGCGTCGAGAAATTCAAAACAAAAACGCCGTCTGTCGATCAGCTTATCCGAAACCTTTCGGGCGGCAATCAGCAGAAGGTGCTGCTGGCCCGCTGGCTGCTCACCAATCCGGATATTCTACTGCTGGATGAGCCGACGCGCGGCATCGACATTGGCGCTAAATATGAAATTTACAGCATTATTATCGAGCTGGCGAAGCAAGGAAAAAGTATCATTATGATTTCGTCGGAGATGCCGGAGCTTATCGGAATGTCGGATCGCATCATGGTCATGTCAGAAGGACGTTCAACCGGTATTCTAGAGGGCAATATGGCAACGGAACAAAGTATTATGCGGCTTGCTGCACAGACCGGCTAAGGCTAGAGGATTTAAAGGAGGTTAAGACAAATGGATGCTGCTAAAGGCTTGAAAATAAAACATGCATTTTCGCAAAACGCAATATGGATCGTGCTTGTCGCATTGGTCCTTGGAATCGCAATTATCGACGCAAACTTTTTGTCAATTACAACGCTTAGGGATATGCTGGTGCAATCCTCGACACGGGTTATTATTGCACTAGGAGCTGCTTTTGTACTGATTACCGCGGGAACGGACTTGTCTGCTGGACGGGTAGTCGGCCTCAGCGCCGTCGTCTCGGCGTCGATGCTCCAAATGCCGGATTACGCAAGTAAGTTTTTCCCTAACCTGCCGCAGCTGTCGCTGATTATCCCCATCGTTATCGCGATTGTGGTCGGCTTGCTGGTCGGGCTTCTCAACGGGGTTATCGTAGCTAAATTTAACGTTCCGCCATTCATTGCTACGCTCGGTACGATGGTCGCGGTTTACGGCGCGAATTCGCTTTACTTCGATATGCCGCCGAACAACTCGCAGCCAATCGGCGGTCTGCGCAAGGATTTCACGGAAATTGGAACAGGCGCCATCGGCGGCGGCCAATTCTCGATTCCTTATATCGTTCTTATCGCCATTTTCGTTGCTTTTATCGTATGGGTCGTATTCAACAAAACGCGCCTTGGCAAAAACATGTACGCGATCGGCGGCAACATCCAAGCCGCTCACGTATCCGGAATTAACGTAGCGCGCAACCTGATGTGGATTTATGCGATTGCCGGCGCTTTGTACGGCTTGGCCGGCGTGCTGGAAGCAGCGCGTACAGGCGGAGCTTCGAACAACTACGGGAATATGTATGAGCTTGACGCCATTGCGGCTTGCGTGGTCGGCGGCGTCTCGACGACAGGCGGCGTGGGCCGCGTGAAGGGGATCATCGCAGGCGTTCTTATTTTCACCGTTATCAACTACGGCTTGACTTACATCGGTATCAATCCTAACTGGCAGCTGATTATCAAAGGTTTGATCATCGTCGTTGCCGTTGCCTTCGATATCCGTAAATATGTAGCTAAAAAGTAATAGGCAGAAAAGAAGAAGCTGTCCTGAAGGTCATTGACCTAGGGCAGCTTTTTTTGTACTATTCAAGCTTCTTCATCTGCAGTGGAATCAATCGCCTCTATTGCCAAGCCACCCGTCACGCGGTCGATATGCTTCGCTACGCCATCTTCGTCGTTGCTCTCTGCCACGAGCGTTGACAACGCGATGAGCGCAGGATGCGCATTGGATACGGCAATTCTTGTTCCGGCGGACTCGAACATGCCTAAATCGTTAAGATTGTCTCCAAACACGGTGACATCCCCCGGGGTGCAGCCAACCAGCTCGGCCCATTGCTTCAGCCCTTCTTTTTTGTTAGCCATGCTGTGGCTGAACTCTAGAAAATAGTGGTTTGCGATGTAGGCGTCCTTCATGAGATGCACATGCACCTGACTGCCAAAGCGGCGCCCGATCTCGGCTTTTAGCGGTTCAAGCTCGTGCAGCAAGCCGATATAGGTTACGATTAACGTTCTTAATGAATCCGGGCATGCCAGCCGCGGCATCTCTCCAAACCGCGGATCATTCGGACGGCTGTTATAAAAGGATAAATCCCCGGTCCGAATCAGCCTCTCATGCAATACGCGTTCTTTATCTTCCTCGTCGAGCGCAAACAAAAAAGGCAGCAGCCCATGGGTTCTCCCGATTTCAACGATTTCGTTGGCCGTTATGGGATCCAGCCAGCAGCCGCCAATGACCTTCTTGGACAGCGGATCAAAAATCATGGCGCCATTATACAAAACAATCGGGTATTTCCATGGAATAACGGATACGATTTTATGAGAGCTGATATAGCTTCTTGCCGTGGCATAGCTGATAACGGCTCCTTGCGCCAAGGCTTGGTTAATGACATGAATAGTAAACGCGGATAACGAAGCATCGGAGCGCAGCAGCGTGCCATCGAGATCGGTTAGAAAATGATTGTTTTCCAAACTATAAGGCCCCCTCCATCTATTCCTCCTGTGGTAAGAAACGAAACGCTTTATGTCTGCAGTTATACGGTCGACCAGACCTTGGCCAGCAGCCCAATGCCTTGCTCGATCTCTTTATCCGTCAACCCGCCGAAGCCAAGGTAGATCCTCGGTGCGCTGCCGTATGAGGTGGCAGGGTTGGGAGAGGCATAGACCTTCACATCTTCAGCCGCGGCCAGCTGAACCAGTTCATCGGCGCTTTTATCGGTATTTACCGTTAACTCGATATAAAGGCCGTTAGACTCCCCGTTGATAATGGTCTGATCCGATAAATAAACGTCTATGCATTGCAGGAGCCTAGCAAGCTTCTTGCGGTAGAGATTGCGCATCTTCCGGACATGCCGATACCAATGGCCGCGTTCCATGAACAGCTGCATCGCCCATTGATCGATTCGCGAAGGACTGGAGAGCGCGTATTGGATGGATTGAAACTTAGCGGCCAGCTGCAGGGGCACAACCATATAATTCATTCGCAATGCCGGCGTAAAAGCTTTGGAATAGGTGCCGATATAAATAACGGCGCCGTGCTCGTCTAAGCTTTGAAGCGATGGAAGCGTTTTACCGGCAAAACGGAATTCACCGTCATAATCATCCTCGATAATAAAGGCGCGGTTACGAACCGCCCAGTTCAATAACATCTGCCGGGCTGCGTAAGGCAGCGGGCTTGCCGATGGCCGGTGAGAGGGAGTGAGATACAGCGCTCGAAGGTTACTTTTCTCTAATTCCGCGACCAGCAGCTCTTTGCTGTGGAAAGGTACGGGAACTCCTTCAAAGCCATGCTGCGCAAAGACAGCGCCCACCTGCGCAATACCGGCTTCTTCCACTGCAATCGCGCCTCCCCCGTCCAAAAGCAGGGAAAGGATCTGAATGCTATAGGTAAGACTCGCGCCGATGATGATTTGTTCCGGCAAGCAGTTAACGCCACGAGCGCGCTTCAAATAGCGGGCTAGTTGAAGCCGTAAGCCGTATTCGCCCTGCGGGTCACCGTATTGATGGACGCTGTTAAAGTGAAGGGACAGCGCCTCATGGAGAACGGATTTCCATGGGCGAAGGGGGAAAGAGTCCCCGTCTACGGCGAGCAAGTTGAAATCAATGACTTTCTCCTTATGAAGGGGCTGCGGGCCGGCATGCCGATGCACAGCCGGCTGTTCTATGGCAGAAGGCTTAGCCGTCTTGTTCTCGGCGCCCGGGACAGCTTGCGGATGAATGACAAACAAGCCTGCGCGCGGCTTGCTGTAGACATAGCCCTCTTCGAGCAGCATATGATAGGCCGTTTCAATGGTAGTTTTGCTTAATTTGGTTTGCTCGCGGAGAGAGCGGATAGACGGCAGTTTTGTGCCGTCCTGAAGAGAGCCATCCTGTATGAGCCCTCGGATATGCCGATATAAAGCTAAATATAAAGGGTGATGATCGTCCTTGGGAAGTGACATTTCCATTTCCGTAACCACGCAATCTGACCCTTAAATTAATCGTATATCTGACACTTTTTCAGGGGTCAATACTAGTATATGCTTTGACAAAGGCTTACATCAATCATCTACTACGATTAGAGAGCAGGGAGAATATGACCCGGATAGAAGGAACGGTTGAAGGAAGATTATCGGCATTAGGCATCGTGCTTCCTCAGGCGAGTGAGCCGGCAGCCAAATACGCGAACTATGTTTTCTCGAACGGACTGCTGTTCGTTTCGGGAAAAGGACCGGCAGGTGCGGTAAGAGGAAAGCTTGGCCGGGATTTTTCGACGGAGGAAGGGTATCAATTTGCAAGACTGGCAGGGTTAGAGGTTCTCGCCGTATTGAAAAATGCTCTGGGCAATTTGGATAACGTCAAGCAGGTGGTGAAGGTGCAAGGCTTTGTGAATGCGGACCCGAACTACGGGGAGCATCACAAGGTGCTGAACGGGTTCTCTGATTTAATGTTGGAGGTTTTCGGCGAGAACGGCCTTCATGCCCGTTCGGTTTTGGGCGCAAGCTCATTAAGGGATCAACTGCCCGTCATCGTCGAATCCGTATTTGTGGTAGCAATGGACGGACGACTGCCGGGCGCTGCCGAGAAAGGTTCCTCTATTTCAATTTATTGACGTTGCATTTGCCTTCATATTCCCTTAACATTAATGCTTAGACTAGCCGTCATGCCATGACGGTTATTTTCTATTGCACATGCATGAATTATTAAGGAGTGAAGGGGCTTGGAACTGATTTCGAAACGTTACGGCCGATCACCGTTTATCGTTATATTTATAATGATGATGCTGAAAATGCTGCTTTTCAGGCATTTTGTTTTTCAAGGCATTCAGGCAGACCGCTTGCTGACGGATGCGGCGTCGATATTGACCCTGCTGCTGGTAACTGAACTGGTTACCTCCGCGAAATGGAGAGGAACCGTATTCCATATCCTGAATGCGGTGCTATCGCTGTTGTTATTTGCTTCTACGGTCTATTTCAGCTATTACGGGACCGTACCGACCTACACCGCTCTGCATGGACTCGATCAGGTACTGCAGATACGCACGAGCGTAGGGTCGATCATTCAAGCTTCTTTTTATATTTATTTCGTTGATTTGATCGTGTTTACGGTCATTTTCATTGTTAACCGTATTAAAGGTATCCGCAGCGATGGGAGCAGACGGATTGCTAGACCAAGGATTGCAGTCGTTGCGTTTATCCTGAGCATCGCCATATCGGGCGGATACATTTGGTCGGGCAGCGCCATCCCGAATGAGATCGTGCAAGCCGAGAGCCTTGGCTTTCTCGATTATCAGGTTGCGGCGGCCATTAATGCGAAAAAGGAGAAAGACGCGCTCAAAAACGGAAGCGTAGAAGAGACGGCGGCCAGCGCGGATGCGCTTCAAGTGTCTTATTTCAATCAAGCGGAGAATGCGGTCGAAGCGGGGACTCCCAATTACTTCGGCTTTGCCAAAGGCAAAAACGTCATCGTCATTCAAATGGAGGCGTTCCAAAATTTCGCGATCAACCTGTCGGTTGGCGGGAAGCCGGTTACTCCGGTGCTTAACGGGCTGGCCAAGGAAAGTTTCTACTTCTCGAATTTCTTCCAGCAGATCGGGCAGGGAAACACTTCGGATGCCGAATTCATGTCGAACACGTCTATTTATCCGACTGGCGTCATCGCGATGTCTACCGGCTACGGCGATAAGGTTTTGCCGAGCCTTCCGAGATTGCTTGGCGGACATGGTTATGAGTCGAATACCTTCCACATTAATGATGTGTCATTCTGGGATCGCAACCGGATGTATCCTGCTTTAGGTTTTACGAAATACTATGATAAGCCATCATTCGAAAACGATCATTTTAACAGCTTCGGCGCTTCGGATGAGGAACTCTACAGGGTTGGTCTAGAAAAACTGCAAGCGTTGAAGCAGCAAAAAAAACCGTTTTATGCGCAGTTCGTGACCACATCCAGCCATCACCCATTCAAGGTGCCGAGCGCGCAGCAGCGGATTGCAATGCCGGATTCCCTGCAGGATACGCAACTGGGCGATTATTTAACGTCGCTTAATTATACGGATTACGCCTTAGGCGAATTTATTAAAGGGCTTAAAGCAAGCGGTCTATGGGAAGATACCGTTTTGGTTGCTTACGGCGATCATTCCGGCTTGCAGACGAAGGACAATGACCCTGCCTGGGTCAGCGAGCAGCTAGGCATCAACTATGACGGGGAAGTCAGCCGCTTCAACATTCCGTTGTTTGTCCATGTGCCGGGTGCGGAGGGCAAGGTTGTCGATCAGGTAGGCGGCCAGGTGGATATTATGCCTACCGTCTCCAATTTGCTCGGCGTATCCTTGAAGGACGAAGGATATACCGCTTTTGGCCAGGATTTGCTGAATACCTCGCATAATGTCATTGGCATGAGATACTATCTCCCAACCGGCTCGTTTTTCAACAATGATATATTATTCGTTCCGGGCAAAGGCTTCGAGGATGGTACGGCTCTCGATATTAGGACGAGAAAACCCGTGGCCGAATTCAGCCAATACCGGGCGGACTATGATTATATATTAGAGCTGATGAAGCTTTCGGATGATTATGTCCGTTTGCTGCCGAAGCGAGCGCCATAGATGCTGTTCTAACGCCCCCGTCCGCTTGGACGGGGGCGTTTTTTTATTTTATGAGAAATTATAAGCTTTAATGGCGGGTGGCAATGAGTTAATATGGATATAGCAACAAATAATGATTCAATTCCAATAAACGTAAGGAATCGATGTGACATGCGGATTGGTTTTTTTGACTCGGGGATCGGCGGGCTTACCGTACTGGCGGAGGCGCTTCGCAGGCTTCCTGACAAGGATTTTCTTTATATGGCGGACACGCTGCATGTTCCCTACGGTACGAAGGCCGAGGAGGACGTGAAGGCTTATATTTTCGATACGGTCGGAATGATGATGTATGAGGGCATAGACGCTTTGGTCGTAGCCTGCAATACGGCGACCAGCATCGCGATAAACGAGCTAAGAGAGCGCTACTCGCTTCCCATCGTCGGGATGGAGCCCGCGGTTAAGCCGGCAGTGGAAATGAACCGCGCAACGGGCAAAAGGGTGCTCGTCTTCGCAACGCCTTTAACGCTGCAGCTGCCCAAATATTATGCGCTCGTTTCCCGCGTGGATGACATGGGTATTGTGGATTCCCTTCCTCTTCCGGAGCTGGTGCACTACTGCGAATCGCTGCAATTCGATAAAGCGGTCATGAATGAATATTTTCTCTCTAAGCTTGCCGGCTATGATTTGAACGATTACGGAATCATCGTACTCGGGTGTACGCATTACCCGTTCTATAAGGAAATATTGAGGGAGCTGCTGCCGCCCCATATTGAAATCGTAGACGGCAACGTGGGGACCGTGAAGCGGCTGTCGGCCTTGCTGAACCGCTATGGCATCGCAGGCGGCGGAGGGAACGGGGACGTTCGGTTTATGTGCTCCGGCCATGAACCGGCTTATATCGATAAAATGCAAAGGGCACTGGCCTTTTTGCGTGAAAGAGACGCTTTAACGGAGACGCTTCCAACCTAAGACCACATGAATAGGGTGTGTTAAAAGGCTATTGCCTTTTAACGCACCCTATTTGCATTTCTTCAGAAAAGGGTAGGAAACGGGGGCATCCAACGACAACCATTATTCTTGGATCAAACGAATAGTGAAGAAGCCATTTTCCCTCTCCTATTTATGAAAATAATTGTGGGGATATTTGTTAATAATAAGCAGTGATTATTAACAGAGGGGATGATTACTTGAAATACTTGAAAAATAGAAACCTAAAATCATTGGAATCGGGAACCCTTGCCATTGAGTTAAGACCGGGAGAAGTCGAACTCAAAATCGCGCAAATTCATGAACATTTATCTCATACGGAGGACCTGAAGATTCAAATGCACGTATTTAACAACCAAGCGTGCGCATTGTTATATTTAGAAGCACTTGTTAACACGGAGTTAATTCAAACCAGTATTATTAAGCCTTTGCTGGAATCAAACTCTGGAGATATAGAACGGTTTGTAAATTCAATCGAAGTCGCGAAATCATCCGATGTTGTTCAGATAGGAAAATACTTACTTGATGGATTTTGTGTTGCGGTCATGGGGAATGATTCAGCCGCAGTCATGATGCCAATCGCACAATCGCAGGGCCGGTCAATCGAAGAACCCAGGACCGAACAAATTATTAATGGATCTCATGAAGGTTTTATCGAAAGTTTAAGCACTAATATTTATTTGCTCCGCAATCGGATCAAAAGTCCAAAATTGAAGGTGAAGTACTTCACCTTAGGCAGTGTCACGAATACGAAAGTAGCTGTCCTCTATATGAATAACATAGCCGATCCCAAAATCGTTGAGGAATGTTTGAAAAGGATATCAGCAATCGATCTCGACTATTTGTATTCCGCTGGCAACATTGATGAGATGATCGAAGAACATCCATTTTCTCCTTTTCCGCAAACGATACAGACCGAAAGGCCTGATCGGGCAGCTGCTTACCTAATAGAGGGGAAAATCACAGTAGTCGTTGACGGCAGCCCAAGTGTTTTGGTTCTGCCTATTACTTTTTTTTCGTTTTACCAATCCCCGGATGATTATAACAGCCGATGGCTAATCGGTTCATTTTACCGGTTCATTCGTTTAATTAGTTTTATTTTGGCCGCTTGTTTACCAGCAATCTATATTGCGATCGTGTCGTACCATTCCGAGGTGCTTCCTATCGGAATTCTATATTCCGTTAAGGTTTCCTTAACCTACGTTCCGTTGCCGCCGATCTTGGAGGCACTCCTTATGCAAACCATCCTTGAATTGCTGAAAGAGGCAGCGATCCGATTACCTTCACCTATAGCCCAAACGATTGGTATTGTCGGGGGGTTAGTCATAGGCACGGCCGTAGTGGAAGCCCAACTGGTTTCTCATACGATGATTGTCGTCATCGGATTGACGGCGATTGCTTCCTTCGCAACCCCATTAAACGAGTTTGGAACCAGCTTAAGAGTTTTAGGCTTTCCAACCATGCTGGCCGCAGCATTGTTTGGCTTTTTCGGAATTTCGATCATGATGATGGTCATCTTCATTCACCTATGCAAGATAGAGACTTTGGGAATACCTTATTTCACACCATTTGGTCCTTTTCACGGGAAGCAAAATTTTAAAGATATTTTCCTAAGGCTTCCGATATGGACGGTCGATAAGGACTCGCAAAACGGTAAAAACAGTCCCTTAAAACAGTTATTTTTCGGGAGGTGGAAACGAACTTGAATACTACGATAAACAGATCCCAATTGTTTTTCTTGATCATCAAAACACAAATTGGAATAGGCCTCTTATCCTTGCCTTCGCAAATACAAAGTTCGGCTAAGGGTGACGCATGGATCTCGGTTCTTGTGGCTGGGGCGGCCATTCAGCTATTGCTTATCGTATATTGGCAGCTGCTTAAAAAATTTCCCGACCTCACCTTAAGTGAAATAACGGTACGAGTTTTTGGAGCTTATACAGGCAAGACTCTAAACCTCATTTATTATGTTTTTTTTATTCTCATAGCGGGTTATGCGAGTACGCTCTATGTCCAGTTGGTTCAAACTTGGATGCTCTCAATGACACCCGGTTGGGTTCTGCTCCTGCTCATCATAGGTACTGGCTTATATCTGGCTCTTGAAAATTTGCGTGTCATTGCAAGATTTTTTGTATTAACTTCTGTACTGTTCGGTTTGTTGATCTTGATCAGTTTTTTAAACTTTAATAATGAGGTGCAAGTTTCTAATATTTTGCCGATAGGCGAATCAGGTTTTGTGCAAATTTTAATGGGAAGTGAAAAAACTTTTTTTTCAATGCTCGGTTTTGAAGTGATCTTATATTTCTTTGCACAAGTTCAAGGCAACCGCAAAGGTATGCTTCGTGTTGTCTCTTTAGCTAATTGTTTTGTCACCTTATTTTATGCTTATTTTGTTTTCATTTGCCTGATTGGATTTAGTCCTAAAGCATTAGAACAAGTGAATGAACCGGTTTTGTATATCTTTAAAGGGTTATCGTATCAGCTGTTTGACCGCCTGGATCTAATCTTTTTATCCATTTGGATTGTTCCAATGACCGCCACCATCGTTTCTTATCTATGCCTAGCCGGAAAAAGTCTAACAACAAATCAAAGTTCATATCGAAGGCTTGTGTGGATCAGCGGCTTGCTGGTATACCTCATAGGGTGGTATTTATCGGCTTTGGAAAATATTGATTTTTTCTATAAATGGTTACAATATGGATACCTTATTATGATTGCACCCTTGCCCATTTTGTTGTGGCTGGTGTCCTTTTTTCTAAAAAATAATAAAAAGGTTGGGTCAGCTTGAGAAAAAAATGTTTTCTTGCGATCTGTATAGGATTATTTTCAATGACCCTAACGGGGTGTTGGGACCTTCAATTGTTAATCAAGAAAAAAATGATAAACGGGATTAGCTTTGATGCTGCCAAAGACGGCCAATTGGTTGGGACTGTTAGTGCGGTCATCCTGAAGAGCAAAGGCAGCGGACAATTCGAAGTGAAGACGGAAGAGTTTCAAGCAACGGGGGGTTCCGTTTTTAATGTTGGTTCTATTGTTGACAGTATGCTTCCAGGCACCATAGAAGCAAGCAAGACTCATGTTTTAATCATCGGGGAAGATTTAGCAAAGCGTGGCATTATGTCCCCGTTGGAGTTTTTTTACCGGTATCCTAAAGGTTATCTGGCATCGAATGTTCTAATAAGCAAGGGACTAGCTTCAGAAGTTTTATCTTTTGAAACTACAGAAAATAGTCCTGCCGCTTATAGTATTAAACAAATGGTTGATGGATCAGTAGGGAAGACGATTGTTCCGAAGCAAAATCTGTTCACCTTATGGAGTCAAATTACTGACCCGGGTGTTGATGCGGTTCTGCCCATGATACATAAAATGGGAAATAAAGCTTTAGCCGTGGATAGCATCGCATTATTTAATGGAACCAAATTTACCGGAGCGTCATTGTCCCGTGACGAAAGTACCATATTATTGCTTTTAATGGATAAGCTGAACAAACATGCATTCATGGATATACCGCTAAAACAGAGCTCTGAAGAGAGCGAGCCTAAAGAACAGACAGCTAATATGATTACCTTTGAAACTCGGAAAGTAAAGAGGTCATTTAAAGTGTCTGTAAGTAAAAACACGCAAGAAATTGTATGTTCATTAAAAGTTGACCTTTATGGTGCGATTAGCAGCTACCCATCCAATATGGGCCGGAAAATCGATCGCGAGCAGTTAAATCAGGAAATAGCCGCAATTCTGAACAAACAGGCAGCAGAAGTTGCAAGCAAATTGCAGAAAGCGAATTGCGATGCTCTCGGAATCGGAAGAAAACTGAGAGTTAACCATTCGAACCTATGGAATAACATCAACTGGAAAAACAAGTACAAGGATGTACAGTTGAAGCCAAGTATTCAAGTTCATATTACAAGTACAGGCGTTATCCAATGAGGAGATATGGGTTAACGTCAGCCCAATAAAACAGCGGCAATCTAGGACTTTTTTTCTCGTCTGCGGCTGCCGCTGTTTTTATAGTTGGGGCGAGTCTAATCCTTTATTTTATTTCTACAAAAGCAAGACTTAGAGATCTTCCATTGTGAGCAGAACCGGGCAATGGTCGCTCCCGAGGATGTGACAATCGATCTGCGCGTCGATCAGCTGCGGGCCGAGTCTTGCCGAAGCCAGGAAGTAGTCTATCCGCCAGCCCACATTCCTCTCGCGCACCTTCGGCATGAAGGACCACCAGCTGTATACTTCGGAACGATCAGGATAGAAATGCCGGAACGTATCGAGGAAGCCGCCGTCCAGAAGCTCCGTCATCTTGCCGCGCTCCTCCATCGTGAAGCCCGAGTTGCCGAGATTAGGCTTCGGATGCTTTAAATCGATTTCCTGATGCGCGACATTCAGATCGCCGCAAACGATCACGGGCTTCACGGCATCAAGCGCCTGCAGGTAGCCGCGGAACCGGTTTTCCCATTCCAACCGGTAATCGAGCCGCGACAAATCGCGTTTGGCGTTAGGCGTGTATACGTTAACCAAATAGAAGCCCTCGAATTCAAGCGTAATGACGCGGCCCTCGGGCTCCGAGTTTTCCTCGATGCCGTAGTGGACGGAGAGGGGCTTTATTCTTGTGAAAACAGCCGTGCCTGAGTAGCCCTTCTTCACCGCGTAATTCCAATATTGCGCGTATTCCTCGCCAAGCTCCATGCTGATCTGGCCTTCTTGCAGCTTCGTCTCCTGCAGGCAGAAAATATCGGCGTCCGTTTCTTTGAAATAATCATAAAAACCCTTCGTTACGCATGCCCTTAAACCATTTACATTCCAGGATACCAGCTTAATCATCATCTATCTCCTTGCGACCTGAATCGTTTTCTACTAGTTTATCATAGATTCGGCCGCGATTGGCTGTCATCGGCTGGCAGAAGCCTGTTGGAGGTTTTCCTGCGAATGATAGCTTCAATAACAATCAGATTGGGAACCCAGCAAAGCCAAGCCACGACATGGTAACCTTCCACGAAATCCCCGAACAGCATGACCAGCGGCGCAAGCCAAATGCGAAGGGTAACGCCTGCAAACGTAAGCGCATAGCTGCGGAGCATCCATTCGCGATGGGCTTTGGCGTCCTTGGCCATAATTTTGCGCAAGCCGATCCATGTCGTTGCTACCCATAGAACATCCAACGTAAAGAAGCCAAGCCCCGAGATCCAGCCGCCCGTTGCAAAAAAGGATAAATAGATGCCGACAACGCCGCTCACGGCTATCGAGAGGACATAGACATACCCCAGCCTTTTATGCAGGCGCCCTCTAGGTTTGGACGGCTTTTGAAAAATTTGAAAGGGACCGATGACGAGCGCCAGCACAGCCGTCACGATATGGATGTAAAGCACATAGACCCAAGGCGTAAGCTTGAAGTCAGACTCTAGAAGCTTTGCGGCCACGAGTCCGGCATCGCTGGCTTTAAAAAGGCTGTACTGCACAACAGCATAACCCGCTACCGCAAAAGCCAAGAAAAACACGAGCGCACGATTGATCTTTTTTCCCATAATGGCTATCACACTCTCTTTTTTAGGATTTAATTGATTGGTGTTCAATAAAAATGCAAAAAAAATTAATGCAGGCCGCGCAGCAGCAGCTGCACATGCAGATAGGCCAGCTTAGAGACGTCCTCAAAGGACTGCGTGCTGGAAATGAAAAAACTGACAAAGCCGTGTAGAGAGAGGAATAGGATCCAGATCATACTGCTGTTCTCGGCATGCTCCGGATTGATTATGCGCAGGGACTCCTGTACAGCCTTAGCGAATTTCTCATAGCTTTCTGTCTTCGGCTTCATGGTGTAGCAGTCCAACTCGGGCAGCTGTATGAGAAACATCAGCTCGAATGATCGTTTATTCTCAAGCCCAAACCGGATAAAGGCGATAAAGACCATCTCCAGCTGCTCTTGGCCGGCAAGGGGCGATTGGCTGACAGTCTCGTCAAGCAGCGCATTGAGCCGTGCAAAATCCTCCGCTGCCATCGCGCTGAACAAATCCGCTTTCTCGCGGAAATGGTAGTAGAGCGATCCCGGCGAATAGCCAAGCGACTTTGCGATGCCGCGCATGGAAACGTCGCGGTAGCCGAGCTGCGAGAATTGCTCTCTTGCAGTCTCCAGTATTCGTTCCTTGCTAAGCTCCTGATCTACAGCCTTACGTGGTGTCATGGGATCAAATCCTCCTTTTTTTGAACATTGTTCAATTAAAAATTTACCATATCCTTCATATTCATGTCAACCTTTTCATGAAAGCTTGGACAGGCCGCCGCGGAGAGTGTATCCTATTTTTATCCAGATCATCAAGGAGGACGTATGTTCAACGTCAAAACCTATTTAAGGAAGCCGCAAAGCCGCATCAAAGCCGAGTTTGGCCATGATTTGGAACAGTATAAACGGGTATGAGACGATTATTCGCATTCAGCAATGCTTGAGCCAGCTGGATCCATAAGCCATAAAGAGCAGGAAGGGGAACAACATGGGCAAGACCAAGAAGATCAATTCATTAAGCCACTATCAAATGATGCTGAGCCGGTATCTGCTTCCTCGGAAAAAAACGGTAACCGGGCTCGCGCTGCTTTTATTTGTCTCCATTTTGCTGCAGCTGGTTAATCCTCAAATTATCCGCTATTTTATCGATACCGCGCAATCGGATAATGCCATGCAGCCGTTGTATTATGCAGCCGCGTTGTTTATCGTCTTCTCGCTTGTCCAGCAGCTCGTATCCGTCGCAGCGACCTATGTGAGCGAAAATCTCGCTTGGCGCGCGACAAACGAGCTGCGCGGCGATCTAGCCGAGCACTGCCTGAGACTGGACATGTCGTTTCATAAATCGAATACGTCCGGGTCCATTATTGAGCGCGTCGATGGGGATGTGAATGCGCTCGCCAATTTTTTCTCCAGCTTTATCATTCATTTAGCTGGGAATCTTCTTCTTATGCTGGGCATTATCGTTTTATTATTCCGGGAAAATGTGTTGATCGGCGCAGGCATGCTTCTATTTGTGGCATTCGCTATGTTTGTCATTCAATGGATTCGCAAATTCGCCGTGCCCGTATGGGCCAAGTGGCGGCAAATCAATGCCGAATTTTACGGCTTTATCGGCGAGCATCTCGAGGGGACGGAGGATACGCGGGCAAACGGCGCGACCGGCTTTGTCATGAACCGCTTCTATTCGCTGCTGCGCCGGATGCTGCCGCTGCGGAGAAGGGCGTTTCTCGGCTTTTCCTCCATGTGGATAACGACGATCATCGTGTTCGCGCTGGGCAATGCGATGGCTTTTGCGATTAGCGCCTACCTATGGAAGGCAGGCAGCATCTCGATCGGGACCGTTTATTTGATTTTTTATTACACGGAGCTGCTGGCGAAGCCAATCGAAAAAATCAGGACGCAAATCGAGGATTTGCAAAAGGCGGATGCCAGCCTGCTCCGGATTCGCGAGCTGCTTGCTACATCGCCGCGAATCGAGGACGGGCCTGGAGCGAAGCTGCCGAAAGGCCCGCTTGCCGTGGATTTGAATACGGTTACTTTCGGGTATGATGATTATCCGACGCTTGAGGAGCTGCAGCTGCATGTCAAGCCGGGCGAAGTGCTTGGCCTGCTTGGACGGACGGGGAGCGGGAAGACGACGCTGGCGCGTCTCCTGCTGCGCTTCTATGACCCGCAGCAGGGCAGCATAAAGCTGAGCGGGACGGATATAAGGCAGTGCAAGCTCATTGAGCTGCGATCCAGGGTGGCGCTTGTGACGCAAAATATTGAAATTTTGCAGGGCAGCGTAAGGGATAACTTGACCTTCTATGACGATAGCATACCGGACCATGAGATCATTCTGGTTCTGCGCGAGCTTGGACTGCGGAGCTGGTATGACTCGCTGCCGGACGGGCTGGACACCTCGCTCGCTTCGGGCGGCGGCAGCTTGTCGGCAGGCGAGGCGCAGCTGCTGGCTTTTGCACGGGTTTTTCTCACGAACCCCGGACTTGTCATCCTTGACGAAGCTTCGTCGCGGCTTGATCCGTTGACGGAATTCCGGATGGAACAGGCGATCGGCAAGCTGCTGAGCAACCGCTCCTGCATCATCATCGCGCATCGCCTGACTACGGTGCAGCGCGCGGATCAGATTGTGATTTTGGAGCAAGGACGCATCGTGGAAAGCGGGCCTCGGCTTAAGCTTGCCGCTGATCCAGCGTCCAGGTTCAGCAAAATGCTGGCGGCAGGGCTCGAGGAGGTGCTCGTATGAGTACATTTACGTATATGTGGCGTTTAATATGCTACCGGCCAGGCTGGTATTTGACCAATGCAATCGTCTGGACGGTTATTTACCTGATGCCGATTTTTCCGGGGCTCATTACGAAGGCATTTTTTGATTCCTTGACGATCGATTCCGCTGCCGGCTATGGGACGTGGGGCTTAATCGCACTTTTGCTTGGAGCCGCGCTTGCCCGCAGCGCGACGGTGCTGATCGGTTTTATCACGGATGTTAACTTTCGATTCCGCATGGGCATGCTGCTGCGCCGGAATTTACTGGAGCATATTTTAAAGGAGCCCGGGGCAAGGGCGATTCCGTGCTCGCCGGGCGAGGCGATCAGCCATTTTCGCGATGATGTCGACCAGTCGGAGGAAGCGGTCAGCTGGTCCGTCGATGTGTTCGGCATGACCTGCTTTGCGGTCGTGTCTTGCTTTATCCTCATCCGAATAGACGCGCAAATGACGACGCTGGTGTTTTTGCCGCTCGTCATCGTGGTGATTGCCGCGCAGCTGGCTACGACCCGGCTGCAAAAGTACCGCTCGGAGAGCCGTGATTCTACCGCCAAGGTTACCGGGGCCATCAGCGAAATGTTCGGCAGCGTTCAGGCCATTCAAGTCGCTGGCGCGGAGAAGCGCGTCATGTCGAGGTTTAGAGCGCTGAACGATAATCGCCGAAAAACGATGCTGAAGGATAAATTGATGACCGAGGTGCTGGATTCGATATTTTCCAATTCGGTCAATCTGGGTACGGGACTCATTCTGCTGCTTGCCGGGCAAAAGATGCGCGGAGGCGAATTTACGGTAGGGGACTTTTCTTTATTCGTCTATTACCTTACCTTCGTGACGCAGTTTATTTCTAACTTCGGCAAGTTTCTGACCTACTTTAAACAGATGACGGTGGCTCTTCTCCGTCTGACCGGTATCCTGCAAGGGGCGCCGGCTCAAGTGCTCACGGCCGCAAACGGTTTGCAATTAAAGGGGGATGCCGTGGATAAACCAGCGGCAGCTGCATCGTCTGCGGGAGATAAGCTGCAGCAGTTGGAGGCAAGCGGTCTGACCTATACGTATCCCGAAACCGGAAGAGGTATCGCTGACGTTAATCTTAAGCTTACGCGCGGCTCCTTTACGGTCATAACCGGTCCCATCGGTTCGGGAAAAACGACGCTTGTGCGGACGCTGCTTGGTCTTTTGCCTCGGACAGGCGGCACGGTGCGATGGAACGGCCGAGAGGTACAGGATCCCGGTTCGTTCTTTATTCCTCCGCGGAGCGCGTATACAGCCCAGGTGCCTAGGCTTTACAGCGATACGCTGCGCGAGAATATATTGCTCGGCCATTCGGACCAGGACGGCCAGCTGGCAAGGGCGCTGCACACCGCGGTACTCGAGGAGGATCTCGGACATTTGCAAAACGGTCTGGACACGGTCATCGGCCCGCGCGGCGTAAAGCTGTCCGGGGGCCAGGCGCAGCGGACGGCCGCGGCGCGCATGCTGGTCCGGGACAGCGGGCTCTATGTATTCGATGATCTCTCCAGCGCGCTGGATGTCGAGACCGAGCAGAAGCTTTGGTCGCGTCTCTTCCGCGAGCGGGGCGATGCCACATGCCTCGTAGTCTCGCACCGCAAGACGGCGCTGGCGAAGGCTGATCATATTGTGGTAATGAGAGATGGACGAATCGAGGCCGAAGGGACGGCGGAGGAGTTGCTTGAGGGAAATGATTCTTTCCGTAAGCTGTGGCATGGAGAAGAAAGCTAAAGTGAATTGTATTTTGTCAAATGCCGCGATATGATAGACCATATCTTAATTTGTCGAATCGTATTAGAAACGGATCTTATAACATAAAAGAGGTGTCTCAACATTAGAGCTAACCGTTTCTATCTTGCTGCGGGAAACGTACTCAAGGATTTATTGCTTGTATTTCGGCTGATTGTTAGATCCAGGAGCTCGGTAAGCAGGAAAATATTCATCTATTATATGGGCAGCGTAACCTTTGTTATATTGCTGTTCGGTATTTTGTCCTACAATTATTCGCGGGCAGTCGTTATTGATAAATTAATGGAAAGCAGTCAGGAAACGGTGATGGAGACCGGCAAACGGATTGATCTGATGCTGGACAACTATCGAATGGTTACATCGCAGATTGCATCCGACTCGGAACTCCGCGACGTGCTTGCGGGTGAATCCTGGCAAAGCCAGTATCAAAGCGACCGATTATCCAATATGCTGAAAACCAAGTTTCTGGGTTATTCAGTGAATGATCCGTTAATGCGTCTCGATTTGATGAAGATTGATGAGGCGCAAAAACAGGTTTGGCTGCAGCCCGTTCTGCGGGAAAACGGAAAAGCAACATGGCTGGAAACCACGAAGAAGGGTTACATCGCGGGAAAGATTTTGAATGACCCAGCCTTTGCCGTGGCCAGAACTGTGAATAGGCAGGGAACGGTTCTCCCCCTCGGCGTTCTGATTATGGAGATTAATACGCATACGTTTGTCGATAAACTAGTAAACGTACGATTCAGCGGTAATTTGCTTGTCGTAGACAAGACAGGAAAAATTATGATCGCGGCAGACTCCAGCCAGATCGGCATGACAATTGCAGCGAATCAGCTGCAATTGACGAACGGCGATTCAAGCGGGTCGGCCCGGGGCGTTTTTGTGGACGGCAAGGAAATGATGTTCGTTTACCACAAATCTCCGGTAACCGGGTGGATTCTGATAGGTATGGAGCCCGTTACCGAGGTGACGAAAGAGACAGGGGCAATCTGGATTTATACTATGGGCATGATGGTGTTTGCCCTTATGCTTACGGGTATCCTCGGCATTTTTGTTATTCGAAATGTAGGAGGCCCGCTGCATACGCTTAGCTCGGTGATGGATAAAAGCCGATCAGGAGACTTATCCGTTAGAGCGCCGGTCATGTCGAATGATGAGATTGGACAGGTTAGCCGCAGCTTGAATCAGATGATGGACCAGGTTCAGCTCTTGATGAAAGAAGCGGAAGAGTCCGTTTATTTGCATACGAGGCTCGAAGCGGAGTCGGAACAGCGGAGAATAGCCGATCACCTTACGCATTCCATCACGCAATTGTCTTCCTCCCTGGAGCTGGAAGAAGTATTGTACCGTATATTTCCGCTCCTGAATGAGTTCGCGCCAATCGTTCGCGGGAGCCTGTGGATGAGGGATGATGAAGAACACTTGAGGCTTAAAGTAATGAAGAATGGCCCGGCGCTCGTATATGAGGAGCATTTCGTTGAGATGGAAACGCTTCCTGACTCCGTTTGCAGCTCCATATTCTCAAGCGACCCCATTGCACTGGATAATGAGATCGCGCAAAAGTCCTTTGCTGCCCTGCTTCCTGACGAGGATCTTGGGAATCGGGGTTGGATGCTCTATCCCTTCGTGTATCAAAGGAAAACGCTAGGATTCTTACTGCTCGATTGCAGTCACTTAACGGACAAAGAAAAACAATATGTTTCGCTATTTACCGCGCAGGCCACGATTACGATCATGAACGCCCGTATACATGAGGATATGCGGAAGCAGGCGAACGTTGACGGTTTAACCGGCATTTATAATCGCCGTTTTATATTTTCCGAGGCGGAGCGTCTCTGTTCTATGGAGCAGTCGATGCGTTTCTGCGTGATTTTGTTCGATATTGACCATTTTAAATCAGTGAACGACCAATATGGACATGCCGCGGGTGACGAGGTGCTGCGGCAAGTATCAGCATGTACCCGCTTGGTGTGCGGGAATAAAGGAATTCCAGGGCGATACGGCGGGGAAGAGTTCGTCATCCTTCTGCCGAATACAGAGCCCGAGGAAGCGTATCGCATGGCGGAAGAGCTGCGCGGGGTCATTGAAAACCATGTCAATTGGTACGACAACCAAGAGATTATGGTAACCGTAAGCATGGGGATTGCGTCTTCCGAAACCAACGTGTCTGATTTTCAAGAAGTGTTGTTTATGGCGGACAATCGGCTCTATCAAGCTAAACGCGAAGGACGTAACTGTATACGCTATGCATTAAACAATTAGGCTGACAAGGGAGTTTCTCGTATGGCGAAATGGGCTTTCCGATGCAGGTCTTTGGCCGTTTTAACCGTGCTGGCCCTCGTGGCCGCGGCATGCGGCCATAACGATAACAACGACAGAATAGCTGAACAGGATAAGAATGCCCCGCTGGGGAGTGATTATGGGGAAGGAATCGTCGTTGGCTTTTCGATGGATACGCTGGTTGAGGATCGGTGGTTGAAGGATCGAGACCTGTTCGTTGCGGCTGTCGAGCGGATGGGGGCGGAAGTTAATGTGCAGGCGGCCGGCGGAGATGAGGAAAAACAAGTTTTCCATGCGGAAAATTTGATCAGCCTAGGCGTGGATATTCTGGTGGTGGTACCGAATAACGCGGAGGTAATGACGGAAGTCGTCGAGAAGGCTCACGCTGCCGGCATTAAAGTGCTCTCGTATGACCGTTTGATTAAAGACGCGGACGTTGACCTCTATATCTCATTTGATAACGAAAAAATAGGAAGAATGCAAGCGGAGGCCATAAAGGAGCAAGTTCCTAAAGGGAATATCGTTTATATCGGCGGTTCCGAAATGGATAACAACTCTCATTTGCTTCGAAAAGGATCCTTCTCGGTTCTCCAGCCTTTGATTGATAACGGCGATTTGAACATAATCGAAGACCGGTTCACGGATGAATGGCTCCCGGCAAAAGCGCAGGAGACGATGCAGCGCGTTCTTGAGAATGCAGGCAGCCGGGTCGACGGGGTTATTAGCGCCAATGACGGAATAGCTGGCGGGATTATTGATGCATTAATGACGAAGGACTTGCAGGGAAAAGTCGCTGTAACCGGCCAAGATGCCGATTTGATGGCGATACGAAGAATTATTCAAGGCACGCAGACGATGACGGTCTATAAGCCCATCGGTCTCCTCGCGGAAACGGCTGCCGAGCTTGCTATTAAGCTTGCGAGAGGAGAGGCGGTAACCACGGACAAGTACGTAAACAACGGAAAAGGCGAGATTCCTTCCGTTCTGCTCGATCCGATATTTGTGGATCAATCGAATATTGATACGACGGTCATCGCAGACGGCTTTCATAAACGGGAGGATGTCTATAACTAGGGATGCCCCTAGGCGGCAGAATCCGATTCAATAAGCTTAAAGACCGAGATTACCGCTAAGGTGAATCTCGGTTTTTTTGATATAAAACGGCATGTTTTCCGTCAGGCCATTTGATAATATAATGACAGGAAGAGAATCCCAAACGGATAGAGGGTGAATATGGACGCGAATAAACATCTGCAGAATGCCATTCATTATATAGAGGAAAATCTCTCTGACCTTTTGGAGCCGGAGCAGATTGCGGATTCAGCCTATATGTCAGTACCGAATTTGTACCGCCTGTTTTACGCGTTGACGGGGCATTCACTCATGGATTACATTCGCAAAAGGCGTGTCAATCAAGCGGCTGTCTATCTTCGGCACTCAGAAAGACCGATATTGGACATTGCACTGGATTGCGGATTTGATTCTTATCGAACGTTTGCAACTGTATTCAAACGGATAACAGGATTAACGCCAGGCATGTACCGAAAGGCCGATTTTTATTATAGCTTTGAGCCGGTTTATTTATTGGAGAAGCATAGTTATCCAGAAGACCGGGAATTATCGCTTCTATACTCAGATATTAAAGTCATTAAGACAGAGACTGTACAGGTGCTTGCCTATCGGCATCGGGCTCCGGTAAGCGAGGGGCTGGAGGAAGAGGCCTTTCGTTTATTTTTCAATCTATTGGAGTCGGCGGGCTGCGCAACGGAAAAGCTGCGCTTTTTTGGCTACAATCTAGAACCGGAGTCGGGCTCGCTCCCGTATGCCTATCAAATCTACACGTCATTTACCGCTGTAACAGAGCTGGAACATCCTGATGTATTCTTAACGGAGGAAGAGGGAGGTTTATACGCGGTTAGCAAGGTTCCGGCTGCAAATCCATCGGTTATTCAAGCGGGGTGGAACCGAATGCTGGAGGAATGGCTGCCAAGAAGCAGCTTTAAGCTGGGAGAGCATCATTTTGTGGAAGAGCATCAGCATCATCGCGGCAAGGTGACGAGGCTAAAGCTGTTATTACCGGTTATGCGAAAGCAGGAGCAGGAACCGATTGTCATACAGAGCCTGCCTCCGATGGAATGGCTAGCTTTTCGCTCAAGTGGAAGAGATGCGAAGGAAACGGCTGACGAGGAGCTTACCTTTTGGCTGGCTGGCAGGCATCTGCAAGAGGAACACCGGCAAGCGTTATTTATGTCTTACAGCTATGGCATCTCAGAGGAAGCTCATATTTGGTATGAGCTTGCGATAGCGCTTCCGGGAGACAGCGGATTAGCTGGTACAGCGGAAGTCCGTTTACGGCCGGGCGGGCTGTATGCCAGCATGACGACCAGCGCTTATGGTGTAATGACCGGTGTCCTGGATAAGCTTGATGCATGGGTCGCTCAAAGCGGGGGATATAGATTGGATGAGAGCAGGGAATGGTTCGGTCAATATGTGAAGACCGAGGGCTGGGAGTCGGAACGATCAACCGTAATTACCTGCTACCTCCCTGTCATTCGCAAGAGTATGGGTATGCAATAAGAGAGAGGTGTGGCTAAGTTGGGAGAACAATCGAAACGACGAACTCCAGCCGTTAAACGAAGAACAAAGCAAGCGATTAGATGGTACAAACCTGTCATCGTTCCTAAGGCTGTCAAAACATTGTTTGGAGGCGTTCAAATGAAACCTGTGGAGCAAACAAGCAGAGAAGCTGTCAAAAGTCCGATCATGAACAAGGTAGGAAGTATTTTTGTTCCGGTTAAGGATATAGAGAAGTCACGGGACTGGTATTGTCGTTTGCTGGGGCTGGCCAATGATTGCGAAATCATGAACGGACATCTGTGCCCTTTGCCCATGCAGGGCACCGGACTTATTCTTGATACCATGCCGATGTGGGGAGGAAAAGAACCGGGCGGGGCTCCCAATCTAAAGACGCCGGCTTTTATGCTGCTAACGAGTGATCTGCAAGCGTCCTATGATTTTGCGGCTGCTAATCAGGTGAATATAGTGACCGATATTCAGCATGAGCATTGGTTTGTCATTAAGGATCCGGATGATAATCTGCTTATGGTTTGCCGGGAGTAAGGAAAGCGATAAAAGGTTAGGATGATAAAGGGCAAATCAGGCCGAGCGCCTCTCTAATCGGAGAAGGCGTTCGGTTTTTTTGCGAAGAAGACATGTTGACAACTTTTTATCCTAGTGTTAGGATAAAACTATCCTAATTATAGAATTCATTAATTTAAGATATATAAGCAAGGAGGCGCACGGTATGTATCAGCCCGATGAGCAAAGCCAGCTGGATTTAAGATTGTTTCGTATATGGCATAAAGCTTCCAAGACGATCGAAGATAATATCCGCAAGGATATGTTGAGCTACGGCATCAACCAAGAGCAATTTATGATTTTGGAGCTGTTATATAGCAAAGGCCCGCAGCCCATACAAAAAATAAGCGAGAAATTTTCGATCCCAAGCGGCAGTATAACTTACGTAGTAGACAAGCTTGAGAAGAAAGGTTATGTGAAAAGGGAGCCAAGCCCTACCGACCGCAGAGGCTCAAACGTGACCTTAACGGAAGCGGGACAGACTTTGTTTGATGATATTTTTCCAAAGCATGCAGAGGTTATTTCACGGAATTTAAGCTTTGTCAGCAATGCGGATAAAGAACAGCTAATTATGCTGTTAAAAGCAATCGGCCTTGGTGCGGAAGCACTTGGCGAGAAGGGGGAGAAATCATGAAGGTAAAAGTGTATACGCCGTTGCAGCAGGCGGTTGGTTCATTTGAAGACGGTAAAATTACCGAGCAGAAGCCGATTGGATTTCCTCAGGACCAGGGGGCAGTGAAAAGGGTAGGTCCGTTATTTTATTGGGCTTGGGCACATGCCAAGGAAGGCGGCAGCATCGGACTTCACCCTCATAAGGGCTTTGAAATTATGACTTATGTGGTGAATGGGCTGGTTGAGCATGGAGATACCTTGGGTACGGCAAGCACCGTGGGCCCCGGCGGCGCACAGGTCATGCAGACCGGCTCCGGCGTATCGCATCGCGAGAAAATAACCGGACCCGATGCAGAAATCTTTCAAATTTGGTTTGAGCCTGATCTTAATGTAGCCGTGAAAAGAAAACCGACATACAACGAATATATCGCAGGGGACTTCCCTCAATCCAGCGGCAGCCAAGTGCATAAAACAACCATTCTTGGTGAGGATTCCCCTATCCAGCTGGTAACGGAGGCGCAAATGTGGGACCTAACCTTGGAGCCGGATTCCGTATATGAATGGACCATCCCCGAAGGCTATTCCGTTGCTGCGCTTGCGATTAGAGGAGACGGCGTATGGAGCTTCGGCGCAGCGGGGGGAAGCAGGGCGCTGTTCAAGCAAAAGGATTTTACGGTGCTGGAGGCAGATGATCAGGCAGAGCTGCTGCAATTGGAAAGCGGAGACGATCAGGTGCGCATGATCGTCATTCAACTGCCGACTCAAGTAGAATACCCGTTATATCCGCGTTAGACCTTATTCAGCAAGGAAATAATAAGATAAATATGTCAGACACGAAGAGGCCAGCCGTCATGCGGCCTCTTTTTTGCGGAGACGGCCCTTTCGTTGATTATCGACAGGATCGTTGATTATTGCAATTACGCAGCGAGGGATTATCGCCTATAATAGATGTAATCGAAAAGACGAACCTCAGCGTAATGAAAAGGAGCACTCGGCATGACGGACAATAGGGTTATTTTGTTTCAAGGCGACTCCATCACGGACGGAGCAAGAGGAAGAAATGACGACCCGAACCATATCCTGGGTCACAGCTATGCCTATATCATTGGATCGAAGCTTGGGTACGTTTGGGCCGAACAAAAGCCCGTCTTTATTAACCGCGGCATAAGCGGCGACCGGGCTTCGGATTTGTATGCCCGCTGGAACGAAGATGCGATTAGCTTGAATCCGAATGTCATTAGCATTCTCATTGGCGTAAACGATGCTTGGCGGATTATGCGCGGAGAGCCGAGCGGAGTTACGGATCGGTTTGAACGCGCTTACCGCCATATTTTGGAGGAAACCAAGCAGGTGCTTCCGGAAGCGCAGCTTGTGCTATGCGAGCCTTTTATTCTAAATACGGGTGCGCCTTCGCAAGATTGGCCGGCTTGGTCCGAGCGGCTTACGGCCTATCGCCAAACGGTCCGTGAGCTGTCGGAGCAGTTCGGTGCCGTCTTCGTGCCGCTGCAAGCCGCGTTCGATGAAGCCTGCAGCCGTGCGGATGCCGCTTATTGGCTGTGGGATGGCGTCCATCCTACCGCAGCCGGGCATGAGTTAATCGCGAAGCAGTGGCTTCAAGCGGTATTGGGGAATGATTACGCCGATATTGGTTAATGAATGGAATTAAAGCGAGAAAACCGGCAGCGTTTGATAGCCGGTTTTCTCCGTTTACACCACGAGAAGAAGGTTATGCCTCATGCAGAAAATAACCAAGCTGTTTCGTAATTTAAGCGTGACGTGGAAATTTGTCGCGACTTTTCTTTGTATTTTGGCCGTGTCGTTATCCGCAAGCGGTATTTATTTATATCTTCAGCTGTCGGGCTCGGCCATCTCGCAAGCGCAAATCGTCATGGAGCAAAATTTGCTGCAAACGCGAAACAGCGTCATGAACAAAATGAATATGATTCAAAATATATCGAAGCTGCTGACCTCGGATATCCGTCTTCAAACCTTTTTGGGAAGCGATTTCAATAACAATTCGTTTGCTTATGATGACTATACGTCCAACATCAGCCCTTACGTGGAAAACGTGCTGCGGCAAAATCCGAATGTGCATTCGCTGAGGGTCTATATGACGAATACTTCGATTCCGGAGGTATACGACAGCTTTTATCAGATCAGCCGGATCAAGGACCAGCAGTGGGTAAGCGAGGTAACTAAAAACGATGCCAACATATCAGGCTGGCGCGGGCTTCACGCCGAAAAATTTCTACTCAACATTCCGAAGCGGGGCGAACCGGAGAACGTCTTTTCCTTTTATCAAAAAATTAACTCGATCCGTTATTTCGATACCGTCGGCTTGCTTGAGATTGAAATTTCGGAAAGCGATTTATTCGATATTCTGAATACCGAGAGCACGGGGCAGATCGGGGATATTTTTATGATCGACCGGGAAAGCAATGTCGTTTCCAGCAATAAGAGCGCGCTGTTTAAGCAGAAAATTACGGACGCAGGCCTGGCGAGCATTCCGCTCGAAACGGCGTTTAACCAGGTGCTTAAGGTGAATGGCCGCAAATCGGTTGTCATTTCGGTCCCCCTTCATGATCTTGGGCTGCGGTTAATCGGCATTTTTCCCGTTAGCGGTCTGAATGAAAAGGTAAAAGAGACCGCGTTTTCGATTACGGGCATTTTGCTTATTGCGCTCGTTGTGCTCGGTTTTATCGTGTATGTGATCACAAATGCTTTGCTGTCACGGCTAAAAATGATTGTGCTTGCGATGAAACGGGTAAAAGAAGGCTCGCTCACCGTATCGGTGCCCGTCCAATCGAATGATGAGTTCTCGCAGATCGCAATCAGCTTTAACCATATGACCGAAAGAATCCATGAGCTGGTCGAAACGGTGTACAAAAGCCAGCTGATGGAGCGGGAGGCCGAGCTGAAGGCGCTGGAATCGCAGGTCAATCCGCATTTCCTCTATAACACGCTCGCTACGATATCTTGGGTGGCGCGTAAAGCCAAATCGACGGAAATCGTTCATCTCTCGGGTGCATTGGCGCAGTTTTACCGTTTGGTGTTGAACAAGGGCAGGCGCGAGATTCTGATCAAAGATGAGCTGGAGATGGTCAAAGCGTATCTTGCGATCCAGAAATTCAGATTCGAAGAAATGTTTGACGTCGTTTACGATATCGACGAACGCGTATATGAATACTGCGTGGTCAAAAATATCCTCCAGCCGATCGTCGAAAACGCGCTGAACCACGGGATCGAGCCGAAGAGGGATCGCGGCACGCTGCAGATTAAGGCATCGCTTGAAGCGAATGACATGCTCTGCTTCAAGGTGATCGATGACGGGGTCGGGATGTCGAAGGAGCGGCTGGCGGCGCTGCTTATCGGCAACATTGAACGTACGAGCGGGAGCGGCTATGCGGTGAAAAACATAACAGAACGGCTAAATTCCTATTACGGCGACAAGCATGCCTTCCACATTCACAGCGCACCGGGCATCGGAACGTCGGTTATGATTACTTTTGCCAAGGAGAGAGCGTGACCTATGTATAAGCTGCTTATTGTTGAGGATGAACGTTGGGAGCGGGAGGGGCTGGTCGATTTTCTCGACTGGGCATCCCTAGGAATCGAAATTGCGGGAACGGCGCGCGACGGCATTGAAGGCCTCGAGCAAACGCTTGAGCTTGATCCGGACATCGTCATTACAGACATTCGGATGCCCGGCATGGACGGACTGGAGATGTCCCGCCGGATTAAGGAGCTTAAGCCGCATGTACGGATTATGATTTTGACGGGCTATGGCGATTTCGAATATGCGCGGAAGGCCATAGACCTGCGCGCGAGCCATTATATTCTTAAGCCGATTAGCGAGGAAAAGCTGCTGGAGGCGCTGCGCAAGGTCAAGGATGAATGCGAAGAGGACATTCAATCCAAGGAAGAGCGCGAGAAGCTGCGGGCCGAGGTACAGGAGCATCGCCAGCTGATGAAGGAAAAATGGCTGGATGATTTGTTGTTCGGCACGCTTGATCCTAAGTATATTAGGGAGCTTATCCAAGCGGAGGGCTTCGGATCGGAGCAGGGCAGATTTGTGGCGTTCGCTGTTGCTGATCAAAGGCAGGGCCGTTTCGCCGAACGGCTGAAGAGCTTTTTCCCTGGCCCCAGCCTTGTCTCTTACTCGGATAAACGAGGCGGACAATGGATCATCGTCATTCCGGAGCCGGAGGAGCAGTCCGAGGAATACGCTGCCCAGCTTGGCGCGCGGATTTCGGGACAAGGCGGCTTGCTGTGGCCTGCTGATTTCAAGGTGGGAGCAGGCGGGCCGGTTGGTAGTCTGCTGCGAATCGCCGAGTCCGTCAAGCAGGCTGAGAACATGCTCGCGTATGCATCATTTTGGGACGAGAACGGCGTGATCAGCCTGGAGCAGACAGAACGGGAGCGGTCGGGGTTTCTGAACGAGGTAGCGGATTTTTTGCACAAGGGCAGCCAGCAGGTAAAAGCGATCGTGCACAGCGTTCATGCGCTGGATGAAGCACAGGCGCTTGCGAGCGCGGAGGAGATGTTCCGTGATGTGATGCTCCGCAAAGGGGCTGACGGCGATTATATCCGGCACTATGTCAGCGGTCTGCTGTTCGAGCTGTCTGTTGTCGCGGGATCGCGCCAAACCGAAGAAAACGGAGGAGCTGATCCCGGCGAGCAGCTGTACATGCTGCCGACGCTGGCCGCTATCAAAGCGTACAGCCTTCAATTTATCAAGGATACGATTAGGGCTCTTCGCGAGAAGCGTGACGGCAAGGAGGAGTATGTCGTCCGCCAGGTGAACAAGCTGATCGAACAGAAGTTTATGTCGCCGGATATAAGCTTGAAATCGATTGCGGAGGAAGTATTTCTGTCTCCTAACTATTTAGGCTCCCTCTATAAGAAGACGACCGGGCGCTCCTTTCATGACCAGCTCGCACAGATTAGGATGGACAAAGCCAAGGAGCTGCTGGCTTCCCCGCAATATAAGGTGGCGAGGGTGGCCAAGGAAGTCGGCATACCGAGCACCTCTTATTTCTGTACTGTTTTTAAGAACGCCTTCGGGATCTCGCCGGGCGAATACCAGGAAATGCTGCATCGAAAATAACGATAACGGAACGGTCGGACGGCTGCCTTGTCACTGAGGCAGCCGTCTTTATTTACAAGAAGAGAATGAAAGCGTTTAAATAATGCGTTGATATTTGAAACAAACCACATTTTTTGATATATCTCGCCCCATTCCCATCTTCTACAATAGGATTAGGGAAAACATCAAGAGAAGGGGTGAACAGATGGAAGACTTGAGCGTGGCCGCAAGGCCTAGTGTTGGCAGTGGAATCAAACGCGGCAGCTTCGGCAAGCGCTTATGGGCACAGCGCTATCTAATGATACTAACGCTGCCGGCTGTCATTTGGCTGATTATATTCCATTATGTGCCGATGTACGGCATTATTATTGCATTCGAGGAGTACAACCCGGTACAGGGCTTTACGTTCAGCCCTTGGGTGGGGCTGGCTAATTTCAAAGAGCTGTTTATCGATCCAAGCTTCCTGGATTCGGTTGTGAATACGTTTAAAATCAGCTTTCTGAAGCTGCTGTTCGGCTTTCCGGCACCGATCCTGCTAGCGATTATGCTCAATGAGCTAAGAGCGCAGCGCCTTAAGAAGGTTGTTCAATCGCTGTCGTACCTGCCTTATTTTATTTCATGGGTATTTGTCGTCGGCTTCATGTACACGCTGCTTGATCCAAGAACGGGCGCGCTAAGCGGGCTTCTGCAGTGGCTTGGACTCATCACGCAGGACCAGCTGCTGATGGGCGATCCAAAAACCTTTACCACGCTCGTTGTCATCTCGGAAGTGTGGAAAAACATCGGCTGGAACTCCATCATATTTTTGGCGGCGATTGCAAGCATTGACCCGCAGCTTTACGAGGCTGCGACGGTGGATGGGGCGGGACGCTTTCGGAAAATATGGCATGTCACCCTGCCGGCCATTAAGCCGACGGTGGTCATTCTGCTTATCCTCAACGTAGGCGGCTTGGTCAATGCCAACTTTGATCAGCTGTTCCTGATGAAAAACTCGATGACGCAGGATCAGGCTAACGTGCTTTCTATTTATTCCTACGAGATGGGGCTAGTGCTAGGCCGGTTCTCTTACGGTACGGCAGTCGGGCTGTTCCAGTCCGTCGTTGCATTCGTGCTTATGCTGGGCGCGAACTACTCATCACGCAAAATGACAAACGAAAGTCTTTTCTAAGCGCAAAGAGCTGCGATCATCACGATAAATACGCATGAGGAGGGTTAGATATGAATGCTGTACACCGGACAACGGGGGAGAAGCTGTTTGACGCGGCGAATGTCCTGCTGCTTCTGCTGCTTGCCTTCGTGACCTTGTATCCGTTCTATAACATATTGATTACGTCATTTAACGATCCCGCCGATGCGGCGCGGGGCGGCATCACTTTTTGGCCGCGGGTCCTTTCCTTCGAAAATTATAAAATGGTGCTGCAGGACGAGAGCCTGATCAACGCTTTTGTGGTAACCGTGCTCCGTACGGTTGTCGGTACGGCAACGGCAGTGCTGTTCACGGCAGCCTTCTCGTATGGGGTATCCAAGCCAGAGCTGCTTGGACGCAAGCTGTTTCTTATTTTGGCCATCATCACGATGTATTTCAGCGGCGGGCTTATCCCGCAATATCTGCTGATTGCGCAGTACCTGCATTTGAAGGGCAGCTTTATGGCCTACATTTTGCCGAACTTATTCAGCGTATTCAATGCATTGATTATGATTACCTTCTTCCGCGGCATTCCGAAGGAAATGGAGGAGTCGGCTAAGGTGGACGGCGCCCATGAGCTCATGATTTTCTGGCGGCTCGTGCTGCCGGTTTCGAAGCCCGTGCTTGCTACGATTGCGCTCTACAATGCGGTATTCCACTGGAACTCATGGTTTGACGCGATGCTCTACGGCGGCGAGAGCCTGCGGACGCTTCAGCAGATCCTGATGCAAATCATCAGCTCGAACAGCAACGTAAGCTTGATGGCGAGCAACCTGGGGATGAAGGCGGTAACCGCGGAATCCGTCAAGCTGGCGACGATGGTGATAACGACGCTGCCTATCGTGTTCTCTTACCCGTTCCTGCAGAAGTATTTCGTTAAAGGCATTATGATCGGCTCGGTTAAAGGCTAAATCACGGCTTCCGCGGGCAAACTGCCCGATATATAGAAGCAAATAGAAGCAAATAGAAGCAGTTCAAAAAGGGAGGATTCATTCATCATGTACAAAATAAAACGGAAGTCGCTTACGGCCGCATTGGCATTCATTCTCGTGATTGCCTTAGCCATTACGGGCTGCAGCAGCGGTAATAATAACGGGCAGGCGGCAAATGCGGGCGACGCCAAAACAGAGACAAACAATGAGGGCAACGCCGCGCAGACATCCGGCGATCCGAATGAGCCGGCATGGAAGCAGGACACCTCGCCGTTTACGTTCCGCCAATATTTTTACGGGACATGGGCATCTAACTATTTGTGGAAAGACCAATTCAATATGAAGCAGATTACGGAGAAAACAGGCGTAACCATTGACCGCTTCCTCGCTACCGGCAATGATAACGACTTCTTAAATACGTTGATCGCTTCCAATGATTTGCCTGATACGCTCATGCTGGACTGGAACCATCCGCAGGTGACGAAGCTGATCAACAACGGCATGCTTTATTCCCTGGATGAGCTGATCGACCAATATGCGCCGAAGCTTTGGGATTCGATCGATCCGGAAATTATTAAGTACCATTCCGTTAACGGAAAACTGTGGTATTTACCGAACAACTACGAGACGGAAGAGCGCCTAACGAACGGCGTGCCGATTACGGGCATCCGCCCTTGGTTCGTACGCAAGGATATATATAAAGCGCTGGGCGAACCGAAAATCGAGACGGAGCAGCAGCTGTTCGAGTTCTTGGAGCAGGCCAAAGCCAAATATCCAGAGCTTAGCCCCGTGGGCATGGAATCCTTCGATGTATCGATGTGGGGCTTCCAAGGCAGCTTGTCGATGGATTATTTGATTGATTCGTTCTCCCCGATGAATATGGAAAACCGGATTAAGGATGACACGCAGCGCGTGCTGTATCCGATGCGCGATACTAAATATATCGAGGCATTCCGTTACGTGAACAAGCTGGCCAAAAACGGTTTGTTCGATCCGCAGCAGCTGATCGCGAAGCAGGAGCAGTATGACGAGAAAATTTATGGCGCCAACTTTATCGTAACCTCTGCTTTTATGAACGGCATGTACACGCAGTACAACCCGAAAATCAAAAGCACGTTAGGCGAGGATAAAACGTATGTCGTTCTCGACGGCTTGAAGGTCGGCGGACAAGAGCCGCGTTATCCGGCGAGCCGCTTGATGGGCTGGCAGGGCTTCTTCATTACGAAAAAAGCGAAAAATCCGGAGCGCATTATTAAATTCCTGGAATATGCATGGTCCGATGAGGGACAGCTGGACTTCCGTTACGGCAAAGAAGGCGAAACCTACGATATGGTTGACGGCCTGCCGAAAGCAAAGGATGATGTGAAGGCGCTTGAGCTGAGCGACAACAATGCATGGTACAGCCAATACGGCTTTACGGCTTCAACGCTGATGTGGCGCTCCGGCAAGCTGTGGGATGCTGCAGAAAAACGTGATTTCGACGAGAAGCAGCCCGAGCAGGCGGCAGCGAAGGATCTTTTGAAGAAGTACAATTTCGACAGCTTCTCGCTTGGCCTGGAAAATATCGAACCGGAGGGTTCCACGCCGGAGGGCGTCATTAACGCCAAAATCAAAAACCTGTGGAACAAAACGATCCCGACGCTCGTGCTTGCGGGATCCGATAAGGAATTCGACGATATCTATAACGATTTCGTGAAGGATATGGAAAAGGTAGGCGCCGATAAAGTAGAGAAGGTTATGTATGAGCGCCATTTGGCCGATCTAGAGAAAAAAGGAATTAAATAATAGCGGAGCGGACAGGGAAGCTTGTCCGCTTTTCTTTTTGAGGCCGCGGATCGGCGTACGCCAGGAACATAGAAAGGGAGGAGCAGGTACAATGAAAGGAAACGACAAGCAGGAGCATGCATGGAAATTGTGGTACGGGCAGCCGGCGCGGAAGTGGGAGGAAGCGCTGCCGATCGGGAACGGACGGCTTGGCGGCATGGTATTCGGGGACAACCGCCGCGAGCGGATTCAATTAAACGAGGATACGCTGTGGGCGGGTTTTCCGCGGGATACGAACAATTACGAGGCGCTCCGCTATTTGAAGGCGGCGCGGGCATCCGTAGCGGACGGCCGCTATGCCGAGGCAGAGAAGCTTATCAATCAAAAAATGCTTGGCGTCAATACGGAGCCCTATCAGCCGCTCGGCAATCTTTGGATCGAGCATGCGGGGGCTGCAGGGATAGAGACCGGCAGTTACAGACGCGAGCTTGATTTGGCGACAGGCATCGCGGCCACTGAATATGGCTTTGGCGAAGCGAGCGTGAAGCGCGAAGCCTTCGTCAGCGCAGTCGATGATGTTATGGTGGTTACCTATGAAGCGAGCGGTGCGGATCTGGAGCTGCTTGTTTCTGTCGATTCCCTGCTGCCGCATCACGTGGAGACAAGAGAGGATGGGCTTGTGCTTGCAGGACAATGCCCGGCCCATGTGGCGGACAATTATCATGGGGATCACCCGCAGCCGATTTTGTTCGAGGAGGGGAGAGGCATATCCTTTGGGCTTCAGCTGCAAGTGATGCAGGAAGGCGGAACGGTCAGCGCTGCGGAGGGCGGCAGGCTGCAGCTTACAGGAGCGCGGAGGGTAACGCTGCTGCTCGCGGCTGCGACCGATTTTGTCCGTTACGATACGCCGCCCGCCGGGGCTGCGCTCGCAAGCGCGCGATGCGCGGAGCGTACGGTTGCAGCCGAAGCGCTTGGCGGCAAAGCGCTGCGCGAGCGGCATATGGCGGAGCATGCCCGGCTGTTCGGGCGGGTGGATCTGCATTTGGGCATATCACCCGAAGCGAAGCTGCCAACGGATCAGCGGCTCATTGCTTATCGGAGCGGGGGAGAGGACCCGCAGCTCGAAGCGTTATATATGCAGTACGGGCGATATCTGCTGATGGCCAGCTCGAGGCCCGGCACCCAGCCGGCCAATCTGCAGGGGATATGGAACCATCAGCTGCAGCCGCCATGGAACAGCAATTACACGACGAATATTAATGCTCAGATGAATTATTGGCATGCAGAGGTTTGCGCGCTGAGCGAGTGCCATCTGCCGTTATTCGATATGCTTGGCGAGCTGGCGGAAGCGGGTCAGCGAACGGCGAAAATCCATTACGGGGCGCGAGGCTGGACCGCTCATCACAATGTGGATTTGTGGCGGTCAACCTCGCCGAGCGGCGGGGACGCCAGCTGGGCATTTTGGCCGCTGGGCGGAGCATGGCTGACCCGGCACTTGTGGGAGCATTACCAATTCGGCCGGGATACCGCATTTCTTAGGGAAACGGCCTACCCGCTGCTCAAGGGCAGCGCCTTGTTTTTTCTTGATTTTCTTGTGCCGGGACCGGAAGGTTATTTGGTCACGAATCCGTCGACGTCACCCGAAAATAAATTTGTTGCAGCGGACGGCGAAAGTGCCAGCGTATCCTTAGCCAGCACGATGGATATTAGCATTATTCGGGAATTGTTCTCGCATTGCATTGAAGCCTGCATGCTCTTGAATATAGATCCTCTCTTCAAGGAGGAGCTGGAAGCAGCCCTGTCGAAGCTCCCTCCGCTGCGAATCGGACGCCATGGCCAGCTGCAGGAATGGTTTTATGATTTCGAGGAAAGCGAGCCGGGCCACCGCCATATCTCCCATTTGTACGGCCTGCATCCGGGGGAGCAAATCTCGGATGAGACGCCGGAGCTGCTGGCGGCGGCAAGAACGACCCTGGAGCGCAGGCTGAACCATGGCGGCGGGCATACCGGCTGGAGCTGCGCATGGCTGATCAACCAATTCGCGCGCCTGCGGGACGGCGAAGGAGCGCATCGCTTCATTCGCACGCTGCTGTCCCGTTCGACGCATCCTAATTTATTCGATGACCATCCGCCGTTCCAGATCGACGGAAACTTCGGCGGGGCGGCCGGCATTGCCGAAATGCTGCTGCAAAGCCATAACGGCAGGATTATGCTGCTGCCCGCGCTGCCCAAGGCATGGCCGGAAGGCAGCGTCTCAGGCCTAAGGGCAAGGGGCGGCTATATGGTAGATATCGCATGGGAAGGGGGCAAATGGCTTGAGGCTTCCATAACGGCAACGGCAGACGGAATTTGCATGATTTCACACTCTGGCGCATTCGACGTATGGAACGATTCGGGAGTAGCATTAGCCTGCGAAGAGAATGCCTTCCCTGTATCGGCGGGGCATACGTATCGCCTCCAAAGCAGGGCTGGAGACTGAAGGAGCTTGTTGGCAAGGCATGCGATAAGAGATAAGATGGTTGATATAAGGTTGGAAGGCGGTAACCCCATCCTTACTAAGGCAAATCAAAGAGGAGCCAAGGACGACCATGACGCAAACGATCCATGACAAATTAAAACAGATGGAGCTGGAGGAGCAGGAGCTTCGGTTCTCATCCTTTACGAATGACACAGCGCTTGCACTCGGACTCGCGATTGTAGAGGAAGCAAGACAGTCAGGAAAACGGATAACGGTCGACGTTACCCGGGCCGGTCAGCGGTTGTTTCTCCATGCGATGGAGGGAACATCGGTGGAGAACGAGAACTGGATCAGGCGCAAAAACAATGCAGCGAATCATTTTGGCACCAGCTCATGGCATACGGCCTGCCGGCTTCAAAGCGAAGGAGTCACTATGGAAGAGAAGTATGGACTGCCGCTCGCGGATTATGTGGGAGCCGGTGGAGCATTTCCGCTGATCGTGGCCGGCGAGGGACAGATTGGAACAGTCACCGTGTCTGGATTGCCGGATCAAGAGGATCATGATTTGCTTGTCACCGTGCTGCGCCGCTTTTTGTCCGGGCAGCCCCGCTAAAAAGCTTGGAAGGCGGGAGTCGCAGTGAACGCTGATCGGAAAACATTTTGGAAAACATATTTGAGCGGTTTGCAATTGCATGTGGCCGTCGCAAATTATACGAAGGTGCCCATTTCGTGGAGGGACGATGATTATACTCCCGATGTAAACAAGCTTTATTACATCCAAGAGGGCGAAGGGTACGTTCAGATAGGGAAGCGGAAATATTATCCAAAGGCCGGCGACCTCTGCTTGCTGCCTGCGGATGTCAAGCAGTCCTACGGCACGCTGAGCGAGGATACGTTCGGCAAATACTGGTGCCATTTTACGGCGAAGCTGGATAATTTCAATTTGTTTCAGATGCTGGAAATGCCCGTCATCTTAACCGTGAACGATCATAACGGGCTGAAGGAGAAATTCGAACGCCTCGTGGCGCATCATAAGAGCGAGGAATGGACAGCCGAGCTGCATGTGCAGGCAGCTTTTCTTGAGATTCTGGCTATGCTGCTGGAGCAGGCCGGCCACGTTGCGATAAACACGCCCACCACAAGCTCCTTCGAGAAAATGAATGTGGTGCTGAGCTATATCGAGGAGCATTTATCGGAAAATATGTCAGTCGATACGCTTGCGCAGCTTGTCCATTTTCACCCTAATTATTTCATCCGTATGTTTAAAAGCACGACGGGGCTTTCGCCCATTCAATACGTGAACCGCAAGCGGATGGACAAAGCGAGGCAGCTGCTGACCTTTACTTCGCAGAGCATCTCGGCAGTCGCTGAATCGCTCGGCATGGATGCCACCTATTTCTCGCGGGTGTTTAAGGAGTACACGGCGTTGTCGCCAAGCGAATATCGGGAGCTTTCCATAAAAGCATAGGAAAAACAAAGAACCGCGGCAGCTTCGCCGGCGGTTCTTTGTTTATTCCGCATTAAGGATAGAAAGGGGTGGCCGGCGTAGTAGTCGTACACCAGCGGGCGTTGAACAGCGATTTGATTAAAATGTTTGTTGCATCATCCGTGCCGATGTAGCGGAGCGCTTCGAGCGCATGTGCACGGACGTAGCGGTTCTCATCGTCCAGGGCAGCCTCCAAAGCGGGAACGGCGGAAGCCGCCGCCGGGCCGAGCCGGGATAACGAGAGCCCGGCGGTAAACCGAACCTGGACATCCTCATCGGATAGGCAGGCGATGAGACCATCGACCGAAGCGGGTGAAGCTGACCCGATGATGCCGAGCGCCTCGGCAACAGCGCTGCGAATGGCTGCGGAAGGGTGAGATAAAAGGCCGCTAAGCGCATCAAGCGCCGAAGCCGCAAGGTGACGAAGCTCACCGAGTGCAAACACCGCATGGAATACGGTCTCCTCGCGATCATCCGCCAGTGCTGATGTCAGCTCTTCGACAGCGTCGATGCCGGCAACGGAAAGCCCGTATGCGGCTGTGCGCGAAATCGATACGTCTTCATTGCGAAGGCCTGCAATGAGGACCGAGATGCCTTTTTTACCGTATCGGGCAAGCTCATAGGCTGCGTTCAGCGCGGTCGGTTCAAACGAATGCGCCAAATTCTCTGCAAGCTCGTTTAATTTCGCGCTATTCTCCTCCCTTGATTCAGCCAGGCTGCCCACGCTCCCGGATAACCAATTCCAGGTTTCTTCCCATAAGGTTTCGTGGAAGGCGATAGGCAGCGAAAGGCCGGAAGGCTCCTGCCATTCGGCTACCTGATTATCCCATGAGGGTTTGACAGGAGCCTCGGTCCGCATAAATTCGAATTTAAGCATATAGCGCGACTGGCCTAATACATTCGGCGTGGAACGATGCCATATATCGTAATGGATAAGGGCGAACGTCCCGGCTTCGCCGCTGGCATAGGCTTCACCTGCCGCCTCGTCGGAGACAAAGGTGCGTGATTCGTAATTTTGCGTGCCGGGCATAACGCCTGTCGGTCCAAGCTCAATCGGCGTGTTTTGCGGAAAATACATGATCATCGCCCACCATGGATGGTGGTTGCGCATACGGGAGTAACCCCAGTAGCTGTCTTTGTGCCAGCCGCCAGCCGCGGGCTCTGCATTATAATGGCCGTGCCGGTGCGCATGCAGCATATAGTTGGGTCCGAGCACGCTCGTCAACGCGCCTTGGATGACGGGACTGTCGAATACCTGTTGGATTTCCCGGATTCGCGGCAGTAAATTATTGCCGGGGTTTCCTTCCTCGTCATAGACCTTCTTTAGCTCGGCGGTCATCGACTGATGGAAGGATTCCGGGAAATCGGTTTTTAAAATCAGGAAGCCTTCCGTAATGAACTTCCGCATTTGTTCGTCTGTCAGCAGTAGAGGGGATTGATTCATAGGGTGATGTCCTCCTAAGATTTGTTGGAATACACCGATTATATGAGAAATCAGCCCGGTGCTACATACACGAAACTAAGCGAAGCTTGCATAAAACTAACTTCCTGTTCGGCAGCAAAAAAAGCCGCTTATTTCAGCAGCTTTTTGATCATGCCCAGCTTTCCGGAGTAGGGCGGGAATACGAGGCCCAGCTCGAATGCGGTGCTAAGCAAGCGGCCACAGTCTGACAAATGAGCTTGGGAACGGGTATAATGGGAATAGCTTTTCTCTAAGGGGGCTTTTGTAATGGAATGGAATTATTACAATACGTTTATTACGGTATCAGCGGATTGTCCGGTAGAGTTCGGAACGGTGCCGCCGGACAAGAAGGGCGGACGGACAAAGCCGAGCCTTGAATATGAGCTGGCCGCGGGGGAGCCTTACCGCTATACGCAGGAAGAGCTGATGCTCGAAGTACATTTGCGCCACAAGGAGATCGCGCCTGAGATCGTTGCCGAACGGGGAGCGGAAATTCGCGAAGCGTTTTTCTCGAAGCCAATGGCATGCATGCGGGCATCGATGCTTCCGAAAAAATACGGCTGGGGCATTCATTTTAATGAGGCGGGAAAGCTTGCGCTGGTAGCGATGGAGTCTGCTGAATACCATCAATTCGCTCGGGGCACGGAGGAAGGCTTGAAGATACTTGCTGGGATGCGCAGCAGCAAAAAGCAAGGGCAGTAGAACCAGTCTGCGAAGGCAGCGATGTATGAGAGATGACTTAGATAACCATGAGGGGGCTTGGCCTATCATGAAACAAAATAAATATGATGAACCCGGCTTTTTCGCGAATTACAGCCGGATGTCCCGTTCGATCGGCGGTCTCGATGCTGCCGGGGAATGGCATGCTTTCCGCGCGATGCTCCCGGAGCTGCGCGATAAAAAGGTGCTGGACCTAGGCTGCGGCTTCGGCTGGCATTGCCGATATGCGCGCGAGCGCGAAGCCCGCTCGGTGGTTGGGACGGATATCTCGGAGAATATGCTGGAGCGCGCAAGAGCGCTGACGAACGATTCCGAGATCGAGTACCGCCGCTGCGCCATTGAAGATTTCGACTGCAGCGAGGGTGAATTCGACGTGGCGATCAGCTCGCTTGCCTTTCATTACGTCGAGAGCTTCGCCGATGTTTGCCAGAACGTTTACCGGGCTCTTGCCGCGGGAGGCTCCTTTGTGTTCTCGGTTGAGCATCCGATTTTTACGGCGAAGGCGGAGCAGGACTGGCATTACGGCGCTGACGGAGAGAAATTGCATTGGCCTGTCGACGGATACTATATGGAAGGCGCGAGAGAAGCGAACTTCCTCGATCATACCGTCGTTAAATATCATCGCACCGTGTCCAGTTACGTTAATGCGCTCCTTGAATCGGGCTTCCGTATCACGCAGCTTTCCGAGCCGCAGCCGACGCAGGAGATGCTGGACCAAATACCCGAAATGCAAGACGAGCTCCGCCGCCCCATTTTTCTAATGATCGCAGCGGTTAAAAACTAGAATATGGCGTGAAAAGGATATAGAAGCGGGGTCACGGGCCCCGCTTCTTTTCGTTGATAAGCTTTGTGCAATATTCTGTGCAAACGTTGTCATTTTCTTCAATCGGGATGCATATACATGTCGAAAGATGGAAAATACACGAAAAACAATTGACAGCGCTTTAACGGGAGTATTAATATGAGATTGAGCAAACGCTTTCATTCCTGTTTCAGTAGAAACTCTGCTGATTAATGGGGATTGGAATTAAAGTTTGCATTTGTTTTGCTTTTTATGCAAACGATTGCACAATAACTGCCGCACAGTTTGGAGAAGCCGGGAGGTGTTGAAACAACGGGAGAGATGCAAGGAGAAAGTGTTTTTTTTCGAAAGGATTTAAACGAGCTTTAACGATAAATTGGGGAGGTTCACACGAATGGGCTTTGCTCTAAAGCGCAAGAAAATGCTGGCTATCCTGTTAATTGCGGCTATGATTTGGTCGATCGCCGGTACAATACCGATGCAGGTCAGCGCTGCGGCACCGAATCAGGTTGTGCTTGTCGGCAACCTGCAGTCCGAGCTGGGTCATACCAAGGATTGGGACCCGGCAGCGGCAGCTACGAAAATGACCGCTAACGGCAATGGCGATTACATCCTTACGGCCATGCTTCCGGCAGGCGCATATGAATATAAGGTTGCTTTAAACGGCGGCTGGGACGAAAGCTATGGCTTTAGCAGCTATACGAATCCAAGCGGTGCGGAAAACGGAGGCAATATCAAGCTGAGCCTCGCTGAAGCAGCGGAGGTTACTTTTTACTATAATCACGATACGCATAAGATCGCAGACTCCACCTACTACACGCCGCTGGCAGGCGATAAGCTCCCGCGAATCGTTGGCAGCCTGCAGACGGTAATCGGCGATCCGGGCAACTGGGCTCCGCAAACGGCGCTCGCTGTGCTGGGCGATTCTGATTTTGACGGCGTCTACACGGTCACGAAGGATGTGCCCAAAGGCAATTATGAGTTCAAAATCGTACTCGGAACGACATGGGAGGATGAGGCCTACCCGCAAGAAAATCAAGTGCTCAGTCTTCCTGCGGATCTGCCGGTAACCTTTAAATATGATGCCAACACGCATGCGGTAGCGGCAGATTTCAAGGCGCCGGTTGAACCGGATCCAGACCCGGACCCGGTTGATCCGAATATCGATCCGGTTCCGGCAAAGCATCTTCGCGTGCACTACAGCCGGACCGATGCCCTTTACGGGAATCAAGGCGTATGGGCGTGGGATAACGTCGCTGCTCCATCAACGGGATGGCCGCTTGGCGCGACCGCCTTTCCGGAAGATAAACGCGACAGCTACGGAGCTTATGTTGATATTCCGCTTGCGGATAACGCCAAAAAAGTAGGCTTCCTTATTGTGAACCGCACAGACGGCGCTAAGGACGGCGGAGATAAAGCGGTAGCGATCAGCACTCCGGAAGTGAATGAGGTTTGGATAGAGCAAGGCTCCGATAAGGTATCTTACTTCGAACCGGTGGAGCTTCCGGCTAACACCGTTCGCATTCACTATGTCAGGGACGATAACAAGCAGAGCGATTTCGGCCTATGGCTTTGGGATCAAGTTGCGGCGCCATCTACAGGGTGGCCGGCGGGAGCATCCGCATTTACAGCGGAACATGTTGACCGTTATGGCAGTTATGTGGATGTACCGCTTCTAGAAAATGCCCAGAAAATGAGCTTTCTGGTCGTCAACCGCACGTCAGGCAATAAAGACGGAGAGAACCGAACCTTCAGTCTCCTGGATCGCTATAACCAGCTTTGGATTAAAGAGAACGATAACAACGTGTATGTATCCCCTTATTACGAATTGCCTACAGGACTTGTGTCCGCCGAAATTTTGTCTGAGAGCAGGCTCCTTCTCGGGTTCACCATGACCGACGGAGTCGCAGCGGATGAATTAAAGACGGCGATCACGATTACGGATAAGGACGGAGCAGCCGTTGCCGTCAATCAAGTCACGCTAAACGCGGATAAGAAAACAGCGATTCTCTCGGCGAATATTGAGCTGGACAAAGCTCCGCTTAATGTGACCTACCAAGGGAAAACGATAACGGCCGCTTCCGGCTGGAGAATGCTGGATGAGCTGTACGACTATCAGGGCAATGATCTTGGCGCGAGCTATGACTCTGGCACCGGCAGCGTTACATTGAAGCTTTGGGCGCCAAAAGCAAGCACTGTCGCTGCCAATGTCTACGCTAAGGATGATGCAGCGCAGCTTGTCGGCAGCGTGGATTTGACGAAGGGCGACAAAGGCGTGTGGACGGCAGCCATAGAGCCGGCCGATTTGGACGGTCAAGGCATTACCGATCTAAAGGGTTATTTTTATCAATATGAAGTAACGAATGACGGCGTAACCCAAAACGTACTCGACCCGTACGCGAAATCGATGGCCGAGTTTAGGGTCAATACGAAGGGGGAGACCGGGCCTGACGGCGATGCGGTTGGGAAAGCGGCGATCGTTGATCTGGGCGAGACCGATCCTTCGCCAGACTATGATTTTGCTCAAATCGACGGCTATGAGAAAAGAGAGGATGCGATTATTTGGGAGGCGCATATTCGGGATTTCACTTCCGATCCTTCCGTTGCCGGCGATCTTACGGCGCGTTGGGGCTCCTACAGCGCATTCAAGGATAAACTCGCCTATATCAAATCGCTTGGCGTTACCCATATTCAATTGCTTCCGGTGATGGCTTGGTATTATGGCGATGAAGCGAACATGGGCGTAAGGGAGAATGAGTATTCGGCGCTCGATAATGAATATAACTGGGGGTATGACCCGCACAGCTATTTCTCGCCGGACGGCGCATATTCGGAAAATGCCAAGGACCCTGAGCTTCGAGTGAAGGAATTAAAAGGACTCATCGATGCGATTCATGAGGAAGGCATGGGAGTCGTGCTCGATGTCGTTTACACCCATATGGCCAAAGCAAGCTTCCTGAACGACATTGTGCCGAACTACTATGCGTTCCAGGATGCAAACGGCAATAACATCGGAGGCTTCGGAAACAACCTGGCGACCTCTCACAAAATGGCGGAGAAGCTGATGGTTGATTCCGTTAAATATTGGTTCGATGAATATAAAATCGACGGTATGCGCTGGGATATGATGGGCGATGCCACATATGATTCCGTTCAGCATGCCTATGATGCGGCTGCGAGCATTAATCCGAATGCCTTGTTCATCGGGGAAGGCTGGAAAACGTTCGGAGGCGCCGTGTCCGATCCTGCTTTAAAGGATAAGGGCGCGGACCAAGCTTGGATGGACAAAACGGACAGCGTCGGCGTCTTCTCGGATGAAATCCGCAATGAATTGAAATCCGGCTTCGGCTCCGAGGGCGAGCCGAGATTCATCACAGGCGGAGAGAGAAGCATCGCTACGATTCTTAATAACATTAAGGGTCAACCGGGCAACACGCCTGCGGACGACCCGGGGGACATGGTGCAGTATATCGAAGCCCATGACAACCTGCCGCTTTACGATGTCATCGCGCAGTCGATCAAGAAGGATCCTGCCGTAGCGGCTAATGATCTGGAAATCCATCAGCGGGTACGGCTGGGCAATTTGCTTATCCTGACGTCGCAGGGAACGGCTTTCCTGCATGCAGGGCAAGAATACGGACGGACGAAGCAATGGCTCGGTGACGGCATACCGGAGCAGAAATACCATGAGCTTGCGGATGCATCAGGCACAACGTTCGGTTATTTCATCCATGACTCCTATGACTCCTCCGATGCCATTAACAAGTTTGATTGGCAGAAGGCGACGGATGCCGGGCAATATCCGGTCAATTATGTAACGAAGCAGTATACTTCAGGGCTGATCGAGCTGAGAAAGCATACGGACGCGTTCCGTCTGGGCGACAAGGATTTGGTGAATTCCAACGTGACGCTCATTAACGCCGAGGAAATGAAAGCAACGGATCTTGTCATCGGCTATAAAAACAAAGCAACCGACGGCACGGGAAATTATTACGTATTTATGAATGCGGATGATACAGAAAGAACGCTTACGCTTTCGGAGGATTTGACCGGAGGCACGGTCGTTGTAGATAGCGACGAGGCAGGTATTCAGGCTGTTGCTGACCCAACGGGCTTCGAGCTGACAGCGGGCTCGATTAAGCTTGCTCCTTTGACAGCCGTCATTATTAAGCTGGACGCGGCAGCGCCTGAGCTTACGGGGCTTGAGCTGGACAGCGCGAGCTACTCGCTGCAAGTTGGAACGACGCATCAAACGGCTGTTTTTGCGAAATACAGCGACGGCAGCAAGAAAAAAGTAACGAATGCAGCCGTGTTCTCATCGGCGAAGCCTGAGGCGGCATCCGTTACAGCGGGCGGACTTGTGACGGCAGTCGGAGCAGGCCAAACGACCATCACAGTAACGTACAAAGGCATCACGGCAAGCGCTGCGGTTTCAGTGAAGCGTTACGTTCAGCTGAATTACATCCGGCCGGATAAAAACTACACGGATTGGAATCTGTGGATATGGAATACCGGCGTGAAAAATGACCAAATCAATTTCGATAAAGTCGAAAACGGTATTGCCACGGTCATGCTGGAAATTTCGGCGGACACGACAAGCGTAGGCTTTGTGCTTCGCAAAGGAACAGACTGGAACACCGCGAAGCAGGATATTCCGGATGATCGGGTCATTCCGATTGCGCCGGGGGCCGCTTTTACAAAGGTCAATATTACGAGTATGGTCAGCCAGCCTGATATTTTGCCGACGATTGAAGGGCCTATTCTGAAGGACGGGGGCATTACCTTCCTCTACCGGGATGACCTCTTATTCAAAAGCGGGCAATCCAGCGATTTGACCAGCGTTAAGGTAAAGGTGAACGGTACGGAGCATGACATGGCATACGATGCTTCGAAGGAATGGTTTGCGTATACGCTTGCTGATGTTGTAGGCGGTACGTACGAGTATACTTTCGTGGTGAAGAAGAAGGACGAAGCGGCAGCGGAAATCAATGATCCGAAAAATACGGTTGACGGCAAATCCGTCATTACGTATCGGAAGCCTGTCGTCACGATGACGACAACCGTCAGTCCTGCTGCGGTTTCGTACGATGAAAATGCGGTGCTTACGATCAAGGCTGACCTATCGGAAGAGGCAGCTTTTAAGGAAGGTTATATGGACCTAACGGCATTAGGCGGACCGGCTAAGGTGAATATAGATACCAAGCTTCTTGCCCAAACCATTGCGGTTAAGGATACGGTTACTGCCGGCTTAAAGGAAATACCGATCACACTGGTTGACGAGTACGGCAACAAGCATACGCATACGGCCGCGGTGACCGTGAAGGCAAGAACGTTTGCCGGAAATCTGGACTTTGATTGGGATGAGGCGCGTATCTATTTCGCGTTAACCGACCGTTTCGCGGACGGCGACAAGACAAACAATGCGGACGTGGACAAAGAGCATCTCGAGGCCTATCACGGCGGTGATTTCAGAGGAATGATCGACAAGCTGGATTATTTGCAGGAGCTTGGCATCAATACGCTGTGGATTACACCGATTGTCGATAATATCGATTTCAACAAAGGCGCGGATTTTAACGCCAAGCAATACGGCTACCACGGCTATTGGGCGAAGGATTTCACGAAGCTCGACGAGCATCTCGGCGATATGGAGACGTTCAAGGAGCTGATCAACAAAGCCCATGACAAGGGCATTAAAATCATGGTCGACGTGGTGCTGAACCATACCGGCTATGGCTTGAAAGCGGACGAAGACCGCCCGGGCATTACGCCTGAGGACAAAGCGCGCTTTGACGGCATGCTGAGAACGAACGGGGTTCAAGCCAGCACGAATCCAATCGAAGGGGAGCTGGACCATCTTCCGGACCTTAAGACCGAGGATCCTGCCGTTCGCGAAAAAATCATCGAATGGCAAGCGGGCTGGTTAGAGCGTGCGGAAACAGAGCGTGGAGATACGATTGATTTCTTCCGCGTAGACACGATCAAGCATGTGGAGAGCACGACATGGAAGGCGTTCAAAAATGCGCTGACAGCCGCGGATCCAAGCTTCAAGCTGATCGGCGAGTATTTTGGCGGTACGGTAGACGGTGACGGAGGCATGCTGCGCAGCGGCCAAATGGACAGCTTGCTCGATTTCAGCTTTAACGACAGAGCGAGAGATTTTGCGAACGGATCCATTGACGCAGTGGACGCTTACTTGGCGGACCGCGAGACCAAGCTGGATAACACGGCAACCATGGGGCAGTTCCTGAGCAGCCATGATGAGGACGGTTTCCTTTCGCATTTTGTTGACGGCGACAAAGGAAAGCTGAAGATCGCGGCAGCTCTGCAAATGACGGCAAAAGGCCAGCCTGTTATTTATTACGGGGAAGAGCTGGGCCGCTCGGGTGCCAATGCGCGCGATATGAGCGCAGGTCTGTTCAGCGAAAACCGGACGGATATGCCTTGGGAGCAGCTCGAAGCGGAGCAGGCGCTTCATGACCATTATGAGAAGCTGCTCAACATTCGGGCTAAATTCTCGAAGGTCTATGCAAAGGGGGCGCGAACGAAGCTTGCGGGCTCGGATGCGCTGGGCTACCTGGCATTTAACAAACAATTTAACGGCGTCAATGTCGTAACGGTCATTAACACGGCAGCAGACAGCAAATCGGTTGTGCTGACCTCTCCATTCGCGGCAGGTGCGGCGGTTAGGGATGAATACAGCGGAACCATGTACACAGTGGCGGCAAATGGCGAATTGACGGTTGCCGTGCCAGGCAGGAATGAAGGCGGAACGGTGATTTTGAGCGAGGTTTCATCCAGTGGCCCATCGCCTAACGCACCTCAGGAAACAGATGCTCAAGCCGTGGATGAGAGCAGTTTGAAAACGATCAAGGACGGCAAAGCCACGGTACAAATAGCCGATGGGAAAAATACCGTGCAGCTGCCGTTTAAAGCAGCAGCTATGCTGGCAGGCAATGACTTGGAGCTGAAAGCAAACGGCATTACGATTCATCTGCCGAATGAAGTGCTGGCAGCAGTGCAAGCCCTTGTTCCAGCCGCGGAAGCGGACGGAGCGCAGCTTGTATTTGAATTAAAAGCAGTGAAGACGGCGGAAGCAAATGCTTTGCTTGACCGCATAGAAGCGGATCAAACGAAGGTGAAGGTTGTATCCCAGGTGTATGAATTCCATTTAAGCGCAGTCCTGAAGGATGGAAAAACGGTTCAAGCTTCGAAGTTCGAGAAGCCGATCACGCTTACCTTCAAGGTTGATGCGGCAATGAACAAAGACATTGCTGGCGTATATTATCTAAGCGACGACGGCAAGCTTGAATTCGTCGGTGGAACGCAAAACGGCGATTGGATGACGGCAGAGGTATTCCATTTCAGTAAATACGCGGTTCTGGAATATGACAAATCATTTGCAGACGTTCAAGCGAGCTACTGGGCTTCCGCGGCAATAAAGTCGCTTGCGGCGAAGCAAATCGTTAACGGGGTTAACGAGAAAGAGTTTGCTCCGCAAGCAAACGTAACCCGTGCCGAATTCGCAGCCATGCTCATTCGCGCGCTTGGCGTTAAAGCGGAAGGATCGGCAAGCTTCTCTGATATCGAAGCAGGCAAATGGTACTCCGGTTACGCAGCCGCGGCGAGCAAGCTGGGTATCGTAAAAGGACGCAGCGGTAACCGCTTTGCTCCAAATGAAATGATTAGCCGCGAGGAGATGGCGGTTATGATTATTCGGGCCTATGAAGTGCGCAAAGGGAATAAAAGCGCATCGGAATCGGCAGAAGCAGCGTTCGCCGACCAAAGCCAGATCAGCCCGTGGGCGGCAGCATCCGTATCGGCTGCAGCAGAGCTTGGACTGGTTCAAGGCAGAGCGAACGGCGCTTTTGTGCCGAAGGGCAAAATGACGCGTGCCGAAAGCGCGCAGGTTATTTATAACTTGTTGGGTAAATAAACGAAGATGGGCTGCTCCAATGGTCAATTGACCATTGGAGACAGCCCGTTTTTTTATATTGCTTACTCCTTACCATGCCGGATTGAGAGCAGAACCCCGAACAAAATCATTGCTCCTGCTGCGCGATGGTTATATTACACCACGAAACGTTACACTGTACAAAATACATTAGAAACCTGATAAAAGTCTCGAAGTGAACAGTACATTGCAAAAAATACAATAGAATCAGTATACGGATATGAAAAAGAACCGCATATAGCTGATTCTGTTGTACAAACTACAATGTAGCTCCATAGGGAGCGATTAGAGGAGCATTACATTGTATAATCTGCAGCGTAGATAAAGGGGGAGCAACCTTTACAGCGCAATGTATAACCAAAATACGGTAACCGAATGCGATAACCGATTGAAAGCTCATATCGGGAAGACAAAGTATGCCGTGTAGGCAGCCTATTCCTTCCCGTGCCGGATAAAGAGCCATACCCCGAACAAAATCAAGGCTCCAGCCGCGAGCTGGTAGCCCGTTAAGGCTTCTTTCAAAAGCACCCACGCGAGCAGCGAGGAAATGACGGGCTCGCCGAGTACGGACATCGACACGGCGGCCGCGCTCATATGCTTCAGAAGCCAGTTAAATAGGTAATGGCCGAAAAGCGTAGGCACAATCGCGAGCAGCAGGAATAAGCCCCATTCCTTCGGGCTGTAGCCCGTGAAGGGGTTGCCGCGTACGATATTGTAGAAAGCCAGCGCCGTAGCGGCAAGCGCGAATACCCAGAAATTATAAGCAAAGGCGCTCATATCCTTCCGCAGCTGCTTGCCGATCAGCATATGCACGGCTACGGCCGCTGCTCCCAGAAAGGATAGAATATCGCCAAGCAGCGCATCGCCGGAGAGGGAGAAATCGCCCGAGCCGATGACGATCGAGCCTGCAAGAGCAAGGCCCATGCCCCACAGCATCATGCGGTTCGCCTTGATCCGGAACAAGAAGTAAGAGCCGAGCATCACCATTACTGGCTCAAGCGTTAAAATAACGGTAGAGCTTGCGACGGTCGTAAGGCGCAGGGATGCCATCCAAAGCAAGAAATGAAGGGCAAGCATGACGCCGGAAGCGGCTAACAGCCGCCATTGCCTTGCGCTGAGATGGAACATTTCAACCCGGTATTTCCATACGAGCGGGAGCATAATGAGGTTGGTTAAATACAGCCTGTACATGGCAATGACGGCCACATCGGCGTCGGACCACCGTACGAAGATGGATGAGAACGAGATGGCGATTATACCGATAACATATAGCAATTCATAGGTAGCGATTGACTTGGTGCTGCGTTCCATTGTGTTATATCTCCTATACTTATAAAACCCCCGACCCTCTCGAAGCGTCTGCTCGTCAAGGGCCAGGGGCTTGCATGATATTCTTGGTTATCCGACTTGTCCGGCGGTAGGCTTAGCGGCGGCCTTCTCCAGCTCGGCGTCAAAATATTGCTGAAGCTCCGCGACCTTCCGTACATCCTCAAACGAGGCTTTGCCGGCAAGATAACGCTCAGCGAAAACTTCCCATTTCGGCACGATTTTTTGCGAGGTCATCGTACGAATCGCATTTTTCACCATGCGGCGTTCCTTGGCATTCGTGTACATATCCTTGAACTGCTGCTTGAGGTTGAGATCCAGCTCTCCGAAGATTTTGCGGAATACTTCGGCCGTCATGCGTGCATCGTCGAGCGCGCGGTGCGCAGACCCTTCTGCCGTAATTTCAAGATCGAGCAGGGCGGCTTCGACGCTGACATCATTCGTGACATTTTTGTACCGGATGTATCCCTTCAGCAGGTCGAAATAATCTGCCGCCATCCAGAAGCTGTCATCAAGCTTATGCATCCGCGTATCGTAGACGATCCGCTTCAAGTCCTCGCCGCCCCAAGTAAACAGCAGGAAAGAGTCGCTTTTGTTCAGCCATGCGGTAAAATCGCGAATAACCTTAGGGAATCGGCTTGCCGTGTCGATGTCTTCCTGCGGAATGCCGGTTTTCTTCTTGATAAAGCTGTTTAGCTTCGCGAAATAAACGGGCTTGATTAATGCGGAAAATTCATCCGTCTGCTCTAATGAGCTATTTAAACGAACCGCGCCGATCTCAATGACCTCCATGGGCAATTCGCTTGCAAACTTACGTCCGTTAAATTCAATATCCAATATAATATAGTCCAAAATCTTAACCTCCGATAGATAGCCTGTGTTCTCCATTCTATCAGAAAAAGCAATCCAGATGGAAACTACAATATGGTAGAACGCGATTTCGTTTTATTTTCTTCATTTCACCGCGTAGTAAATGATTGTCCCCAGCAGAATGAGGAAAGCAATGGGAATCAGCCGCATCCGGGGAGATGCGGCTGGGGAGAGCGGCATGCTGATCATGCCGCTTGCGGTTCGCGTTAGGAACGCTTCGTACGGCGGGAATTAAGCCACAGCGGAATCCGGAAGATTAAATTGATGAGGAGTACGACAAAGACAAGCACGGCAGCCGCTTTCTGGGCAATTTCCTGCGCGTCGCCGACAATGGCCTCGGACTGCACATACCAGAGATGAACCGCCAGCGTGGCGCCGGGCGAGAACAGGCTGAAATCCCACATTTCACCGGAGGTTGTGACGCCCGCGGTCAAAATGATGACGGCACTCTCGCCAAATGCGCGGCCAGCTACCAAGCAGATGCCTGTGATGATGCCGTTTAATGCCGCGGGAATCAGCGCACGGGTGATCGTTTGCAGGTGAGTGCCGCCAAGGGCGAAGGAAGCGTTTTTCAGCTCCTTTGGCACCGAACGTATCGATTCTTCGGTTACGCGGGTCAGCACAGGCAAATTAAGAAAAGCCAAGCTGACCGCGCCGCCAAGAATGGTCAAGCCGATCTCGAAATATTCAACGAACAGCGCTATGCCGAATAAGCCGAAAATAATGGATGGCACCGACGCGAGGCCTTCTACGCAAATGCGTACGAAACCGATCAGCTTGTTGTCCGGCGCGAACTCCGTCAAATAAATGCCGGCTGCCATTCCGAGCGGAATAGCGATCAGCAGGGAGATAAACAAAATGTAGAAGGAGTTCAGCAGAGTCGGACCGATCCCTCCGCCCTCGTCAATCTCGCTTGGCAGGCCGAATATGAAGTCCCATGTAATCTTCGGGAGCCCATCCTGCAAAATCAAATAAAGGAGACCGAAAATAAAGGCGATAACCAGAATGCCAAGCGACCAAACGACGCCTGTGAACAAGCGGTCTTTGACACGGTTGAGTCCTTTTCTGCCGCTGAACGGATTTGCTAAAGGGTTGATATCGAGTGCTTGCTTCATGCTTGTGACCCCTTTCTTTGCAGCCAGCGAATGGCAACGATCATGAGCAACGAGATGACGAGAAGCAGGAAGCCCATCAAATAAAGCGCGTAATTCCATGTGGAATCAAACGGAACATTCGAAATTTGCATCACGATGTTGCTGGTGAGAACGGAGGTCGGCTGCAGCAGGCTGTCGGCCAGCTGCGGCGTATTGCCGATGACCATAACGACAGCCATCGTCTCGCCGACCGCGCGCGCCATGCCAAGAATGACAGCATACATGATTCCGCTCTTAGCCGAAGGCAGCAGCACTCGCCATACCGTCTGGAAGCGGGTAGCGCCGAGCGCGTAGGAGGCATCGCTGAATTTGGAAGGAACCGCGCTGATCGCATCATCGCTTATGCGGCTCACGGTTGGGAGGACCATGATGGTAAGCACGAGCGCCGCTGCAAGCAGGCCGTCACCCATGCCGCTTCCGGTTACGTTCCGAATCAAGGGTATCAGGACCGTCAAGCCCAAGTAGCCGTAAACGACGGAGGGGATGCCGACAAGCAGGTCAAGCACCGGACGAAGCATGTTTTTGAGCCAAGGCGGTACAAATACAGATAGAAAGACAGCTATGATCAGTGAAATGGGTACGCAGATCAGCAGCGTTAATGCCGTGAGGGCAAAGGTGCCAAAAATAAAGATCAACGCCCCGTACTGCTCATTCTCCGGATTCCATTCCGCGCTGAAGAAGAAATCCGCCACCGAAATATGGCTGAAGGTCAGCACGCCGGTGCGGAACATCAGCAGCAGGATTAGAAAGAGAATAAGGCAAACAAAGCTGGCTGCCGCGATGCAAAGGTAACGAAAGAGACGGTTGGTGAAGAACAGGCGGGATCTTCGGTCAAAAGGCTTGCTGCTGCCAGCCAAGATGGCTTTGCCGAGCTCGGCGGAAAGCCGCGGCCGCGACTGCCGCCCGGCATGAGTGGATTCCAACATAGACGGTAAGCTCCTCTAAGCAAAAGCGGCCGGAAGCCGTTCGTTCTGAGGGCTTCGGGACGCTTTTCGCTATGAAATATAAATGGAAATAATGATTAATGCCATGGAAGGAAAAGACGGCCGACTCAGGCGCTTATTCGCGCAAGCCGACCGCTCCTTTGTGGAAAGACTATTTAATTGCCGAGATCGGAATGAATTTAAGCTTCTTGAGCGAACCGTTTTGGAACTTCGTGCTTTGAACATATTTAATGAATTCTTTTGTTGCGCCGGTCGGCTCGCCTTTTGTCATATAGTAGCCGTAGCCCCATACCTTGTACTTGCCGTTAATGACATTGGCTTCCGTTGGAGCAATATCGTTGATTTTTACAGCCGTCATTTTGTCGGTAACATAAGCAAGATCCATATAACCAATGGCATTAGGGGTAGTTTCGATAGCGGACTTCATATCGCCGCTCGTTTTTACTTCCTTGTAATTGTCGCCTTTGGTCATGAAATCAGTACCGTTAAGCGCTTTGTCTTGGAAGTTTACGCGGGTTCCTGAACCAAACGTACGGTTTACAACGATGATTTCGGCATCCTTGCCGCCGACTTCTTTCCAGTTTTTGATTTTTCCGGAGAAGATGCCTTGCAGTTCTTTTGTTGTTAAGTTTGTTGCGGTTACGTTCTTGTTAACAACGGCAGCAAAAGGAATGATGGCTACTTTATGAGCAACTTGCCCTTCGAATTTCTTGAAGCCGGGAACATCCTTGGAAGCATCCCAGTCAACGGCACCGATGTTGGCAATGCCTTTGCGCACAGCTTGCGGTCCAGTGATCGAGCCGGCAGCGGATGCGGAAATTTTTACTTTTGGGTTGAGTTTTTTGAACTCGTTAGCCGCTTGAAGCGTCAACGGCAGAAGGGCAGAGGAACCGTTGATGACGATTTTGCCGCTTAGCTTGCTGGCCGCGGTAACGGCAGGCGTGGAAGCAGGGACGGAGCTGAAGCCGACTACGGCGATGAGCGCCGCGATCGTTAATTGTTTAAACCATTTCATTAGGAATGACCTCCATAAATTAGTTAGTTATGTTTTTCCAGCTGCCGTTAGTTGAAACAGCCAGCTGACCGTCAATCAGTACCGCGATATCCGAGTTGTTCGAAACTACGAGCTCCGAAGCGCTGTCCGATACCGTTTGTACAAGTTTGCTTGCGCCTGTTGCGCTGTCGATCTCATAGATGGCGTTGGTGCTGCTGCCGTCTGCTGTAAGCAGATAAAGCTTGCTTCCGCTTTGAACGAGCTGATAAACATCCTTGTCAGCGAAGAGAGGCGTGCTTGCTTTTCCAGCATTGTCTACCGTAACCAGCTGTCCAATGCTTGCATCGTCAGCGCTAACGCTGACGTAGCTGACTTTGGAGCCGTCTGACGAGAGCGTTAGGAAAACCTTGTCGGCCGTATCTTTTGTAAGCTGCAGCGGTTTATTGTCGGCTGCCTTGGCATTGTAGAAGTAGATTTGCGGCTCAGTGCCCGTTGCGTCGATCGCGACATCGTCAAGCTCAACGTCCTTGCTGCTGTCTGCGGTTACTTTCGGCTGCTTGAAGACGTAGAAAGCGAATTGCGTACCTTCGGCAGATACCTCAAGGTTTGCTTTGTAGTCAACCTTGTCTTCCAGAACTTTGGTCACTTTGCCGTCCGCTAGGTCAACCTTTGCGATAATCGAGCTTTTGTCGCCTTGCAGGAAGAAGAGGGAAGAGCCGTCGCTTGACCATTGCAGCTCATTTTTAATGGAGCTGTCCGTGCTTACCTGCTTCGATTGCTTGGTGCTCAGGTCAATCGTGAACACGGCACCGTTCGCATCGGAGTAAGCAACGCTTTTGCCATCCGGAGAAAGAACGAGGTCAGAAGCGCCTTCGGACTTCAGCAGCAGCTCGTTTTTGCCAGTAGCGGCATCAACCAAGAAATCCTCGCGTCCTTCGCCTGCTGTGCCCGACACAATCAGCTGGGAAGCATTAACCCAAATCGCATGCTCTGCTCCGTCAAGCAGTTTCACCGTGCTGATCGCGTTGTTCTCATAGCTGCCGCCAAGCGCTTTAACGAATGCGGCAGGTTCGATGAACGTGGAGTACGCGACTTCCTTTACCGGATGCGAAAGCGGAGTGGCTGCGCCGTTAACCGTAATGGATTTCGAAGCGTTTTTCAGCTTCAGCGTGTTCTCGCCGAATTTGACGACAACCGTATGATCGCTGTTGATATGCAGGGTAGCGCCAATTGCGTTCGTGATGTCGCGAACGGAAGCGAGTGTGACGCTCCCATCTACAATCGTGCGGATGGATACCGGGTTTGCGTTAACGAGAAAGCTTGAAGCATTGATTTGCACCGCGTGGTTTCCAGCTGCTGTTTGTGCGAGTACCGGAGTGACTGCCGATGCGCTTAGTGCTGCTGCGATCATGGAAATGGCCATTGCTTTTTTCATTTGCATGGAATGGGATCACCTTTCTCAAATGGGAATTTAGTATAAAGCGAAGCTCCGACGCCTTGGTCGGTATGTATATGGCTTGATCCCTCCCAGGCAACGATAGTCCGGAACATTTTTATAGCATGTCGTTCATTTCTACTAGATCATATCAACTATTTATTATCCCATTATTTAGAAAATTTATTGAAATTGTAAACGAAAGGAGGTATATCGAACTAGATTTCGATATTCGGAAAAGGTATACGAGGATAAGGAACGGAGTCTATATATCGGGTGACTGCAACTTTTTTGGCTGCGGAGCCGTTCAATGAAGTGAACGTAAAAAAACGAACAGAAGAGGTGGACGACCATGAAGAATCGAATGCGCACAGCCATCGCAGCGGTCGCAGTCATGCTTTCTGCATCCATAACATCGCATGCCTTCGCAGCGGCTCCCTTTGGCGATATCGCTAGTTCAGGAAGCAAAGCCAAAATTGAAGCCTTGCAGCAGCAAGGGATCATAAAAGGGGTGAGCGATACGGCATTCCATCCAGAGGACAATCTAACTGCCGCACAGGGCATTTCCTTAATCGTGAGAACGACCCAGATCAGCCTGGCTGCCATTGATTTCAAAAAAGCGCCTGTAGCGGATGACTATTATACGAAGGTGAAAAATGACGCGTGGTTTGCGGAGGATTTTATTATCGCGCATTACAACGGTCTCGATATCCCGGCGGATATTGATCCGGCTGCTCCGCTTACGAAGGAACAGTTTACGCATTACCTCGTCCAAGCGCTTGAGCTTACAGGCCAATATCCGACGGTCAAAATGTTTATTCCTATTCAAGACGAGAAGGATATTACGGTTGATTACCAGGGCACCATTCAGCGGGCGCTCCTTTACAAAATCGTCTCCTTGGACGAAGAAGGGAATTTTGATCCAGCGCATGCCTTGACCCGCGCGGAAGCTGCGGCGATTCTTTATGATACGAAGGCGTTTATTGAAGCGCATAAAGAGAATCCCGTTCCGGAGCCGGAAACGAGCGCATAACCCTTGTTACGCATAAAAGCAGCCGATCGGACTTTTTGAAGTCGGGCCAGCTGCTTTTTTTGTTATATTTATTTAATCATTTACCTATTTTGTCCGAGCATAGCTAGCATTCCAAGCGGAGTAATAAGAAATAAAGTGTAATCTTTATTTATATCATATTGCTAATTTAAAAATCAATAAAAAACAAAAAAACCTTGAATTATTTTCCAGGCTGTAGTATCTTCTGTATAGGATATGACTAAGGGAGGTGAACGGGCATGGAAAAGATGGCAATGCAAATGATGATGAACATGTGTATGGAAGAAATGATGTGCAAGATGAAGTCCATGAAGATGATGATGGACATGATGACGGAAATGAAGATGATGGACAGCATGGATATGAACATGATGATGATGAAGATGCAAGAGTGTGACGAAATGTCTACGATGATGATGAAGATGATGCGTGACATGGAGCAAGTATCGATGTAATGTTTATTATCTATGAATCTAGCCATTCATAGACGGGATCGGCAGAGCAGGTTGCTGCATGCCTTGGTTAATAGCTTTACCCTACATAGCTAAGCAGAGCAGATCACTGCATGCAGGCTTTTTTTTATTTCAGAATATGTATAGAGGATATAACCCCGTTTAATCGCCTTATAATGCATAGTGGGCCTTTAGCTTGCTGGCAATCATCACCCGTTGAAGCTTGAACTCCCAAACTTTCTCTCTAAGCTGCTTTTGCAGCTGCTCCGAATTTTGCGCATTCCGAAGCTGTTCATAGATATCGAGCATTTTCCGGTTAATGTTATCAAAACGAAGCCATAAATCCACGCGAATGCCATGCTCGATTTCGAGGCGGATGTGGTTATCCTTTGCATGCAGAGTTTGGATGATTTGCTGCTGCCATTCGGTATCCTGAAAGGTTACGGCAAAGTTATAGAGATCCAGATAATCGTCAACCCATTTTGCGGCAACTTGTTTTTCGGAATAAGTCATGCGGAGCAGCTCCAATCTCTGTATTGTTCTTATACCGAGTATTATACTAGGAATTAAAGGAATTGCAAGTAGTTTATTTCATGATGCTTAGATGGAAATGTTTCATAAAGAATCCCTGGTGCGACGAGGTTTATGGCGTTAATTCCATGTAAATGAAAAACACGTCGTTAATTCCAATTTATTTAGTCGGAATTGACGACGTGTGTTTACGGAGATTCTAGAGAGCGTTAATTTTCGCGGAAGCTCCTTTTTTAAATGCGGCAAATACGGCAAAGCCGTGATGCTTATAAATGCAGTCGGCGTTGACAAACCCGGCTTCGCAAAGCCATTTTATCTGATCCTGCACACTCGCGTTGATGTCCACCTTACGGCGTTCAATGGACGCTTCAATCGCGTCGTTGGACAGGCCGCTTTTCTGAATCGCGCTTTTCCACTGCGACATGTAGTATTCGTCCCAAAAAGGAGTCGAACCCGCGGCTTGATCGGCATTAACGAAAACGCCGCCGTCGACTAACCGCTCATGAATGATGGAGAAAAGCTCTCGTTTGGCGGAGTGCGTCAAATGGTGAATGGAGAGGGAGGAGATAACGGCATCGTATTTGTCCGTATAGGGAAAATTCGAATAATCAGCTGCGATATAGTTAAATGCGGGATCATTTCCAAAACGAACGCGTGCTTCTTTCAGCATTTCCTCGCTTAGATCGATTAAGGTGAAATGGGCAAGCGGATATTTATTGCGTAAAAAGGCTGTAAAAAGTCCTGTGCCTGCCCCTAAGTCCAAAATGCGGGGAGCGGGATTCGCGCATGCAACGGCATCGGCTGCCATGCCGTAAAAGTCATCGAAGCAAGGGATAAGCTGCCTGCGCTGCCGATCATAACTCGGGGCAACGGCATCAAAATGTTTTTTTACGATATCACTCATAAAATAGCCTCCTTGATCTATAAATGTGCTCCTGCTGCGCTTCCGGGATAAGTTAAATAGTATTTTACAGGTTCTTTGTTAATTTCGAAAATATATAAAACAAATAAACTTTATAGGTGTTGACTATAAGTAACTGGAGTTCATAAGTTAAAAAATGGGTATTGCGCATCCGGCTATTTGATGTTATTATTGTGAAAATTTCATGAGTATCGTTAATTCTAAATGACAAGCTAAATAGCTTTTACATTCTATGACGAGAAAGAGTACGTTACGGGCCTGATCGAACAGAGAGTTGGGGCAGCTGAAAACCAATGTTCGGGTACTAACGGAAAGCCATCTCCGAGAAGCAGGCTGAACGAAAGTAAGCTCTGCCGCATTTCCAGCGTTAACGGGAACATGCATTGATTGATGCATGAGCAGAGTGTCGCGCTTTGGCGTGAAACTAGGGTGGTAACACGGGTGGAGACTCGTCCCTTTATAGGGATGGGTCTCTTTTTTTTGTTTATTTATCTCCGCGAAACGAGCTTTTGCCGACAAAAGACGGCTGCAGACGTTTACGCTTATCACGGCATCTACATTTAGGAGGAAAAGACATGAAAACATGGTCGATGAGCGAGCAGATCTCGCCGATAGTGCAGCAAATCCCGCCTTCGGGTATTCGTAAATTTTTTAGCTTGGCTGAGGGGAACAAGGATATCATCTCGCTTGGTGTAGGAGAGCCTGATTTCGTTACGCCGGAGCATGTGCGGGCAGCTTGCGTGAGAGCGCTGGAGCTCGGAAAAACCTCCTATACGCCTAATGCGGGACTGCTGGAGCTGAGGGAAGAGATTGGGATCTATTTGCACAATAGCTTCCAAGTGCAATATGAACCTGAGAACGAGATTATCGTTACCGTCGGCGGCAGCGAAGCGATTGATCTTGCGCTGCGGGCGTTAATCGGGCCAGGCGATGAAATTCTAGTTCCCGTTCCAAGCTATATTGCCTATTCACCGATCGCGCAGTTGAACGGCGGGAAGGTCATTGAGGTGGAGACGTTTGCGAAGGATCAGTTTAAAGTGACGGCTGAGGCTTTGAGGGCTGCGCTCACTCCGCGCTCGAAGGTGCTGATTATTAACTACCCTAACAATCCGACGGGCGGAATCATGAAACATGAAGACTGGCTTCCGATCGCCAAGTTGGTCGAGGAGAACAATCTGATCGTCATATCGGATGAGATTTATGCAGAGCTCACCTACGATGGGAAGCACGTGAGCTTCGCCTCGCTGCCGGGCATGAAAGAAAGAACGCTGCTGATCAGCGGCTTCTCGAAAGCTTTTGCGATGACAGGATGGCGGATCGGCTATGCTTGCGGACATCAAGAGCTCATCGCCGCTATGCTGAAAATCCATCAATATACCGTTATGTGTGCACCTATAATCGGTCAAATCGCGGCGATTGAATCGCTGCGGAACGGCTTGGAGGAAAAGGACATGATGATTGATGCTTACGCGCAGCGGAGGCGGATGTTCGTCAAAGGCTTACGGGATATCGGACTGCCGTGCCATGAGCCGCGCGGGGCGTTTTATGCCTTTCCGTCGATTGCGCATACGGGACTTGATTCCGATGCTTTTGCGCAGAAGCTGCTGTTCGAAGCCGGGGTCGCAACGGTTCCCGGGCATGTGTTTGGACTTGGCGGAGAAGGCTTTCTTCGCTGCTCCTATGCATCGTCGGTAGCTAGGCTAACCGAAGCGCTGGATCGCATGGATCGTTGTTTGCGTGCTGCGGGTATGTAAGGCGATAAGAAAAGGAAGCAAGCGCATGCTTCCTCCCTATTATTGAAAAGAGACGAAAAGATTATTTTCACTCGCTGCGGGCGGTATCGCTGTGGAGCATGCGAATCTGTAGCTGCTTGCCGGTAATGAGCAAGTGCTGAAAGTGCTTATACTGCTGAAAGTGCTGAATATGCTGATACTTCTGATTACCGAAAACAACTAACCAATTAATCCTTGCTGCGTATACTGCACTTTGTACAACAGAAACCGCATATTTAGAGCGCATGAGGTGCTACGCTGCAGAAAGTACAGCAGAAACAGCCGTATATAGGGAAATTAGGCGGAATGGACTGATTCTGCCGCAGAAACTGCAGTGTAGCAAGAGCTTGGTTAGTTAAAAGACGATTAGAGTGTACAAACTGCAACGTAGCATCAGGTGAGCGAAGGACCAAACAAAGGACCAAAAACTAACCGCTTGGCCTAAGCGGCGGTCATTGCGTGCATCTACAACAAACATTCCAAGGAGCCTTCGGCGAGCTCATAGAAGCGTATGTCCTTGCCGTTGACTATGGGACGAAGCAGCTTTTTCTCGACGAGCGACTGAAGTCTAATTCGGGCTGTGCGAAAATTCATGTTCAGATGATTCTGGACATCCATCGGGCGTATATTGCGGCCTAATGACCAGGCTAATTGAAGGACTTCCCGCTCTTTCAGGTTGATTGGCGTACTAGAGCTGCCGCGTATAAGATGAGGAGCAAGGGACATTTGAAGCAGCATGCGACATATTTCAGGACGCTTCTGTACATCATCGAACGTGAAATGGAACATCCTCCAGCCCATGGCGGTCAAAAAATTATTACGATTAACGGCATAGCTGTGCTTTTCTCTGTCCATATCTTTAATGTGACTCTGAAAACCATCGCATTCCAACCCAAACTGTCCAAACTCAGGTAGAAAAGCAAAATCGAGAAACTGCGATTTTCGGTTCCAATCATAAATCTCGTATTCGGGATGCAGGTGATGGAAATTGCCGAAAAGCGGCCACCATACGTTTTGGAGCAGCAGTTTCTCGGCATACCCATGCCCTCTGACCAGTCTTCTTTTACGTTCCCCGGATCTTTTTTGCTCGTGCAGCTCTAAAAAATCACAATAAGATTGCTCAAAGTCACTCATTGCAGCATGCCTCCTTCTGAAAATAAAAAAACGCCCCGAAGCCATTAGAATGGCTTTGGGACGTTCTTCGTCTGCTGTAAGTATATCATTCATACGGTTGAGGACCAAGAATAGATATATATGGTTACTCTTTAATATTACCAGCCTGCTTAAGCCGTTTGGCGATTGCTTTAAAATCCTCAGGGGAAATCCCAGGCGCGAATTCCTCTTCAACGGAAGGAGCTTCAGGAATCGGGAAGCCTTTTGGTGAGCCCTGAATGACTTCAAGCGGAAGATCATCCTCGGGATGCGTTCCCTTCCAGATCTGATCGATCGTGGTAAAGTCCTTTTCGCTCCAAGTGTACAGCTTCGTGTGCTCGCCTTTTTCTTCGTATTTCCTAGCCTCGTTAAATGCTTTGTTGCTTAAGGAAGGAATCGGCACTAACTTCGTTACATTTACGCCCGTCGCGATCTCCAGCGCCTTGGCATAAGCAACGACATGGACACCGCCCCGAACGAGGAGAAAACCTACGACTGCGCGCGCGGCAGGGTGGTCGGTCATTTCGTATACTTTCATTTTATGGGTTCTAGCCCCGCATTCGAGGAAGAAGTTATGCAGCAAATCCTCTACCAGGTTTCCGCTGTTAAACACATTGGCGCCCGTCCACGGATTCCCCATGGAGTCAAACGGCATGGCGCCTTGCGCCCCGGCAAGGAAATGATAGGACAAACGTGCGTCTTGAACGGAGCCAAGCGGCGTTTTGTCCGGCTCTTTATAGTCAGTTGAGCCTCTCAAGCATTTGTTGATGGCATGCGATACAAGCTCGACATGGCCAAGTTCTTCCGCTGTGATACTCATCACCAAATCATAGAAAGGCTTAAGTTTTTCTTTTGAACGGAAGTTAAAGGATTGATACAGGTAATTGTTTAACGTTGACATCTCTCCGAACTTACCGCCCAGAAGTTCTTGTATGGCAGCAGCAGCATTAGGATCCGGTTTCTCAACATTAGGGATTTCGATCAAAATTTCATCCATACGTTTAAACATACGATTCTCAACCTCCCAATTTTTACCTAGTCTTACCTCATGTAATTAAACCTATTCCGTATTAGTTAAACAGCGCCGTGCTGCAGCAGAGGATCGTCATACAACAATAACCGAAATGAAAACGCTCCACTAAACAGCTTGTTTATGTTACTTTTAAAGGAATCATTTCATTTTATTGAGCAAAGGGAGCGATTTAGATGTCAGCGCAAACAAAAGAGTGGATCCTGCATTCGGTTATTTTCAACTTAAAGCATGAGCAGGGCTCGGAGGCGGAGCGTCAGTTTTTGGAGGACGGCGAACGGATTTTAACTTCGATTCCGACGGTAACGAACTTTCAAGTTTATAAGCAGGTAAGCGGGAAAAACGACTACCGTCACGGCTTTGCCATGGAGTTTGCGAATCAGGCTGATTATGATGCTTACAATGAGCATCCGCTGCATGTGCAATTTGTGAATGAACGCTGGGTAACCGAGGTCGAAAAGTTTCTAGAGATCGATTACGCAAAATAGGACAATGATTGAAGAATTGTTTAAAACATCATATAATGAGCGTTAGAGATAGCACATTTTCGAACAAATACGAACATAATGGGAAGAGGGACAAACGGATGAAAAAGCTTAGAGTGCTGCAACAGCTGACGAATGCCGGCGTTGTGGCTGTGCTGCGCGCAGACTCGCCTGAGGAAGTTGTGGAAATGTCGCGCCGCGCGATCAAGGGCGGAATCAAAGCCATCGAGATTACGATGACGGTGCCTTTCGCGCTTCGCGCAATCGAGCAATTATCGAAGGAATATTCAAGCTCCGTATCACCTGATGCGGATAACTTTGCGATCATCGGCGTGGGTACTGTGCTTGATCCGGAAACGGCACGCGCAGCCATTTTGGCGGGTGCCGAATATGTCGTATCTCCTGCTCTTAACCCGGATACAATTAAGCTTTGTAACCGTTATGCGATTCCGATTTTGCCAGGTACCATGACGATTCATGAAATTCAAACGGCACTTGAGCTTGGCGTCGATATCGTGAAGCTATTCCCGGGCAATCTTTACTCTCCGAGCGTGATTCCTTCTATAAAAGGACCGCTGCCTCAGGCAAACGTGATGCCGACAGGCGGCGTATCGCTCGACAATTTGAAGGACTGGATCAAGGCCGGCGCGGTAGCGGTCGGAATTGGTTCCGACCTGACGAAGGATGCTGTGAAAAACGGCGACTTCTCGCTCATCGAGAAGAAGGCGGCTGCTTATATCACGGCTTACCGCGAAGCGAAAGGGCTGTAGCCAAATACCCTGATAGAGAAGCTTAACCTCTGTCAGGGTATTTTTTTTCAAAGGCATGCCTAAAACATCGAGCTACTAAAGGAGAAATGAGCTAATGATAAAACGTGAAGATATCCGCATTCGGGATCCGTTTATTCTTGTCGATGAGGAAGCGGGCTGTTATTACCTATACGGTACGACAGACGAAACCGTTTGGTCCGGTCCGGGAACAGGCTTTAATACGTATCGCAGCACGGATCTGGAGCAGTGGGAGGGACCATTTCCGGCGTTTAGGCCGGAGCCCGGCTTCTGGGCGGATCATCACTTCTGGGCGCCAGAGGTGTATTTTTATCAGGACAGCTATTATATGTTTGCATCCTTTAAGTCGGACGATAAGCGCCGGGCCACGCAAGTATTGATCGCGGAAAGTCCGGTTGGCCCCTTTAAGCCCCTTAGCAAAAATCCCGTTACGCCGGCGGAGTGGGAATGTCTCGACGGAACGCTGCATATCGACGAGAATGGAACGCCGTGGATGGTGTTTTGCCATGAGTGGGTGCAGGTGAGGGATGGGAAAATGTGCGCCATTCCGCTCACTTCGGATCTGAGCGAAGCAGCAGGAGAGCCGATCACGCTGTTCTCGGCATCGGAAGCGCCTTGGTCGGCGGCTGGCGGCGATGACAAGGATGTTTATGTAACGGATGGGCCGTTCCTGTTCAGAAATCAAGCGGACGAGCTGCTCATGCTGTGGTCTAGCGGATCGAAGAACGGTTATGCAATCGGTATCGCCCGCTCGGAAAGCGGTAAGGTAGAGGGACCTTGGAAGCAGAATGAAGAGACGCTGTTTCCCGAGGACGGCGGGCACGGCATGCTGTTCCGATCCTTTGAAGGTCGTCTCATGCTGGCCATGCATACGCCTAACAATCAGCCGGAGGAACGGGCAGTCTTTATCGAAGTCATCGAGGCAAATGGAACGCTGCAAAGAAAGTCCTAGAAGAAGAATACGCCGCATTGCTTGATTCTGGACGGGAATAGCGTTATAACAGAAACAGGGTCATGATGAGACAAACCAATTGATTAAAGGAGTCGTTCAAGAAATGGATTATCGGATTGAGAAGGACACAATGGGTGAAATTCAGGTTCCTGCAGACAAGCTGTGGGGCGCTCAAACGCAAAGAAGCCTGCAAAACTTTAAAATCAGCGGCGAGCGCATGCCGATCGAAGTCGTATATGCCATGGCATATATCAAAAAAGCAGCAGCGCAAGCCAACGAGAAGCTTGGTGTGCTGGATGCGGCGAAATCAGCCATTATCGGCGAGGCCGTAGATGAGATCGTTGCAGGCAAATGGGATGACCATTTTCCGCTAGTCGTATGGCAAACAGGCAGCGGCACGCAAACGAACATGAACGTAAACGAGGTCATCGCTAACCGTGCGAACGGCTTGCTTGCTGAACGCGGCAGCGATGTGCGCATTCACCCGAACGATGATGTTAACCGTTCGCAAAGCTCAAACGATACCTTCCCTGCAGCGATGCACATCGCCGGCGTTATCGCCCTGGAGGACCGTTTGCTCCCTTCGCTTGACCTGCTTAACGGCACGCTTCGCGCGAAAGCGGAGAAGTTCAACGATCTTGTAAAAATCGGCCGTACCCATCTCCAAGATGCGACGCCAATCACGCTTGGCCAAGAAATTAGCGGCTGGTACTCGATGCTGGACAGAACGCGTGCCATGCTTGTTCAAAGCGTGGAAACGATGCGTGATCTAGCGCTTGGCGGTACTGCGGTTGGTACAGGCCTTAACGCTCATCCGGACTTTGCCGTTGCGGTAGCAGAGGAAGTCTCGTCGCTTACCGGCAAAACCTTTGTTACGGCGGAGAACAAATTCCACTCGCTGACAAGCCATGATCAAATCGTGTACACGCATGGCGCGGTTAAAGCGCTGGCGGCGGATTTAATGAAAATCGCGAATGATGTGAGATGGCTGGCTAGCGGACCGCGCTGCGGCATCGGCGAAATCTCGATTCCAGAGAATGAGCCGGGCAGCTCGATTATGCCGGGTAAAGTGAATCCAACCCAAAGTGAAGCCTTGACGATGGCGGTATGCCAAGTCATCGGTAACGATACGGCGATTTCGATGGCGGCAAGCCAAGGTAACTTCGAGCTTAACGTATTCAAGCCTGTTATCATCTATAACTTCCTGCAGTCCGTAGCGCTGCTTGCTGACGGCATGGTATCGTTCAACGATAATTGCGCGGTCGGCATTGAGCCGAACGAAGCGGCGATCAAGCGCAATCTTGATCAATCGCTTATGCTCGTTACGGCGCTTAACCCGCACATTGGTTATGAAAATGCGGCAGCAATCGCGAAAAACGCGCATAAAAAAGGACTTACGCTCAAAGAATCGGCTATCGCAAGCGGTTTGCTTACTTCCGAGCAGTTCGACGAGTTTGTACGGCCTGAGAACATGATCGGCAAACGTTAATTTATAACGGAAAGGGCCTGCGCCGTCTTTTTGGAGACGAAGCGCAGGCCCTTTTTTTATAGATATGAGCTTATATGACGGTGGCAGCCGTTCATGCTTGCTTATTAATTAAGGCTCCCGTTAGCCTAGCTTAGCTTTAGATAGCTGTCTATAATGGCTCGGATTTGCTGGGCCGTCCGCTCGAGCGACAAATTTTCGATAATATGCTCACAGGATTTGCGATAGGTGACCTCTTCGGAATAATGGCTAAGGTAGCTGTCGATAATCTCATAGCTCGTGCCTTTGCTTTCTAGTCGTTCGGATACCGTTTTCTTGTCGACGTACAGAAAAATCCGGATGGCACGCTCGCCGTAAAGCTTGCGAATCGTATCCGCGCCCTCGCGGTTAAGAATAAGATAGACGCTGTTGCCGGCTTGAAGCGCCAAATCCAGATAACGCCGGCCGATTCCGTAGCGGTGCTGATCGATTTTGACCAGTTCGGTGAAGAAGCCGTCCGCTGCCAATAGATCGAATTGCTCTTTACTGACATAGCGGTAGTCCATATCGGGACGCTCTTTGTCGCGCGGCGGCCGGTCGGTGCAGGAGGGGATATGCAGGATACCGGAGCCTTGCAGGGCTTTATGTGCCGCGGTCTTGCGGCCGGAACCGCTTGTGCCGGTAAATAGAAATAAATAGGGTTTACCCATTAGGGATCACTCCTTCCTTTCCTCTTACTAGTTATATCGACATAAGCCGGGTCAAAAATGACTGCTATTTCGTGAGGGGGAGACGGACCGCCAAAGCCTGCGCAAAGTGAAGATAAAGCCTTTTTGTGGTATGATACGAGTGGCTGCTGTTGCAGCTATACTATTTCAAAAAAAGTAGGTTTGCCTCATGCATTTATTGTCTGTAGAACATATAACAAAGAGCTATGGCGAGAAGCTATTGTTCGAAAATGTCACGTTCGGCGTAGAGGATGGCGATAAAGTAGGCATCATTGGCGTGAACGGAACGGGGAAGTCAACCTTCCTTAAGGTGATTGCCGGCCTTGAGCCGGCAGATTCCGGCATCGTGTCCATCGGCAACCGGGTAACGGTCAGAATGCTGGCACAGGATCCGGTTTTTGCACCGAATGAAACCACGCTTGAGCATGTGCTGGGCGGCGATTCTCCGCAGCTGAGAGCCGTTCAAGCCTATGCCGCAGCAATGGAAGCCATTGAGCTGAAGCCTAGCGACGCGGTGCTTCAGGAGCAGCTCATTAAAGCCAACCAGCTGATGGATGAGTTTGATGCCTGGCAGCTGGAGAGCGACGCGAAGATGGCATTGTCCAAGCTGGGTATTTATGATTTTGATGCGAAGGTTGAGACCTTGTCGGGCGGTCAGCGCAAGCGCGTCGCTATGGCGGCAGCGCTCTTGCTTCCATCGGATGTGCTTATTCTCGATGAGCCTACGAACCATATTGATAATGATTCCGTGGCTTGGCTGGAAGGCATGCTCCAAAAGCGCAGAGGCGCGCTCCTCATGATTACGCATGACCGTTATTTCCTTGATCGTGTCAGCAATAGAGTGATCGAGCTGGATAAAGGGCAAGCCCATTTCTATCAAGCGAACTACAGCCGCTTCCTGGAGCTGAAGCTGGACCGCGAAGAACGGGAAGCTGCGACGGAATCGAAGCGGCAGAACCTGCTGCGCAACGAGCTCGCATGGATTAGACGCGGCGCAAAGGCGAGAACGACAAAGCAAAAGGCGCGTATCGATCGTTTCGAAGCGCTGAAGGCGGATGCGCCGAAGCAAGCGGGCGGGAAGATGGACGTATCGGTGGCTTCGACGAGATTGGGACGCAAAATCGTAGAAATCGAAGAAGTAACGAAGCGCTTCGGCGACCGGACGCTGATTCGTGATTTCAGTTATATTGCGGTTCCGGAGGATCGGGTCGGCATTGTCGGCCGCAACGGAAGCGGGAAATCTACGCTGCTGAAGCTTATAACCGGTCAATTAACGCCGGATGAGGGCACGGTCGAGCTAGGCGCTACGGTTAAGCTAGGCTGGTTCTCGCAGGAGCACGAGGAAATGGATCAATCGCTGCGCGTGATTGAATATATTCGCGAGGGCGCGGAACAGGTGAAAACGGCGGATGGCACGACAATATCAGCGGGTCAGATGCTGGAGCGTTTCCTATTCTCGCCGACGATGCAGTGGACGCCGATTTCTAAGCTGTCCGGCGGCGAGAAGCGCCGTTTGCAGCTTTTGCGCGTGCTGATGAATGCGCCGAACGTACTGCTGTTGGATGAGCCGACGAATGATCTCGATATTTCGACGCTTACCGTGCTTGAGGATTATTTGGACGATTTTCCGGGAGTCGTGTTCGTGGTTTCCCATGACCGGTATTTCCTCGACCGTACAGTCGATAAAATAGTCGCTTTTGAAGGCGATGGCGTTATTACGCATCATACCGGCAATTATACGGACTATCAGGAGTTTGTCGCGAAGCACGGCACGACTGCGCCGGCTGCAGCCACTGCTCCGAAAACGCCTGCGGCAGTTGCCCCAAGCATCCCGGATGCTCCAGCGAAAGCGGCAGGCAAAGAGCGCACGCTAAAAATGTCTTACAAGGACCAGAAGGATTTCGAGCAAATCGACGGCTGGATTGAAGCCGCGGAAAACGAGATCAGTGAAATCGCAGGTCGTATGGAAGCGGCAAGCAGCGATTCCTCGCGTCTGCAAGAGCTTGCAGCGGAGCAGCAGCAGCTGGAAGAGAAGCTGGAGAAGCTAATGGACCGCTGGGCAGAGCTGAATGAATTGGCCGAGCAGATCGCAGCTCAGAAATAAGCGGCTGCGCAGCATAAATTATAGGATAGGGAGGCGGCGTTGTTCATGAGCCATAACGAGATTCGTAATATTTATTGTATTGGCCGCAACTATAGGCTTCACGCATTGGAGCTCGGCAATGAGGTTCCTGAGGAGCCGCTTGTGTTCACGAAGCCGTCTCACGCCGTCGTTCCGATGGCCGGAAATGTCGTTGCGCTTCCGGGAAATGTGGGCGAGGTGCATTTTGAGTTGGAAATCGTGCTGCGTATCGGCCGAGCTTACGAGCCGGGCATCGATACGGAGCAATGCATTGACGGCATGGCGCTTGGGCTGGACTTAACGCTTCGCGATGTGCAGTCTAAGCTGAAGGCAAAAGGCCAGCCGTGGCTTGCCGCAAAAGGCTTCAAAAGCTCAGCTCCGCTCGGCGAATGGCTGCCATATCCGGGTACGGCTGCGCTTGCGGAGACGGAGTTCGTGCTACTGCGCAATGGAGAAGAAGCGCAGCGCGGCAAAGCGGGCGATATGCTGTTTGGCGTGGCTGAGCTGATTCAATACGTAGGCGAGAACTACGGACTGGGCGTCGGCGATATTCTGTATACGGGTACGCCGGCCGGTGTAGCGGCCTTGCATGAAGGCGATCAGCTGCAAGCACTGTGGGCAGGCAAGCCCGTCGGCAGCTGCAGCGTTACGCTTGTATAAATTGGGACCAAGCTTTCAGGCCTAAATAATGGTTACTAGAAGACAGCTCTTCCTTACTGGGAAGAGCTGTCTTTTTGTATGATCATTTCATGTTCGGAAGCATGACTGGTTGACAATGGGAGCGTGAGTGTATGTTTAAAGTGGTATGATTGAGGATGAGAAACAGCTGCTGCAGGAATGCGCTTTGAGTTCGGGGCGGATATTAGTTGAAGTGGTTGAACCTGTGATTCCCCTATGCGACCCAAAAGAGGGTGCCCCAGCAGCGTAGTCGCCGTTGAGACACCCTCTTTTTACGATGAGAACAGCTTATTTGCTGTTAAATGCGCTAAGCATCCAAACATGCTTCTCCAGCGCGGTATGGATTGCCAACATCATGTCAGCTGTTGTTTCGTCCTCAGCCTCTTGTGCTGCCGCCATGCCTTCCTTCAGCTCGCCGATAATTGTCGTGAAATCCGCGATTAATTGATCGACCATTTGAGTTGCATCCTCTTTATTTGATGCTTCCTCGATGCTGGAGGTTTTCAAATGCTCCTTCATCGTTGCGATCGGCTTGCCCTTCAAGGCAAGCAGACGCTCTGCGAGCTCATCAACGTGGAGTGCAGCCTCCTCATAAAGCTCTTGAAACTTAACATGCAGAGTGAAAAACTGTGGCCCTTTCACATACCAATGATAATTATGGATTTTAATGTAAAGCAAGCTCCAGTTTGCGATTTGTTGGTTGAGGTGCTGTTGTACGGTTGTCGATTTTGTAGTTGTTGCTGTAGCCATATTAATCATCCTTTCTGATGTTAGTTTGCGCTATTAACAGTCAGTGAATACGGAATAAATAAGGAGGAATGCGTTCTGTTAAATTTAGATCAATTCCTTATTTATAATTATTACAAATAACGCGTTCCTTGTCAATACTAATACACTCATTTGAGCGATGTGAAACAGGTGAACGAACATAATGAGGAAAAAGATTTATGGAGAAGTGGAGAAGCAGCGGTAGGAGCTTGGTAATAGATGAGTGGAGGTGGCCATTGTGTTCGAGCAAAAAGAAAAAAAGCGCATCGGCTGATTCAGTCGATGCGCTTTTATTGTATACAGGTATATTAACTTTTAATCGGATTAACATTCCTTCGGAACTATATACCCTAATTCAACCCACGCGCCAAGCTGAGCTACATTGTAGTTTGTGCAACAGAATCGATGGTTAGTCTTGTTTTCCCTAGCTACGCTGCAGTTTGTGCAATGGATTGGCTCTTCTAGGCTGCTTTCGGTGCTAAAAGGAGCAATTAGAATGCCTAAACTGCAGTGTAGGCTATGAAATGAGGGCTCGGCTTAGCTTCTGTTGTACTTTATACACTGTACGGCTGTGCTGAGCTAGGCAAATTGGAGAGGGGAAGCTAGGCTATGCATCTGATGCTTAATTCTGCATGGCCCCGCTACTCATCCACGACTCCACATTGCTCAACGCTGCTTCCGCTACTCATAGCCACGTTGCTCCACATTACTCAACGTAGCTTCGCTACTAGTCCGCGTGATTATCCTTGCGAGTGTGCAGCTGCTTCCTCGAGGGATGCTTTCCCATTTGCTTCTGCTTTCGCTTCCGCATCGGCGAGCATAAAAATTGTAAGAATAAACATCGCATGCGACCAAGTAAGCGGTACGACCCATGCGGTTTCGCCGGTATTTTTGTCTACTTGCTCAGGCAGCAGGCCGGATTCGGTACGATGATCGACGGCCCACTTGAGCAATTGCTTCGCTTCATCAAGGCTTCCCGTTTGAATGCGATAGTGTGCGAGCCACAAAGTCGTAAGAATCCACGGATTGCCGCCAATATAAATATCATCCTCATAACGCTTGATACCGCCTACGCCAGGCACAGTCAGTGCGGCTTCTACGGCATCGGCTGTACTGCGCATATAGGGGTGATCAGCAGGTACGGCGCCAAACGGCACGGAGATGCCGAGCAGGCTGATATCGAGCACGTTGTCGTGGTTGATGATGTGTTTTTGGTAGCCTTTATTGCCTTCCTTAACATAACCGGTTCCGCCGTCCGCAAGGGCTTGCACGTATTTGCTTGAATGAACGGTGAGCTCTACGCCTCGGTAAAAGCTGGCGCCTGCTTCATTCCAGCATAGCTCCTTAATGGCTGCTGAAATCCGCTCTGCCGCAGCCGTCCATTCGGCAGCAAGCTTTGGCTTTCCTGCTAGCTCGGCAAAGCTGGCAGCCGCCGTTAAACCGCCGTATACAGCAGCGGAGGAGTAGGTATGCGAAGCTTCGCGTTCCTCCCATAAATCAATGCTTGGTTTAGGCAAGCCGTTATCCGAATTGATGAAGCTAAGGAGGAAGGAAGCGCCTTTCTCGACTGCAGGCCATACCTGCTCGGCGAAGTTTTTGTCTTTCTTCTCCAGGTAATGCTGCCACATTCCCCAAAGAATCGATGCGCCTTCATCGATTTGAAGTCCCCAAGACGGAGCAAGGCTGCCGTCGTGATAGTGGCGCTGCTGCCATGAGCCGTCAGGCGATTGCGCTGTGAGCGTCCATGCATAGAAGCTGTCGGACAAAGCGCCAAGGCCTGCTCTATCAAGCGCAGTTGTAATGAATGCGGCATCTCGGCCCCAACAGAACGAATATCCGCCGCAGCGGACAAAATTTTCATCAAATTCCGGAGCTGCGATGATGCTGCCGGTTTGCTCGTCGGCCATCAGCTTGAACATAAGCAGGGAGCGATCATACAACTCTGAGATCTCACGATCCTCCATCGGGCATGGCGCAGCCGCTGCCAGAAATTCATGCCAATAAGCCGTGGTTTCCGCGATCCATTCGGAGCTTTCCTTTTCTTTCGCCGCACGCATTTGCCGCAATACGCTTTGTTCGTCATATCCGGCTGTCAGGTAGACGGGAACGGTTACGGAACTTCCTGCCGCAATCGAATCAATCTGCCACTTTAAAGCCCCATCCGGCTTCATATCGATGTTGTTGCCATTCAATTGGCCGCTCTGTACCGACTCCCATGTTAGGCCTGATTGATAACCTGCGCATACGTTTGCACTCGAAAGCGCAAAATAATATTTATGGCGAAAATGAACCAATGCGTCGTCGTCAGCGGCAAACAACGTAGTGTTGTAAAGCTGGTTTTCGCTGACTAGGAAGGAGGAATGAACGATAAACGAAAAGGAAACGGGCTTATCGCTTGTATTCGTAAAGGTATATTCGCGTACAATCGTATCTTGGCCGGGAACCGCAAGATGCAGGCTGTTTACTTGAAGAGGCTGCTGCTCAGAACGGGCATTCACCCGGAAAATATTCGTTTTGGCTACATATTCAGCCGTATGCTTCCAGCCGTCTGCCTCTTCATCAAACCAAGAAATAGGCGTTTGCTCGAATTGAATGCCGGTGCGAATAGCATCCACATGCTGAGGCAGATCAATATTCGGCCACCACAGGCGATACATTTTGCCTGTGCGGCCAAGCGATGCAAGAAATTTGGAATTGCCGATAATAGCATCTACTAAATAAGGTTTTTTATCCGACATGAGGTCAGCTCCTTTTGGAAATGTTCTGTATGGATGACTCGCGAACAATTAGCCTGTGCGGTATAATCATTCGGTTCTGATGCACGCTCTCTTCCTGAATGAATCGGATCAGCATTTGCGAAGCCGTATAGCCAAGCTGATAGGTTCCGATATCGATGGAGCTGATCGGAGGCGTTGCAAGCTCAGATAAAGCGATGTTATTGAAGCTGACAATGCTCAAATCGTCCGGAACCTTGTAGCCGAGCTCAGTCAGGCCGCGCAGTACGCCGAATCCGACAACGTCATCAATGACGATGAGGCCGCTTGGCCGCTCGGGCAAGCTCATCATGAAGGACATCGCGCGATAGCCGCTTTGTTGAAGGAATTCTCCCTCAACGATCCATTCCGATCGGACAGGCAAGCCGGCTTCGCGCATCGCCCGACGGTAACCCTCCATCCGGTCATGAGCAACGGTAAGCGTTGGCGGGCCGCTGACGAATCCGATTCTTTCATGTCCTTGCAAAATTAAATGCTGAGTCGCGTCATAGGCGGCCAGCTCATTGTCATTGTCGACGGATAAAATATTGGGACGGTCTTCTGTCCGGCCGATCAGTACGGTAGGGAAGTTATGTTTATTCAGCAGGTCGATTAAAGGGTCATTTACCCGCGAGGACAACAAAATCACGCCGTCTACCCGGCGTCCGAATACAAGCCGCGATACCGTTTCCATTTCATCGCTTGGAGATGTGGCAGCCGTCAGCAGCATATCATAGCCCGCTCTAGTCGATTGCGTTAGTATGCCGCGAAGCAATTCGCCAAAGAAAAAATCCTGGAAAAGCTCTTCGGCAGGGCGGGGCAGCATTATGGCCAGCGTCTGGGTTGTTTTTGATACAAGGCTCTTCGCCATCACGTTTGGATGGTAGCCCATTTCTTCCATAAACCGTTTAACCTTCTGCGTAGTTGCCTTACTAATACGAGGGTGATTGGAAACGACCCTGGAAACCGTAGAAGGCGACACCCCGGCAGCTTTTGCAATATCTTTAATGGTTACCATAGTAAGCCCTTCCCCCATTGCGCAATCATGCGTGCTTTATATGCTTCATCCTAATGCAATTGTTGCCTAAAAGTAAATATATATCTAAAGAAAGCGTTTCACAAATCTTAAAAAACTGAATGAGAAAGAGAAAATCAGAGGAAAGCGAAGATAACGCATTATTTGTTCTGAATATTGAACTGTGCAAACGTTTTAACAAATGCCCTGCCTTGTTGTATGATGAAGCCACGAATAGAACGCTTTCAAAGCTGTTCCATCAGATATGCAACGCGAAAAACGGTAAAAATACCGATTGCGGAGCATTTTTTATCGCAGCTTGTACAAACGTTTGCGCAACGTACGATTTAGCAGCTGTTTCAAGTGAAGCAACCCGCTGCGCAGCGTCAATCAAATGGTTTGTACGAGGATATAACTGCTGTAAAGGATCTTGAGGGGCCGATTGAACGCGACGATTCAGTAAAGGCATGGAACACATTATGGAGGGGGATCACCTAGCATGAAAAAGTGGTTTGTAATGTCATTGATTGTTGCCTTATTTATCGTATCCGCATGCGGCGGCTCGAACAACGGCGGGAAAACGGGAAATGCAGCTGACGCAACAAATGCTCCTGCAAGCACGAACAACGCAGCAGGGAACGCAAATGAAGGAGCAGCAGATTCCGAAGAGATAACACCAGAGGAAGGCGCATCCTTGCTCGTATGGGAAAGTAAAGAAGAGCGTCCTTTTGTTGAAGCGATTTCAAAAGAATTTACCGAAAAATACGGCATTGAAGTGAAATTCGAAGAGGTTGGCGCAGCTGACCAAGTAACGAAGCTCACGACTGACGGTCCTGCAGGACTAGGCGCAGACGTTGTCGTTTTCCCTCATGATAACTTAGGCAGAGCTGTAACGGCCGGCCTTGTATTGCCGAACGATTTCTATGAAGAGCAAGCGAAAACAGCAAACTCCGAAATCGCTGTAAACGCGGTTACTTACGACGGCACGCTTTACGGCTACCCGCGTTCGATCGAAACCTACGCTTTGTTCTACAACAAAGCATTGATCAAAGAAGCTCCAAAAACATTTGAAGAAGTCGTAGCTTTCGCAAAAACGTACAATGATGTTCCAAACAACAAATTCGCTTTGATGTGGGAAGTAGGCAACTTCTACTTTAACTATCCGTTTATCTCCACTGGCGGTTACGTATACGGCGAGAACGGTCAAAACAAAGACGATATCGGCTTGAACACAGAAGGCGCAATCAGCGGATTGAAATACTACGGTTCCCTGAAAGACAGCATTCTGCCGCTTAACTCCGGCGATATTACGTATGACATCAAAAAAGGCATGTTCACTGGCGGAACATTGGCAATGGACATTAACGGTCCTTGGACCATCGCGGATTACAAAAACGCTGGCATTGATTTCGGCGTAGCTCCAATCCCAAGCATCAACGGTCAACCGGCTTCTTCTTTCTCCGGCGTAAAAGCTTGGTATGTCAACCAATTCTCGAAATACCCGAATGCAGCCCGTTTGTTCGCTAACTTTGCTTCCACAAAGGCTGCTCAATTGAAAGACTTTGAATTGACAGGCGCTATTCCGGCTAATACCGAAGCAACAAATGATTCAGCCGTGCAAGGAAACGATATCGTAAAAGGCTTCGTTGAGCAGTTTAACCAATCGACGCCGATGCCTTCTATTCCTGAAATGGGCAACGTATGGAGCCCGATTGCAGCAGCGTTCTCCGATGTGTGGAACTCCGGCAAAGACGCAAAAGAAGCGCTTGATAACGCGGTTCAACAAATCAAAGACGCCAATAACGGTGCAGCAGCAAAATAATAAGAGAATCGGGTGCCGCCCGCCGAATCTGATTCGGCGGGTGAACCGATTTCATTAATCCGCAGCTTTTTGGGGCGCATGGCGGCTTAAAGCGTTTTTCACATGAAAGGAAGGGAGCCAGGCGGGATGAATCGTCATCGCAGCACTGCGGCTATATTGTCGTTACTCGTAATGGGTCTTGGTCAATTGTATAACCGCCAGTTTATTAAAGGCATCATCATGCTCGTTGTCGAAGCGGCAGCGCTTATGTATTTTATTCCGAACTTAGGAAGAGCCATTTGGGGGATTGTAACGCTCGGCGATAAAACGCAAGGGCTGGAGAAAATCGGTAAGATCAGTGTGCGCGTGGACGGAGATCATTCGATCTTTCTGTTAATCAGCGGTTTGATTACGTTATTTCTATTCATTCTTTTTATCATTATCTACATTATGAATATCCGCGATGCCTATCGGAACGGCAAGCAGAGAGATGAAGGCGTGCTTCCAGCAAGCTTCCGGCAAACATTGGCTTATGTGACGGATCGCAATTTTCCGCATTTGATGCTGACCTTGCCGGCGCTCGGCGTTTTGTTCCTAACGATCATGCCGATTATCTTTATGATTATGCTTGCTTTCACCAACTACGCGTCGCCTGATCATATCCCGCCGGCTAAGCTGGTGGACTGGGTAGGCTTCCAGACGTTCGCGAACCTCCTTACGCTTAAAACATGGAGCCATACTTTCTTTGGCGTATTCACATGGACGATTATTTGGGCGATTATCGCAACGGTAACGACTTATTTCGGCGGATTGCTGGTTGCTCTGCTCATCGAGCAGAAAGGCATTCGCTTCAAAAAACTATGGCGGACGCTTTTCATTATTCCCTATGCGATTCCGCAGCTTATTTCCTTGCTCGTCATGAGAAATTTGTTCAATGGTCAGTTTGGCCCGATCAATCAATATTTAGGTTACTTTGGCATGGGTAAGCTTCCATGGCTCACGGATCCGTTCTGGGCAAAGGTAACCGTAATTTTAGTCAATATGTGGGTTGGTATACCGGTATCTATGGTGCTTATTCTTGGTGTATTAACGGCTATTCCGAAGGATTTGTACGAGGCGGCCGACGTAGACGGAGCAACAGGCATCCAGAAATTCCGGATCATTACGATTCCGTTCGTGCTGTTCTCCACGGCGCCGATTCTCATTACGCAATTCGCAGGCAACATCAATAACTTTAACGTCATTTTCTTGCTTACGAACGGCGATCCGGTAAAAGGCGATTATCAATTTGCCGGCAGCACCGATTTGCTCGTAACGTGGCTGTATAAGCTCACGCTGAACAACAGCCAATACAATATGGCCTCGGCTATCGGCATTATCATATTTATCGTTGTCGCTTCATTCTCGATTTACAACTATCGCCGTTCGCGGTCATTCAAAGAGGAGGATATGATTCAATGAAAATGGGACGCAAAACCGCAAATGTTGTCCGTTTGACGTTAAGCTACCTGCTGCTCATTGCGATAGCAATCTGTGCGATCTATCCGGCCCTTTGGGTGCTGCTTTCGTCGCTCCGCCCGGGAACCTCGTTATTTAGCGCGAGCCTGATCCCAGAGTCCTTTACGCTCGTGCATTACAAGGAATTGTTCACGAACCCAAGCTTCCGTTATGGGGTTTGGTACTTGAATACGCTGAAAATCGCGACGTTAACGATGATTTTCTCCACGATTCTAGTCACGCTCAGTATGTATGCCTTATCGCGTTTCCGCTTCCGCGGTCGTAAAATGACATTGACGTTAATGCTCGTCCTTGGCATGTTCCCGGGCTTTATGAGCATGATCGCGATCTTCATTTTCTTATTGCAGCTAAATCTGCTGGATACGCACGCAGCTTTAATTATCGTATATTCCGCAGGGGCGGTGCTTGGCGGCTTCGTCGTCAAAGGCTTCTATGATACGATTCCGCGGAGCTTGGATGAAGCGGCCCGAATCGACGGTGCTTCGCATTTGCAGGTTTTCGTGAAAATCATGCTTCCGCTTTCGCGTCCGATGCTGACCTATGTGGCGCTGACGACGTTTGCGGGTTCATGGGTTGATTTTATTTTTGCCAGATTGGTGCTGCGCAGCAAAGACAACTGGACGCTTGCCGTCGGGATGTGGGACCTGGTTAACTCTTATCAAAATAGTAACTTTACGCTATTTGCCGCCGGTGCGGTCTTGATTGCCATTCCGATTACTTTGCTGTTCGTCTTCCTGCAGCGCTTCCTGGTGCAAGGGCTGATGTCCGGCGCATCGAAAGGGTAACAGGATGAAGGACAAACGTTTGCGCCATGCGGGAGCTGTTCTATTATGCTCGCTGCTGCTAGCCATACTCGCCGCTTGCTCATCGGAGAATGCGAATGACGGCGGGCTGCCGGCCAATAAACCAAGCAATGAAACCATCGAGCCTGCGGAGAACAGCGCGGGCGAGCCGGCAGCTGCTGCTTATTCGGTAGATGAACAGCCGGGAAAGGTTTATTATGAGATCTTTGTCCGTTCCTTCTACGATACGAATGGGGACGGAATCGGCGATCTGAACGGCGTAACCGCTAAGCTCGATTATTTAAAGGAGCTCGGAATCGGCGGGATTTGGCTGATGCCGATTAATGCTTCGCCCAGCTACCACGGCTATGACACGACGGACTATTACGCCGTCAATCCGGAGTACGGCACGCTGGATGACTTAAAGAAGCTGTTAGAGGAAGCGCATAAGCGCGATATCAAAATCATTATGGATCTCGTCGTGAACCATACGAGCAAGGAGCATCATTGGTTTAAGGAAGCTTTGGCAGACGAGAATAGTCCTTACCGCAGCTGGTATACTTTTGCGAAGCCTGACGAGAAGGTAAGGGCGGACGGCGCAGTGGGCGGCGACCCGTGGCATAACTTTGGCAGCCTCAACTATTTAGGCGTCTTCTGGGAAGGCATGCCGGATCTTAATTTTGACGAGCCTAAGGTTCGGGAGGAAATGATCAAGATCGGCCAATATTGGCTGGAGCAGGGGCTCGACGGCTTCCGGCTGGACGCGGCTAAGCATATTTACGGCGATTTCGCTTCTACGGCGAGCACGCCCGAAATTCAGGCGAAGAACAAAGCGTGGTGGCAGGAGTTCCGTACCGGCATGGCCCAGGTGAAGCCGGATGCCTACTTGATTGGCGAGGTCTGGGATTCGCTGACCGTTATCGCCCCTTATTTTGATCAAGCGCTAAATTCGGCTTTCCACTTCGATCTTGCCGGACGCTTGCTCAGCGCAGCGGACAAGGAACAGGATGCGGATCTAGCGTTTTCACTTGGACGCGCTTACGGCGTTTACGAGAAGTCTTCCGGCGGGAATTTCGTAGATGCGCCTTTCCTCAGCAACCACGACCAAAATCGTGTGATGACCGTACTAAACGGCAATCTCGGCCATGCCAAAATGGCAGCGGCAATGCTGCTGACGCTCCCGGGCACGCCATACCTTTATTACGGCGAGGAGCTTGGCATGAAAGGCGCCAAGCCGGATGAATATATTCGGGAACCGATGCCGTGGTACGCTTCTCCAGGCGGGGGCGAGGGCCAGACGACTTGGGAAAAGCCGCGCTATAATTCCGATCCGGGCACCGTTTCGGTCGAGGCGCAGACGCAGGATGAGCAGTCGATGCTGAATCATTATCGCGAGCTGATCAAATGGCGGAACGAGGAAGCGGCATTAAGAGACGGCGGCATTGCCGAGTTTAAGCTAACGCCTGCTAATCCGAAGCTTAGCGTGTATGTTAGGGCTGTTGCCGATGAGAGAGTACTCGTCGTACACAATTTATCGGGCGAGCAGCAAACAACGGATCTGCAGCCGTCTGAAGTGTTCGGCAGCTTCAAGGAGCTCGCTCGCGCAACGGGCAGCGGGGCGAAGCTTGAAGGCGGAAAGCTGACGCTGCCTCCTTACAGCACCGTGATTTTAAAGTAATACCGAAAGAGGGAATTGCACAAAACGTGCAGTTCCCTCTTTTTGTTGTGGGGCTGCTACTGCTTGCGATAGGTGTTCGGCGATACGCCAAGCTGCTTTTTAAACGCTTTGGAGAAGGAAAATAGATCGGGGTAACCGACGGATTGACCGATTTCCGCCAGCTTGTAATCCGTTTGCTTCATTAGCAGGGTCGCTTCGTTCATCCGAAGCTGCTGTACGAATTTCATGGGCGACAAGCCGAAGGCTTTGTTGAAGGCTTTGGAAAAATGGGTACGGTCAATGCCTACGTATTCCGCTACGCTTTCGATTGTTATTCCGTCAGCGTAATGAATCTCGAGGTAGTCCTTGGCTTTTTGAAGCCAGCTGCCTGCCGAGGCAGGAGTGCCATGAGGGATTTTGCTCTCGGAGAGCGTATCGAACAGCTGATGGAAAATAGCGAGCCGCGACAAGTCGGAGGGAGGCTTTTCCTTATTGGAGACAAGGCTGAAAAACTGCTCCATCAGAGAGAGTGCGTCTGCGGTCAATCCGCTCGGCAGATGCGGACGGTAGGGGCCTAATCCGATTCGGTCGAGAAGCTGCAGCGCAAGCTTGCCGTCGAAGGCGAAAAAAGCTTTTCTCAGCAAAGCATGCTCCATTGTGTAATATTCATGCGTTACCTGCGGAAACAGGCAGAAAAGATCGTTTTTGCGAAGCGTGTACGTTTGGCCACCCTGGATAAAGACGCCTTCCCCTTCAAGCACCATGATTAAGTAATAGTAGGGAGTAATTCTTGGACCGATATGATAGCCCGTTTTGGCGATATTGGCGCCGAGCCTAATCGGCCAGGCAGGACCTGCTTTCTCGAAGGCTGACGGTGTGAAGTAGTGAATCTCAAGCTGCTCGTGGTGATCCTCTTTCATATGGTTAAACAGAATGGCCACCCCTTTTTGCCAATGGTTTTGGTGAATCTTGCCTATGAAACAATTCAATTCTCTCACATGAAACCACAAAATGACAAATAACTCAAGCTACGAATTGACATTGACGCTAGAAGGATTGATTGCTATTATTCAAATAACAAATTAATCCGATAAAATTTGTCGGCTATCTACCGGTCAGCTGGTGATTCGAAGCGTAAAGGGGACAACAGTAATGGGCAAACAGGCAAAAGTGGAATTTGGATGGTTTATTCCGACAAACGGAGATGGCCGCTATATAGGCGTTAAGGCAGAACGGGAGCCATCACAGCAATACTTTGTGGAGGTTGCGCAAGCAGCGGAGGAAGCAGGGTACGAGTTCGCGCTAATTCCGGCGGGTGGAGATTGCTGGGACGGATGGATCGTCGGCTCTTGGGTCGCATCCGCAACGAAGAAGCTAAAGCCGCTCATCGCGATGAGACCGGGGCTTATTTCTCCGGTATTGGCGGCGCGTATGGCATCCACGCTGGACCGCATGTCCGGAGGCCGGGCGCTGATCAATGTCGTTACCGGCCATTATCCGGCAGACCTAAAAGCAACCGGAGATCCGCTGTACGGCAGCCACGACGAGCGTTATGAACGGACAAAAGAATTTCTGGAAGTGGTCAAAGGCGTATGGCAGCAGCCGGCAGGCGAAGGTGAGGGCTTTAACTTCACTGGGAAGCACTACGAGGTAGAAGGCGGCGTAAGCAAGCCGGCAACGGTTCAGGAGCCGCATCCTCCGCTGTATTTTGGCGGAAGCTCGGTGGCAGGCAAGCGCGTTGCGGCAGAAACCGCCGATGTTTACTTAATGTGGACAGAGCCGCTGGATTGGATTCAAGGCCAGATTGCCGAGATGGAAACCTATTTGGCTGAGCTGAAGGAAGAGAAGGGGATTGAAAGAGAGCTTCGGTACGGCATTAGAGCTCAGGTTGTCGTGCGCGAAACCGAGGAAGAGGCATGGGCGGCCGCATGGAACATTTTGAGCAAGGCGGATCCGGAACAGCTGAAGGCTACGGAAAAGCTGCACAACAAGACGGACGCGACCAATCAGAAGCGTCAAATGGACTTGTTTAGCCAATCGAAGGAGCAGGACTACGTGATTGGGCCTAATCTTTGGTCAGGCTTGTCAGCCATTCGCGGCGGCGGGGCGGTAACCTTTGTCGGTACGCCGGAGCAGGTATCGGACCGGTTCATCGAGTTTATCGATGCCGGCGTAACCTCCTTTATTTTATCAGGCTACCCGCATTTGGAAGAAGCCAAAATATCGGGCGAGCTGCTGCTTCCGCTCGTTAAGCAGAAGCTGGCCGCAAAGGGAATAACCATTTAACTATTGGGGGAATAAACATGAAACGATTACGCAAACCGCAATTAGCGCTGCTGGCGCTTACGATGATATTAAGCGTTGTGCTTTCGGCCTGCGGGACAGGTAATTCCAATACGAACGCAAAGACAGGGGAAGGCGCAGCGGAAGGCAACTCTGGCGATAAACCTGTGACGATCAGCTTTATTCATTGGCGCGGCGAGGATGCTGCGGTGCTGGATGGCATCATTAAAAAGTTTGAGGAAGAAAATAAAAACATCAAGGTTGAAACACAGGTGTTTCCATCTGACCAATATCAATCGACAGCCCAAGCGAAGCTGCTGGACGGCTCTGTAGGCGACGTGTTTGCTGCCTTCCCTGGCGCTCAGTTTGAAGCCATCGCGAAAGCAGGCTTGTTCACCGATTTGAGCGGCTCCTCCTTCGTGGACAATTTCACACCGTCTTTGATTGAATCGGGCCAAAAGGATGGCAAACAGCTTGCGGTTCCGTACCAGCTCGTTTACAACATTCCGATCTATAACGTAAAGCTGTTTGAAAAATACGGCATCGATCTTCCGAAGGATTGGGACGGATTCCTTGCGGCGGCCGAGAAGCTGAAGCAGAAAGGGATTGTGCCGATCGCCTTCCCGGGCGCGGATATCGGTCCAGGGCAATTCATGAATCCGATGGTGATGAATAACGCGCCGGATGAGGAGATTTTTGTGAAGCTTGAAGCTGGCGAAGCTAAGCTTACCGACGAGTGGTGGGTTAAGACGCTTTCCCAGTTCAAGGAATTGAACGATAAGGGCTATTTCCAGAAGGATGCGCTTGGGACGAAGGGTGATGCGGCCGGCGCGTTATTCGTGCAGGAGAAAGCAGCGATTCTAGCGACGGGCTCTTACCAGCTGGTAGGCAATAAGAAAAACAATCCGGAGCTTCAGCAAGGCTTGCTTGCGCCGATAACGGTGGCAGCTGACCAAGCGGTGTTCGAAGGGATTCATACGACGACGTTCATGCTTGCCGTGAACAGCAAGTCGAAGCACCCGGAGGAAGCGAAGAAATTTATTGAGTTTCTAAGCCGTAAGGATGTTGCCGGCGAGTATGCCAATGGCACAGGACAGAACGTAACGATTAAGGATGTCGCGTATACAAGCGATGAACTGAAGGCCGTAGCGGAATGGACAGCGAAGAAAACACGTTTTCAGCCACGCTTCACAATAAAAAACGCTGAGGTCCAAAAAGCGGTCACCAGCTCGATCCAAGCCGTATTAGGCGGAACGGAGCCGGCGAAGGCAGCGGCAGACGCGCAAGCGATCGTGGACCAGCAGATAGGAAAATAAGCAGATGAAAAAGTATGCGAAGCTGTTACCGTTTTTTGTGCCCGGCATTGCGCTGTATCTCGCACTATTCATCTATCCGACGGTAACGGGTTTCTATTACTCCTTAACGGATTGGGACGGCTTATCGCCGTCCTATCAGTTTGTCGGTGCGGATAACTATGCCAATGTAGCCAAGGATATTATTTTTCGAAAGTCGATCGTGAACAATATTAAGTTTATGGTCGCTGTCGTTATCGTGCAGACAGTCGTTTCGCTGCTGCTGGCGCTTCAGCTTTCGAAGCAAACGAAGGTGAATGTCGCGCTGCGCTCGCTGTATTTTGTGCCTACCATTTTGTCATCGGTATCGGTCGGATTTATTTGGACATTCGTTTATGATCCGTCGCTTGGGCTGTTAAATGGCTTGCTTGAGGCAGTGGGACTGTCTTCTTGGACGCAGAACTGGCTGGGCGATACGGGGATAGCGATTTTCTCGATTGCGGCCGTTCAGGCTTGGGCCCACATTGGGCAAATGATCATTTTGTTCGTCGCGGGACTGCAAGCGATACCGGAAGAGCTCGTTGAATCGGCCAAGCTGGACGGGGCGACGAAGCTGCAGCTGTTTTTCCGCGTCATATGGCCGCTCCTGGCACCAGCAGCCGCGATTGTCGTGTCCTATACGACGATTCAGTCGTTTAAGGCTTTTGATCTCGTGTTTACGATGACCGGCGGCGGACCGGCGTATTCCACCGAAATTTTATCGACTTATATTTATAACTCCGCATTCATGAATTATACGTTTGGCAGAGCGTCAACGGCATCCGTGTATTTCCTTGTGCTTATTTCGTTTATAACGTTTCTTCAATTCCGCGCGCTTCGGACGGACCGCGTATCCTACTAGTATGCAGGCAGGTGAATTCATGTGGTTCTAAAATGGTTAGGCAGGTCCATGCTGCTGCTTTTCGCAGCCGTTATTCTCGTCCCGCTCCTCATCGTATTATTTACGTCATTAAAGACAACGCCGCAGTTTTATGCGAATCCGCTGGGGCTGCCGGAAGCCTTGTCATTCCACAACTTTAAGGCGCTGTTTCACGGACAGCCGATGTGGGGATATTTTCGCAACAGCATTGTCGTTACGCTGGCAGTGGTAGGTCTTGAGCTTCTCCTTGCCGGGTTCATCGGTTACGGCATTATGCGTTCGGGGCGCCGTGTAGGTGCCGCCGTATTTGGCTTATTTGCGATAGGCTTGATGGTTCCGTCGCAAGTCAATATGATTCCCATCTACACTTTTGTGCATAAGCTGGGCTGGAGCAATTCGCTCACGGGCTTAATCATCGTGTCCGCCTCCGTGCTGCTGCCTCTGTCTGTATTTATGCTTTCAGGCTTTATGAAAACCTTGCCGAAGGAGATTCTGGAGGCAGGCGAGATCGACGGCGCCGGCGAATGGACGCTGCTCGCGCGTATCGCGTTTCCGCTCAGCGCTCCGTACCTTGCGGCAACCGCAGCTTTTTTGTTCGTCATCGTATGGAATGACCTGCTGTTCCCGATGCTGCTATTGAACGGAAAAGACAAGCTGACGCTGCCGCTCGCCATGCTGCAATTCCGCGGCGAATATATTACGGATTATCCCGTGCTGCTTGCCGGTGTCGTGGTGACGGCGCTGCCGATGATCGCATTGTTTATTTTCCTCCAGCGTTATTTCATATCCGGCGCGCTAGCTGGCTCGTTGAAGGGTTAGATTGCAATTAGTCGAAGTCGCGGATCGCGTTCAAGCGATTGTAGGCGATCATGCCCATCAAGAGCATCGCTGCACCGCTTGCCGCTATAATGAAGGCAGGACCGTAAAGATCGGACAGCGTCGAGAAGACGGCTAAACCGATTGGCGGAGCAACGCTCGTTAAAGCGCCGACTAGTCCGAACACTCTGCCCTGCATGGCTGGCTCGACTGCTACCCGCAGCACGATAAAAATGATCGTCGTACTGAAGGAAAAGAGGAAGCCGACAAGCAGGATCAGCGGCAGCGCGGCGGCTGCCGCAGTCATAAACGAAATGGCGATAAATAAAGGCCCCATCAGGATCATGCTCCCTATGATCCATTTCCCTCTGCTTTTCAGCTTTGTATCCAGTCTCATAATCAGAATAGAACCGATCACGTAGCCCAGCGGAATACAGGCTTCCATAAGCCCGAAAATGAAAGGTTTTGCCTGCCAGACCTGTACGGCCATGACCTGAATGAGCATGAAGGTGGATAGAAAGAAGAACATGATAAGCGGAAGCAGCATAACGGCGGCTTTGGCGAACGGCTCATTCCAGACGTACCGGAAGCCGGCTGTGAGATCCTCCTTGAAGGAAGTTTTGGATATTGCCGTGTCCTTTGGCGCTTTATAAGGAAATTTGCCCGCAAAGAGCAGTAACAAACCGGAGAGCAGGAAGGTTGCAGCGTCGATCGCTATCGCAAAAGCGCCGCCGAATGCAGCAACGGCAATGCCGCCTAACGCAAAGCCGGAAATGCGAATAATGTTGTCTGAGATGCTGATTGCGCCTACAGCTTGCGTCAGCTGTTCTTTACCGACGATTTCAATGAGGGAGGCTTGAAAAGCCGGCGTTCGAAACACACCGGTAAATGCAACAAGCCCTGTAAGCAGGACGATAAAGACAAACGGAATATGCGGCAAAAAAATGAGCAGGGCAATCGCTGCTACAAGCACGAAGCGGATAATATCCGTTATCCACATAAGGGTGCGACGGTCCACGCGATCCGCAACCGTGCCTGCGAACGAGCCGAAGAGCATGCTGATGACAAGATGAGTGATAAGGACGACCGACATGAGTTTGGCGCTGCCGGTTGTTTGAAGCACCCAAAGATTTAAGGCAATGCTGTGGAACGTATTGCCAAGCAGCGACAAGCTATAGCTGGAGAAAACCGCTAGAAACGTCCGGTTTCGCCATAAGGATACTCCTTGGCCGCCTGGCTGCCGGACCGGATTCGGTGTCTTGCTTTGGGATTCTTTAGCTAATTCAAGCATGTGTCAGCCTCCTAAATGATAGTATGGAACAACGAGATAAATCCTCGCAAACCAACTCCGTTGGTGTCTTCCTTAAACCGTCGCCCATCGACCTGGACTACTTAACTTAAACGTTTAAGTTTGCGAAGAAAAAGCAGATCGAAATCTGCTAATCGAACATTGTCATTAACTGAAAATTTGCAACGGCATTAATCATTAATGGCTTTTACTAAGATATAGCTGCTTTCCGGCCCTCTCTTTGAATTATCCAGCAGCTGCAGCATCAGCTGAAAAGCAGCCTCGGGCTTGCGATCGCCAAAAGCGATGCGGCCAGCGGAGAAAGGGAGGATCTCTGGACAGCCTGCCGAGCAAATGACGGTTAAATTCGCAGGGTCCACATATTTGGCTGCCGAAATGGCTGCAAACTCGTTCAGTATCATCCCTTTTTTATGTGCGTGATTTCTCAGAAACAGCTCTAGTGCTTGTTCATTCTGCATAATATGAATACAATCGGGTTCCAATTTCGAAGCAAAGGCAATATGCTCCACAAGCTCTTTGTTATTGAAATTATCGATGATCGCATACTCGAATGGAACGGAGGCGGAAGCCTGGGCTGCCATGAAAGCATCAAGGTAATCATAGTTAACCTTATAAAATAAAGCATCGTCGATGATGCTGTCTACCACGATGAGCGGTACGCCAACTGAAAAATGGCTGGATATCAGGTGAAAATTTTCCGTTTTGACATCGACTACGAATACGCCGTCAAGCTTGCGTTCCGAGATGATATCCAGCTTTGGAATCACGGCATCGAGGCCGAATAAAACGACGTGGTAGCCGTAGCCCGTGAGCAGCTGCTCCAGCCGGTTAATCCATTGCGAATAACGGAGCTGCCTCCAAAAGCCTTCGTTTTCTGCGCGGTTGATCAGAATGCCGATCAAGCCGGATTTTTGCTTCACCAGCGATCGTGCGGCCAGATTAGGCACATAATTTAATTGCTTCGCGGCATCGAGCACGCGGGATCTCGTCTCGTCGGGAATGGTTTGCTTGGCGACGTTATTGAGTACGTAGCTGACTGTCGCGACAGAGACCTCTGCCATCTTTGCTATATCCTTAAGCGTAGCTTTTTTAATGAGAAAACAGCTCCTCCATTAATCTATGCGGCTTAGTAAGCTAACAGCGATTCAATCGCGGCAGGCGCTGCAGCTAAAAGCACGATGACTAACTTAAACGTTTAAGTCATTATCACATAGGACAGGCTTCTTTGTCTAGAGACAATCCGAGCTCAGCATGAGACAGTGGAATAGCGGGACTTTTCCCCACTTTTTTAAGACGCATGCCCAAGAGATGAGCCCTAGCAGAATGGTACGATAACCGTATAATCAAGCGAAAGGCGTGAGGGCATTGTCGTTAAAACAACATGCGGAAAATGTATGGAACGAGATGAAGCGGGATTATGCCGGTAATTGGGGAATGGACATTCACAAGTGGGATTGGGTGCCTGGCGTGGGCGTCATCGGTTTGCTGGACTATTACGAAACGACCGGCGATCCGGCTATTATAGGTTTTTTGACGGCTTGGGCCACGCGTAACAAACGGGCAACGGAGGCCGGGCTCGTCATTAACGCGATCGCCCCGTTTGCGATTTTCCCCGCCTTGTACCAGGTGTCGGGAGATAACGGCTTCAAGGAAGAGGCTGCGCGTGTCGCAAAGTGGCTGATGGAGGAAGCGCCGCGCACAAGAGAGCAGGCATTCGAGCATACGGTGACCGAGAATGTGGAATTCTCCGAGCAGGTATGGGCGGACACGGTATTTATGGCTGTGCTTTTTTTAGCAAGGACGGCATCATTGCTCGAAAATGAAGCCTATGCGCAGGAAGCGCATAAGCAGATGCTTCTTCACCTGACGTTGCTTGAGGACAGAGAGAGCGGCGTCTTGTTCCACGGCTGGAACTGCAGTACCGCGGACCATATGTCCGCCGCGCGCTGGACGAGGGCGAATGCCTGGATTGCTGCCGGCGTGCCGATGATATTGAAGGAAATTGCGCCGCTCGTGCAGGTATCGGAGGAGCTACTGGCGCGATACCGCCGCTTGATGGATGGACTTGTGCGGTTTCAGCGCGAGGACGGCTTGTGGAGTACGGTGCTGGATCAGCCGGATTTTTACCGCGAAGTGTCCGGAAGCGCAGGCATCGCATACGGGCTGTGGAAAGCGGTCGATGGCGGCTGGCTGCTGCCCGAGCAGCGCTATGAGACAGCCGCTCGCCGAGCGCTGAAGGCGATTATTTCTTATATAGGCGAAGACGGCATTGTGGCAGGCGTATCGGGAGGAACACCGGTAATGGAGAGCGTGGAGGCGTATAATGCCATTCCGACCTATCCGACGCTTTACGGGCAAGGATTAGTGCTGATGCTTCTGTCGGAAGCACTGTGGAGAGGGGAATCGTCCCATGAATAGAGAACAGCTGCAGGAAAGGATTCGTAGGCAAACGGCGGCGTATGACGAGACGCTGCAGCTCATCCGAACGCCGCTGACGGCTACCTACCATACGGCGCTGAAGAGCAGCGAACACCCCGAGGTCTACGCGCTGCTTTCAGCAGCCAGCTACGCGTACGACTTGCTTGAATCGGGAGAGGCCGAGCATATTGCGAGAGCCAATGGGATTTTAGAGCGGGTGGTCCCGCTGCAGGACCGGAATCCGTCCTCCGACACCTACGGCATCTGGCCGTATTTCTTCGAGGAGCCGCTTGAGCAAATGGATCGGCCCGACTGGAACATGGCCGATTTTCACGGCAAACGGCTTATCCTTATATTGATGAAGCATAGGGAGCGTCTGCGGGCGGAGCTGGCGGAGCAGATCGAAGCGGCGATTTCCCATGCATGCCGGGCGATCATTATACGCAACGTTGGTCCGCATTACACGAATATTGCGATCATGGGCGCGTTCGTCACGCTGGTTGGCGGCGAGCTTTTGCAGGTAGATGAATATAAAGAGTACGGCCTGGCACGCCTCAAACGGTTTTATGATTTTACGTTCGGAATCGGAACGTTTTCGGAATATAACAGCCCTTGCTATACGCCGATTGCGATCCGGGAGCTGCACAGCATTGCCGTTTATTCGGCGTCTGCCGAGGCAGTTGCTAACGCGAATGAGCTGATCGAGCTCGCTTGGAAAATGGCCGGTGAACATTTTCACGCCGGCACGGGAGAGTGGAGCGGGCCGCACAGCCGGACGTACAGCACGCTGCTGCAGCCGGATGACCGAAAGTTTCTATACGAAGCGCTTCTCGAGGAAAGCTTCGAATTCGGAGAAAACATCCGATGTCCGAAGGCGTACCGCGGATTATTTCAAACGGCTCAAACCCGCTATGTGACGGAAGCGACGCTGATGGAGGCGGACACCGGCTATCAGGTTTATGCGACGTTATTCCAGAATAAACGCTTGTCTCTGGGCACATTCAGCAAAGGCGTCATGTGGAATCAGCGGCGGAACATGCTCGCTTATGTGAATGTCGAAGGAGAGCCGGTATACGTTCAGCTGCAATTTTTGAAGGACGGCGGTGATTTCTGCTCGGCGATGTTCGCTGGCGTACAAGCGCGCACGAACGTGCTGTTCGGTTTTAATTTACTGACGGATAACGGAGCTTGGCACTCTGATCTGGATCAAATCAACGGCAGATTCCGGTCAAGCGATCTAAGGATTCGTTTGAAAATCGGCGGCGTGACGACTGGGCTGCCATTGCCGGAGGAACAAGAGGGCAAAGCATGGCAGCTGCGGCTGGGCGAGGCTTGGCTGGCGGTTAAGCTGCTGCATGAGCGTTCCGATTTAGGGGAATTGGAGCTGCGCTGCGAACGTACGGATGACGCGATTCATGCGGATTATGTATTGTACAGCGGGGAGGAGCGCGAATTCGATTTTCATGCGGTTCAGGAATCGGTATGGCTGTTCCAGCTTGCGCTGAACGAGTCGGGGCAGCTGCCGGCCGCGCAGGTCAGCCAAGTAGGGGACATCGTCAAGGCTTCGGCCGAAATGGATGGCGAAACGGTTTCGGTCGCGCTGTCCATTTCCCCGGGAGAAACAATGGAGCGATACCTTAGCAACAAGGTAGAGCTTCCGAATGCTCGTTTGCACTCGAAGCAGGCGTAGTGTCTTGCGAAAATAAAGGATTCGACTGACCCGAAAAAGCGCAACGCGGCAGCCAGGGACGAGAGAAAGTCCTAGACTGCCGCTGTTTTATGGAATGATCGCCCGTTTTCATTTCATTCTTCTCGAGGAAAATCAAGATGATTACGGTTTGCCGTATCGGAGTAACTAATCAGTAAAAGTAGTGAGAATCGAATCTAATGGTTCATGCCCAGAAGCAACTGCATTAACTTTGTCAACAAATTCCTTATTGATTAAATATTTCAGAGGTTGTTCGACAGCGTTGAAATACTTGAACGCCTCCCGAGCCATCTCGTCCCATTCCTGATAATAGTTTAAATAATCATCTGCTTTGACTCTTGTGCGGGACGTACCTTCTTCAGGCACACATTCAAAATCTTCGTCATCACCCAGTATTCCATAATCACATGTTAATTGTTCACCAAGTTTAATGTCTCTTGCAGCTAATTGAAATTCATAAGCTGTATCAATACAATTGGGCTGGAAACTGTGATTCATGTACCTTGAGTGATCCCAATGAAGAATATAATTGCCGTTATTTTCTTGATAAGTGTATTTAAACACCATCTCTCTTCGAAGCTCATCGAGGGAATCTACATAATCCTCATCAAGGATCATATCCAAATCATCTGAAATCCAAACAATCGTTCCCTTAGGGATGAATTTCGTTGCAAATACACCGACACCTACCTCTTCACTTACAAATCGAAGTTCTGTATCTGGATGAATCATGTTTTTAGTTCACCCTTCCTCTTATCAGTATCATAATACGATATGTGGCGGTTTTCAGATTGTCACTTTGCTTAAGGAACAATATGATAAGTAAAGGGCTGCCGTTTGGCAGCCCTTTACTTCATTAACGGATGTTGAACAGGAGCACCGCAGAGCGTGATATTCAGCACCTCGCGCAGGAGATCCAGTTCTATCCCGAGGCTGTCCGAAGAGCTTTGGAGCATTTGCTATCAGGCGGGCCTGCCGATAAGGAGCCGGGGAGATATGAGCTGGCAGAAGAAGGGCTTATGTATGCTTGGGTGCAGCAAATCGTTACACAGCCGAGCAGTGAGCAGAGATTGGAGTCACATAGTACTTATGGAGACATTCAGTACGTCGTAAGCGGGGAAGAAAGAATCGATTTTATTAGGCTCTCTGATCAACTTGTAGTCGAAGAGCAGGATTTGGCAGTCCGGGATATTGCTTATAACGCAAGGATGGAGAATCAAGAATCCAGTCTGTTGCTGACACAAGGCAGTTTGCCGTCTTCTATCCCTCCGATATACACCGTCCGTGTTGCGCAGTGGATGAGCCCGGTGAACTGAAAAAAATCGTTATAAAGATTCATAAGCAGTTATGGAATAACCAATATGATTAGTCGAAGAATGGGCTGCCCCAAAAGGTTATAGACCTTTTGGGCAGCCCATTCTTCATCGTCGGTCTAACACTTTATTTTCTTTGGACACGTAGGCTGCAGCCTTAATCCGCTCTTTGTATGGCAGGGACGATAATCGTTTACCCTTGCGTTCTGCCAAGCGCAGCCTGCCGCCGATAAGACATCGGTGTCATTCCGGTGGACGTGCGGAATTGGTGGAAAAAATGCGAAAGATCGCCAAAGCCGGTTTGTCCGGCAATATCAATCATGGGCAAGGAGGTCTCGATCAACAGTCCTTTCGCTTTGCTCAGCCTGTATTCATTCAAGAAACGCTTGACCGAATAACCGGTCGTTTCCTTGAAAAGCCGAAACAGGCGGGATCGCGACACTGGAAATTTACGCAGCAGATCCTCTATATGCAGTTCCTCGCGGTAGGAGGCTGCGAGATAAGCGACAACGTCTCCGATGAGCCTCTCGTCTTCGGATAATGTTTCCCTCTGAGCCTGCGGCTCCTCATGCTTTCTAATCATAAGCAGCGCAAGCTCCGACATATATCGCAGCACCGAGAGCTCACGCAATGGCAGGCTCGAGGCGAGCGAAGCGCTGAGCTCCTCCAGCAGCAGGCGTGCCTGCTCGAATTGCGGAGCCGGAAGGAAATAATGCCGGCCTGAGGCTCCTCCCGTCAGAAGGCTGCCGATTCCTTCCTCCATATCCGGACATGCCTGATCGAGGCGATTCAGGTAAGCGTCGCTTACGGACAGCACGTAACGATCAAAGTCCTGTTCCGGCTTGGAGAACGGATGATGCAGCACATGCGGAGCAATGACGGTGAGCGTTCCCGCATGGAGAGGGTAGAGATTATTCTCCACGATATAGGAGCCGGTACCGCGCAAGCAGAGATAAATTTCATAACCATCGTGATGGTGAAGCGCCTTGCGGCCAAGCGGTCCCGCCCGAAGCTCGCAATGAACCGGGTATTTGGCCAAAAACAGGTTCGTGAATTCATCAAGGACAGAGCTGGCCGGCTGTTCGAATCGTTCGCGTGTCATGCGGCTTCCTCCCATGCGAAATCATGCAAAATGATGGTTGTGCCTATATGATAGCATGCGGCTCACCCATTCGGGATGAGCCGGATCAGCCAAATCAAAAGGGGAATGTTTCGCGGCCGATATCGCCTGCTTAAACATTCCCCTTTTTATATTATTTTGAAACGACTGCTTTGGCGATTGCGACGCGCCAGTCATTTAGGCTTGCAAAGCTTCTACAATACGGTTTGCTCCAGGATGACATAGCCGTAGGCCGGCAGCGCAAGCTGAAGCTTGCCATCAACCGTGCTTATTGCCTTGGTAAGCCCGTCAGCGCTTTCGCCCTCGCTTGACAGGAGCGTCAACCATGCCGATTCAGCGGGTGCGTTTACCTCATCTGTAACTGCTGCTGAATCCGCGCTGCCTACGGCCTCGATTGCTGCCGAGCCGTCTGTAGAAACCGCAACATCCAAATCAGCTTTACCGGAGAATCCGGCAAACGCGATCTCATGTGGCAGCGCGCCTTGATTAATTGGCGCAGCCTTAATCGCGAAGCTTAGATCAGCAGCCTCGCCGCGCGCATTCAGCGCGATAAGCAGGCGCTGATCGCCGTCGCGGCGCTCATAGACCAAGGTGCCGTCTGCTTCGCCGACATGCACGAAGGAAATATCCGCGCTGCGGAGCGCGCTGTATTTGTGGCGAAGCCCAATCGCCGACGTATAGAAGGCGAGCAGCTCGCGATTTTGCTCAGCCGGGTCCCACACCATGCATTTGCGGCAGCCGGGATCGCCCGCGCCGTTAATCCCTACCTCATCCCCGTAATAAATACATGGGGTTCCAGGGTAAGTCAGCTGGAACAACGACGAAAGCTTCATGGATTCCGTGTTGTCCCCGCAAAGGGTAAGCAGGCGGGGCGTATCGTGACTATCGAGCAAATTGAAAGCGGCTTCGGTTACCTGCTGCGGATAAGCGGCAAGCTGCGAGCCGATGGCATTTGCGAAGTCAGCGGCATCGATGGTCTGGTAAGCAAAGAAATCAAGCACCGCGTTCGTGAACGGGTAGTTCATGACCGCATCGAATTGATCGCCCTGCAGCCACATCATTGAGTCATGCCAAATCTCGCCTAGGATATAGGCCTCCGGATTGACCTTTTTCACGGTCTGGCGGAATTCGCGCCAAAATTGGTGATCGACCTCATTGGCGACGTCAAGCCGCCAGCCGTCGATGCCGATTTCCTCGATCCAGTAACGCGCCACCTCGAACAAGTATTGCTTCACCTCGGGATGCTCGGTGTTCAGCTTCGGCATGAGCGGCTCGAAAGCAAACGTCTCGTAAGAAGGCACGCCGTTTACCACCTGCAGCGGCCATTCCCGCACGTAGAACCAGTCCGCGTATTTCGACTGCTGTCCGTTTACCTGCGCATCCACAAACGGAGGGAAGGTTTTGCCCGAGTGGTTGAACACCGCATCCAGCAGGACGCGAATGCCGCGGGCGTGGCAGGCCTCCACCAGCTCCTTCAGCTTCTCGTTCGTTCCGAAATGAGGATCAACCTTCATATAATCCTGTGTATCATATTTATGATTCGTCGTCGCTTCGAACAGCGGCGTAAAATAAACGGCATTAATGCCCAGCCCTGAAATGTGGTCCAAATGATCGATTACGCCCTGAAGGTCGCCGCCAAAGAAATTATAAGGAGTCGGCTCGCCGCCCCAAGGCAGCACATTCGCGGGATCGAGCGATGGATCGCCGTTCGCGAAGCGCTCCGGAAATATTTGATAGAAGACCGCATCCTTCACCCAAGCCGGCGGCTCGAATACATCGATGGGATTAATATAAGGGAAATCGAAAAACGTATTCGGATTATCCGGCAGCAGCAGCTCGAAGCCTTTATCGGTAAGCAGTATGCTTTCAGAACCACTGGTTAAACGAAAGGCATAACGCAGACGGCGGAAAGGAGGGAGGACAGCCGTTTCCCAATAATCGAATCGTGCATCCGAGGATAAAATGCGCATCGGGACCGTAGTGATGGTTTGCTCCCAAGCATACTTATCGCCTACAATCGCTTCAACCGAGGCCACGTCGTCTTTTTTGGTGCGCAAGCGAAGGTGCAGCGTCTTTCCGTCGTAGGCGTAAGCCCAGTTTTGCTTCGGCCTGTGATATACCGCTTCTAATAACATGATAATCGCTCCTTATGGATGAAATAAATAAAGGGTGAAAACGCGAAAAAAGGTACAACCTCTGCTCATAAAAGCCGAGGTTGTACCTTTTCCCATCAAACGTTCAGGCGCCGCTCACGCGAAGCATATTGCGAACAAATGGTTGCGGTAGCATTGCCTTTCTATTGTAACTCTCAACACGTTTATTATACATAATTTGCACGTTTTGTACTAGTACGTTTACGAAAAAAAATTACGCGTGAACCGCTTCATGCGCTTGCGATTCCAAGAAGCGTTCACAATCCAGCGCTGCCATGCATCCGCTGCCGGCAGCCGTAATCGCTTGACGGTAATTGCGGTCCTGAACGTCGCCGCATGCGTATACGCCTGGAATGTTCGTCTCCGAGGTGCCTGGCTTCACGATAATGTATCCTTGCTCATCGGTGTCGATTTGTCCGCCTAGGAAGCCGGTATTCGGCGTGTGTCCAATGGTAACAAACAGGCCGTCCGACTCGAGCAGCTCTTCTTCGCCTGTTTCATTATTGCGCACCTTCAACCCCTGCAAGCCCATGCCTGTCGCAGCCACTTCAAGCGGCGTACGGTTTAAGCTCCAAACGATTTTGTCATTGGCGCGGGCGCGGTCCTGCATGATTTTTGAAGCGCGAAGCTCATCGCGGCGGTGCACGAGTCTGACCTCTGACGCGAAGCGGGTAAGGAACACGGCTTCTTCCATCGCCGAGTCGCCTCCGCCGACGACAATAATCTTTTTGCCGCGGAAGAAGAAACCGTCACAGGTCGCGCAGGTGCTTACGCCGCGTCCGATATTTTCTTGCTCGCCCGGGATGCCGAGGTATCTGGCCGAAGCGCCCGTTGAGATAATGATCGAATCGGCTTGCAGCTCGCCGATGCCTTCCACGTCGAGCGTGTAAGGACGCTTGCTGAAGTCCACGCTTTTGACGGAGCCTGTTTTGAATTTCGCGCCGAAGCGCTGTGCTTGCTTACGCATATTGGACATGAGCTCGCTGCCCAGAATACCTTCGGGGAATCCAGGGAAGTTTTCTACCTCGGTCGTCGTCGTAAGCTGGCCGCCAGGCTGCCAGCCTTCAATAACGAGCGGCTCCATATTCGCGCGGGCCAAATAAATGGCAGCCGTCAATCCGGCAGGACCCGTACCAATAATAATCGTTTTGTAAGTCATCTATAATCTCCTCCATTTCGGATGTTTATCGGATAATAAGTACTACTTTAAAATTATTATAATCTAGCTCCAAAGTCAATATCGTTCATGTAACGTTCATGTTCGTATTGTATGCTAATTTGAGCGACTGCATAAGCCAGACTGGAGGACGATTGTAATGCCCAAAATTGTTGTTGTAGACGATGATCCGAACATTCGCGAGCTGGTTGGTCTTTTTTTGAAAAGAGAAGGCTGCCAGGTTATTGAAGCTATAGATGGCGTAGACGCATTGGAGAAGCTGGAGGCGGTCCGTCCCGATTTGGCGGTTATCGATGTTATGATGCCCCGCATGGACGGCTGGGCGCTTTGCGCCGCACTGCGCGCCAGCTATGATATTCCGCTGCTCATGCTGACGGCCAAAGGAGAAACGACGCAGAAGGTAAAAGGCTTTGAGCTGGGGGCGGACGACTATATGGTCAAGCCGTTTGATCCGCCGGAGCTGGTCGTGCGGGTCAAGGCCTTGCTCAAAAGATACCGGATCACCGCGTCGCAGACGGTCGAGTTCGGCGGCGTCACAATGAACCAAACCGACTTTCACATGTCAGCGGGCGGAGAGAAGGTGACCTTGCCGCCAAAGGAATTCGAGCTGCTGTTCAAGCTGGCCAGTTACCCGGGAAAAACCTTTGCGCGCGACCAGCTCATCGAACAGATATGGGGCATGGACTACGAGGGCGACGAGCGGACGGTTGACGTACATATCAAGAGGCTGCGCGACAGGTTTCCCGAGGAGCAATACCGTTTCCGAATCGTAACGATCAGGGGACTCGGGTACAGGCTGGAGGAATGGTCATGATCCGCAGCCTGTATGTCCGCATCACGGCTACCTTTCTAATCATTGTACTTATTAGTATAGGCGTGGCATTTCTATTCACGAATCAAATGTTCAAACGGGATGCACGGGGCCAGCTGCCCAATCAGTTGGAGCAAGCCATTGAGCGTATCGAGCAGCTTTATGCAGTGTCTGAGCCGGCGTCGATGAAAGAGTTTTTGGAGGAGATGTCGAATCTGCAGGGGCTGTCCATTATCGCGGTCAGCAGCGCCAACCGCCTAGTGTCGGTTGGCGAGAGAAGCGACGCCATGGTGGAGAGACTCACGTACCAGCAGCTGGCAAGCATATTCAGCGGCAGCACGGTGCGCATGGAAATGTTCAACAGGGAGGCGGGAAGCCCGCCGCTGCCTCCTGCCATAGGCAGACTCGTGCAATTCGGCGGCGAGAGATGGGCTTTGTTTGTCCAGCCGGATCGTTTTCCGCAAAACAGCAACTTTATTTGGACTGCCGTGACGCTGCTCGTCACTTTACTGGTCGTTGGAGGCGTGCTTATTTTGGTTGCGGCCCGTTATCTCGTGAGACCCTTAAAAATGATGACCAATGCGGCGAGAAGGATGTCGGAGGGCGACTTCAGCGTGCGTTTGCCTGCAAGACGGGGCGACGAGCTCGGCGAGCTCGCCGAGGGCATGAACAAGATGGCGCTCAGCTTGTCGCAGCTTGAAATGATGCGCCAGGATTTCGTATCGAACGTGTCCCATGAAATCCAGTCGCCGCTCACCTCCATCGGGGGCTTTGCCGAGGCGCTCCGCAGCGGGGAAGTGACGGAAGCCGAACGGGACCGCTATATCAGCATCATTAAGCAGGAAAGCATGCGTCTTTCGCGTCTTAGCGAAAATTTGCTTAACCTGGCATCACTGGACTCGCAGCAGCATCCGTTTCACCCGCAGCCATATCGGCTGGACCGCCAGCTGCGGGATGTTGTGCTTGCCTGCGAGCCGCAGTGGATAGCCAAGCGGCAAACGGTAGAGCTTCTAATGGAGGAAACGGTCATTACGGCAGACCGCGACCAGCTCAACCAGGTATGGATGAACCTATTGGCGAACAGCATGAAATTTACGCCCGAGGACGGTAAAATCTTTTTTTCGCTGACCGGGCAGGACGGCTTTGCGGTGGTCCGAATCTCCGATACGGGAATCGGCATTAGCGAGGAGGACCGGGAGCGCGTATTCGAACGGTTTTATAAGGGAGACGTGTCGCGTGACCGCAGCCAGGGAGGCAGCGGCCTTGGGCTGTCCATTGCGCAAACCATTGCCCATATCCATGGAGGGAGCATCATGCTCGACCCCGGGGCCGATCAGCTTGCGGGGGCAAGCTTTATCATACGGCTCCCGTTCACGCCGCCGGCTTAATCGCGTTGACCGACGCCTTGCCTGACGGGCGTTTATTGAGGATGTAAACATGGCTAATCGGGAATGGAGCGGTTATGATGGAGGGAGACTAATACAATTCATGTAACGTTCTGGGGGAGAAGCTCGAATGGAGAAGCGGATACGGAAAGCGATCATACCCGCAGGTGGACTCGGGACAAGGTTTTTGCCGGCAACCAAAGCACAGCCGAAGGAGATGCTCCCAATCATCGACAAGCCTGCCATTCAATATATCGTGGAAGAGGCGGTTCAGTCCGGCATCGACAGCATCGTGATCGTCAGCGGGCGCAACAAACGGGCCATCGAGGATCATTTTGACAAGTCGGCTGAGCTGGAAATGGAGCTTGAGGCGCGGCATAACGAGGAAATGCTGGAGATGGTGCAAAAAATATCGCAGCTGGCCGACATATATTACGTACGGCAGAAGGAACCGCTGGGGCTCGGCCATGCCGTTTTGTGCGCGCGCCGCTTCATCGCGGACGAGCCCTTTGCGGTATTGCTCGGCGACGATATTTTGAAATCCGATCCGCCGTGCTTGCGCCAAATGATCGACATTTATGAGCGGGAGCAATCTTCGGTCGTTGCCGTTATGGAGGTGCCGTGGGATCAAACCCATAAATACGGCATCGTCGATATGGAACCGGGCAGGCAGATTGCCCGCGTCCGCGATATCATCGAAAAGCCGGCGCCGGGACAAGCTCCTTCCAATTATGCGGTCGTTGGCCGCTACGTTCTGGATCCTGCGATATTTGGCCTGCTGGAGAAAGCGGCGCCAGGCAAAGCAGGCGAGATCCAGCTGACCGACAGCCTGCAGCAATTAAACCGAATGGCCTCGTTAACCGCGTTTCGCTTTGACGGACGCCGTCATGATGTGGGCGATAAGCTCGGCTTTGTCCAAGCGACCATTGATTTTGCGCTGGAGCGCGCGGATCTTGGCGATGAGGTCAGAAGGTACCTGCAGGAGCGACTGCGGGAAACGAAGGCATAGACTCATAAGGGGAATCCAGGACCGCCGGCGGCGGTTCTTTTTTTATGGATAACGATGTTTATTCTTTGTTCCTGACCGAACAAGATTATGTACGTACAAGTTTCGCTTATGTTATACTACTTTGCATACAACTAATGGGGTTGAGGTGTGAAGTGAAGGAACGGCAAACGCCCAAATATATGCAGTATCGGCGCTGGAGCGGAAGAGCTCATCGCAAGGGATGACCATCGGAATGATGACGACGCATATACGGCCAAAAATAAGGGAGATTCGGATAATGAGCAAAAAATACGCAATCGGTGTCGATTACGGCACGCAATCGGGTCGCGCCGTACTTATTGATTTGTCTAACGGCGCTGAGGTAGCGGAGCACGTTACGCCATATACGCATCATGTTATCGACGAGAAGCTGCCTGTCTCCGGCATTAAGCTGGAGCATGACTGGGCGCTGCAGCATCCGCTTGATTATATTGAAGTGCTTGAACGGTCCGTTCCCGCTGTCATGAAGGAATCGGGCATCGATCCTGCCGAGGTCATTGGACTCGGCATCGACTTTACGGCATGCACCATGCTTCCGATCGATGAATTGGGAGAGCCGCTTTGCGTGCAGGATGCCTACAAGGATAATCCGCATAGCTGGGTAAAGCTCTGGAAGCATCACGCGGCCCAGGATGAGGCTAATCTTATCAATGAGATGGCTGCTCAGCGCGGAGAAAAATGGGTACCGCGTTACGGCGGCAAAATTTCATCCGAATGGATGATGGCAAAGGCTTGGCAAATTTTGAACGAAGCGCCTGAGATCTATGAAACGGCGGATAAATTCGTGGAAGCGACCGACTGGGTTATCGGCCAGCTGACAGGCAATATCGTTCGCAACAGCTGTACGGCCGGATACAAGGGCATGTGGCATAAACAAGAAGGCTATCCGAGCAAAGACTTTTTCAAAGCGCTTGATCCGCGCCTTGAGAATTTGACGGAAACGAAGCTGCGCGGCGAGGTAGTGCCGCTCGGCTCCAAGGCTGGCGACTTGCTGCCTGAGCTTGCGGCCCGCATCGGACTGGCGCCGGGCACGGCGGTTGCCGTCGGCAATGTCGATGCGCATGCGGCTGTACCGGGCGTTGGCGTCGTCACGCCGGGCAAGCTGGTTATGGCGATGGGCACATCGATTTGCCACATGCTCCTTGGCACGGAGGAGAAGGAAGTTGAAGGCATGTGCGGCGTCGTAGAAGACGGCATCATCCCTGGTTACTTTGGCTATGAAGCGGGTCAATCCGCGGTTGGCGATATTTTCGAATGGTTCGTTGAGGAGTCGGTTCCTGCTTACGTATTCGAAGAAGCGGAGAAAGCCGGAGAGAACGTACATGTTTATTTAACGCGCAAAGCGAACGAGCTGAAGGCAGGCGAGTCCGGATTGCTTGCGCTGGACTGGTGGAACGGCAACCGCTCCGTATTGGTAGACACGGATCTTACCGGTACGATTGTTGGCTTAACGCTGCTCACTAAGCCTTGGGAGATCTATCGCTCCCTGCTTGAAGCAACTGCTTTCGGCACGCGCAAGATCGTCGATGCTTTCCACAATAACGGCGTAGAGGTCAAGGAATTGTATGCCTGCGGCGGATTGCCGCAGAAAAACGCGCTGCTTATGCAAATCTATGCGGACGTAACGAATCGCGAGATCAAGGTCGCGGCTTCGAAGCAAACGCCGGCGCTGGGCGCGGCGATGTTCGGAGCGGTAGCGGCAGGCGCAGAGAAGGGCGGCTTTGACAGCATCGTCGAAGCGGCTCAAAGCATGGCGCGTGTACATGAAGAGACATTCAAGCCGATTCCCGAGAACGTGGCGGTATACGAGAAGCTGTATGCGGAATACAATCTGCTTCATGACTATTACGGCCGTGGTTCTAATGATGTTATGAAACGTCTAAAAGCGATTAAAGAAGAGCAGGCTTAAGCCGGCCTTCATGAAAATAATGCAGGCACAATGTTTGTAAAAGACGGTTTCCGCATGAAAGGGAACCCGTGACCGGCCTGAGGCCAACATGAAAAAAACATATGGCCTATTCGGAAGAAGATAGGGCTCTCCTTTAAGCAGCGGCGCTGCTTTTGGGAGGAGCCCTTTCTTTTTTTAGTTAGCTGCCGATGGAAAACATGGCGATTCGGATAGGAATTCAGCCTGCTAAGCCGATTAAAAAATTTCCGCCAATAAAAAATGGAGATCATTTACTTTTTGAGATAGAATAGATAAATGTGTGTAGAGAGAATCAAGGCTGGGGGATGAACGGAAGTGTATTGCCATCATTGCGGAAAGAAGCGGACAGATGATGCGATTTATTGCAGCCAGTGCGGAAGATTGCTTGCAACGGATGAGGACGGCGCAGCAAATGCAGGTGCTGAGCGGACGTTAGTCATGCTGGAGACGGCTGCTTCTATAGAGACGGATCGGGGAAACAAGCAGGCTGCCCTTTCCATGGACACCCGGAAGCGCGGCGCTAAGGGCTCGCTGTGGGCATGGCTGCTGCCTATCATTCTAGCACTCGTTACGGCGGGTTCTGTTTTTGGCTACTATATATATCAAGCAGGAATTAATGACAGCGTGATTAAGCTTCAGGCGAAGGCGAAGTCCGCGGCGCTGGCAGGCAGGTATGACGAAGCGCAGGCGTTGCTCAAAGAAGCTGAAGAAGCGCGGCCAGCCTTTGCGGCGGTACAGAAGGACGCTGAGATCGTTGCAATTGCCGCGGAACTGTCGCAATCGGTGACTGCAGCAGCCAAGCTGCTGGAGGAACAGAAGCTTGCCGAAGCGGAGCAGACGATCGAGAAAGCGGGAAACGAGCTGGACGGGCATACCGAGCCGATCTTTACGAGGGTAAAGGAGCAGTTGGGCAACTATTCGGTGAAGCTGGGCGTAATGAAGCTGACTGTTGAGCTCGCCGATGCGAAGACCGTCGATGAGCTGGCGGCAAAGCTTAATGTTGCTAAACATTTAGAAGGTGAAGAAGCAGCCGCCGTGCGGGAGCAGATCGTGGCGAAAATCGTAGATATCAGCATGAAGGAAGCCGAATCGCTGCTAAAGAAGAAAAACTACTCGGACGCTTTGGATGCTGCTTCGAAGGGGCTGACCTACGCCAAGGATAACGCAAAATTAGCTGAGCTGGAGAAAAAAATAACCGAAGCCCGGGCTGATTACGAGAAGGATGAGCAGCAGCGGCTGGAGCAAGCGATGCAGCAAGCGGCGGCCGAGGATCTCAAAAACCAGACGGCAGCTGTCGAGGTGATCCAAATCGATTCGACGCTTGATGAGTTCGGTGATTTGAATATCGCAGGCGAGCTTAAAAACGCGGCTACGCGTCCGATCTATTCGATCACCGTGAAATTCATTGTCTACGACGCGGAAGGCAATGAGGTAGGCTCGGGCACGGCCGTGGCTTCTCCTGATTACGTGGAGCCGGGCGAGAAAATAACCTTTACGAGCACCGTATACGGTGTTTATGTCGAGAATACAACCGTCGTCGTTGACCATGCGACTTGGTATTTGGATTAAGGGGGCGATGAGATGAGTAAACGAGTATGGATCAGCGCCATCGCATCCACCCTTATTGTTTGTGGCGGAATGGCTGCCGCGCTGGCCGTTCATTCTGAAATGCCGGGCAGGCTGCAGGGGAAGCCGCTGCTCGCTGTAGCGGAAATCGGACAGAAAAAGACGCTGAAGGATATTATTTTTGAAACGCAGAAGCTGGTCGTCATGATTGAAACGGAAGACGGCTCCCAAGGGTCCGGGTTTCTTTATAACAAAGAGGGCGATCTGATCACGAACGCGCATGTTGTCGCAGGCGCCAAGAAGGTGAAAATAAAAACAGCTGACGCACGCGAAATGGACGGCGAGGTCATCGGCATCAGCACGGAGACGGATATTGCCGTCGTCCGCGTCGAAGCGCTGGCTGGGACCGAGCCGCTGGAAGTGGTCCGTGACGGGAAAGCGGAGGTCGGCGACGAGGTGCTGGCCGTGGGCAGTCCGCTCGGCTTTCAAAATACGGTCACGACCGGCATCATAAGCGGGTTAGGCAGAAGCTTTGAGATCGAACCGTATTTATATTCCGATTTGTATCAAATTTCGGCGCCCATTGCGCCGGGCAACAGCGGAGGGCCGCTTGTCGATCAGACGTCGGGCGCCGTGCTCGGCATCAACTCGGCGGGGTACGAGCAAGGATCGATCGGCTTCAGCATTCCGATTTCGAACGTGATCGAGATTGCGGAGGACTGGTCAGAAGAGCCGATGAAAGAGCTGCCTGAGCTGGAGATTGCCGATGAGTCTGCCGGCCTGGAGGAAGATGCTGAGGTAGAAGAGTTTGCCGGCTATCTGGTAACGCATTTCTATGACAGTCTGAATAATGCGGATTATGTGTATGCTTACTCGCTGCTCGGAGGCAATTGGAAAGAAGGGACGAGCTACGAGAAATTCCGCGAAGGCTACTTAGGGACGTTAAATGTTGTTATCGACGATATGCATGTAAAGGACAGCAAGGAAGACAAAGCGACCGTTATCGCCGTAATTTCCGTAGATGAACGCGTAGACGGCAAATATGTGTTAAGCAAATATCAGGTAACCTATGAGGTTGGCTACGAGAACGACCAATTAAAGCTGATAAGCGGCAAAGGAAAAGCGATTAAATAAAGGCTGCATCTAATAAAAAAAAAAAGAGCGAGGAAACCGCCCAGGGGGGACGGCTTTCACTCGCTCTTTTTGTATGGTTGGTTAATCATGTGCTGCTTAATCCTCGGAAGCAGGGTCGAAGGTGTACGTTTCATCTGCGAATTCGTCCCCATCCTCACGCGGAAAAGGATTGTAAAAGAGCTGAAGCGCGACGGAGTCGTTTCGCTGAAGCGGGAAGTTGAGCAGGGAAGCAGGAATGACACGGCCGTTAAGCTGAAGCTGATAGCTGATATTGCCGCCAATCGGAATGCCGCTGACTGAAATGATTTGGCCGTTAAAATTGAAGCGAACGACCCCTGTTTCCGCAAGCGCTTGATAGATCGTTAAGCCGGGACGGAAACGCACGCGATAGGCTTGCGTCACGTAAGGGAACGCTCTTCCGCCATTGATGACAACCGTTACCGAAGCTTGAGGACCTGGAGGGAACGGGAAGGGAATCGGGAACGGAATAGGGAACGGAAAAGGAAACGGCGGTCTTGGCGGCGGAAACGGCCCTGGTCCAGGAGGGAACGGTCCGGGTCCAGGAGGGAACGGCCCTGGTCCAGGAGGGAACGGCCCTGGTCCGGGAGGGAACGGCCCTGGTCCGGGAGGGAACGGCCCTGGTCCAGGAGGGAACGGCCCTGGTCCAGGAGGGAACGGCCCTGGTCCGGGAGGGAACGGCCCTGGTCCGGGAGGGAACGGCCCTGGTCCGGGAGGGAACGGCCCTGGTCCGGGAGGGAACGGTCCGGGTCCAGGAGGGAATGGCCCTGGTCCAGGAGGGAACATACCAGACCCTGGGCCTCCCGGCGGAGGCGGAGGCATGATGGTGCGCGGTCCGCCGCAGCCGCAGTCGCTGCCTGCTTGAACCGCTTGCCGCGCATCCGCGCTGAATTGTTGCTGGTTAATGTAAGTATAATCCATGCAAGCACTCATACTCCTTTACGAAACAGATTAGGCATTTATCCTTATCTATCGTATGCGGCAGATGCCTATCCGGTGTACAAATGCAGGCGCGTGGAATAAAATTACGCCCTAAAACGAAAAAACGGCGCTGCCCCATATAGGAGGCAAGCGCCGTTTACTAAATATATTATTTTACAGCTGCTTCGTAACGTTTGCTAACTTCATCCCAGTTTACTACGTTCCAGAACGCTGCGATGTAATCAGGGCGTTTGTTTTGGTAGTTCAGGTAGTAAGCGTGCTCCCATACATCAAGACCTAGGATTGGCGTTTCGCCTTCCATGATCGGGCTGTCTTGGTTTGGCAAGCTGTATACTTTCAATTTGCCGTTTGCAACTGCTAGGAATGCCCAGCCGCTGCCGAAACGAGTTGTTGCTGCTTTAGCGAAGTCTGCTTTGAAAGTTTCAAAGCCGCCAAGCTCGCTTTCGATTGCTGCTGCAAGAGCGCCGCTTGGTGCTCCGCCTGCGTTTGGAGCGATTGTTTCCCAGAACAAGCTGTGGTTCGCGTGTCCGCCGCCGTTGTTGCGAACAGCAGTACGGATACCTTCAGGAACGCTTGCAAGGTCAGCGATCAATTCTTCGATCGATTTGCTTTGCAATTCAGGAGCGGACTCCAAAGCAGCGTTAAGGTTAGTCACGTAAGCATTATGGTGACGGCCGTGGTGAATTTCCATTGTTGTCGCATCGATATGCGGCTCAAGTGCGTTGTGCGCGTAAGGCAAAGCTGGTAGTTGATGTGCCATTTTTTACAGCCTCCTAATTATATGTAGTTATCCAAGTCCATTATCCCTTATCCGATCGAATAAATCAACATTATTGTTGCAAAAGTCGAAAGGAGCTAAGGGGCCGAACCTAACCCAAGCATAAGCGGCGATCGTGATCCTAAGTTTCCAGAGCAGCCGTACTGCGGAGCAATAGCAGCGCATTTATAGTCGAAAACTTATAAAGCCTAATACCCTAAAATAGGGTATCACTAACCTATCGAAATTATACGAACTAGTCATATGGAAGGAGCGGCGTTAACAAAAAAAACGATTAAATCAGTGTAAGCGCTTAATATAAAGCGTTTTCAAGAGATAATCGATGATTTGTTTAATTTTTTTAAGGAATATTAAAGATACAAGCAGGATTTCGTTAAATTTTGTCGTAATATATTCTAAATGCAGTACTATGACATGGTATAGAAGGTGTAATTTAAATGAATGTTCGTTCCTTCCAGTTGTCCGATTACCGACCAATTACAGCACTTCTCGAGGAAGTTCTTTCCGAAGAGTGCTACGAACAAACGATGGAAGCTTTTGCCCGCCAGTTGTCATGGGATAGTGATTTGGTTCTAGTCGCTGTCGAAAATTCCGAAATTGTGGGCATGATTATCGGTACGATTGATAATAACAAAGGTTATTATTATCGAATTGCCGTCTCTCCTCTCCACCAAAGGAAAGGAATCGGTAAAACGCTCATCCAAGCATTGCGCCAGCGTTTCGAACAGCGCCATGTCACAAAGATACTAATTACCGCGGACGAGCACAATGAGCCGGTTTTACCGCTGTACGAGTCGATGGGGTACGTTGCCAACGATTTTATCAGATCATTTCAGAAACTGAGCATTGTAGCCGGTTAACGCGAACTTTACTGCATGTATGATGTACGCAGGGCATATCTGCACCGCCATTGCTTTTGGCGGTGAGATATGCTTTTCTTATTACTATATACTTTTACGAGGAGAACGGGATGGAACCATATCGGCACTGTGTCATCAAAAGCTTCAAACATAACGGTTACATTCACCGTACTTGGCAACAGAATTGGCTTGTTCCGGACGGGCTGCTTGCGATCGAGCATAAAGCGGAAGCGATTAAGGTGCTCATTAACAGCCAAACGCCGATTCAGGAGTCAGACGGTAAGATATGGGTTAGCCGCGTTCCGGCAGTCTCCTTTTTTATACCTGGGCAGTGGTTCAACGTGGTTGCTTTATTAGAAGAGGGAGGCGTTCGCTACTACTGCAATATTGCCTCGCCTCCTTATTTGCAAGGGGATGTGCTCACCTATATCGATTACGATCTGGATGTCATCCGCACGGTGGACGGCGAGAGGTTCGTTGTTGATCAGGATGAGTATGAGATGCATAAAGCGGCCTACCATTATCCGAAAATGGTGGATGACAAGGTGCAGGAGGGGCTTGCTGCGCTTTTGCACCGTATCGATCAGGGCCAGTCTCCTTTCCATGACCAGCTTGTGGCCATGTATTATGAGGCTTGGCTGAAGCGCGAAGATGAGGTGGAGAAATGAGCAGACTAGATACGGATCAGAAGCTGGAGGAAAACAGCACGGGGCTGGGAGCGGATCCGCAGCTGAATGGTGCCGCGGACAAACGTCCAATCTGGCTTGTCGAGCTGATGGACTGGATCAAAACCTTCGCGATTGCATTTGCCGTTGTGCTGCTTCTGCATTTTTTTGTTTTCAACCTGTCCAAGGTCGAGGGACATTCGATGGAGCCGACGTTAACGGAGCACGAGTGGCTTTTTGTTAACAAGATTATATACATCGTCGGCAAGCCGAAGTTCGGAGATGTTGTTATTTTGAAGGAACCGGGCAGCGGCACGGGCGAGAAGAAGTATCTTGTCAAAAGAATCGTCGGCCTGCCCGGCGATCGCATCGAGGTGCATGACCAGCGTTTATACCGGAACGGAGAGCTGGTAGACGAGCCGTATACGGATTCTCTCATCGAAGACATGAGCTATGGACCGGAGATTATTAATGAAGGACATTATTTTGTCATGGGAGATAACCGTCATGCCAGAGCCAGTCTGGACAGCAGATCGTTCCATGCGGTTCCGGAAGAGCTGATTCAGGGCAGAGCCGAGTTTATTTTATGGCCATACAATGAGATAAGAGCGCTTTAAGGAGGGTTCGGCAATGAAGGAGGTTATGATCTATACGGACGGAGCCTGCTCCGGCAACCCGGGACCGGGCGGCTGGGGAGCGGTGCTCTTTTTTGGCGTTCATCAGAAAGAAATCTCGGGCGGCGAGAAACATTCGACGAATAACCGCATGGAAATCCAGGCGGTGATCGAGGGTCTGAGGCTGCTGAAGGAGCCGTGTCAGGTGAAGGTTTACAGCGATTCCGCTTATGTTGTGAATTGCTTCCAGAAGGGCTGGATTAAAGGTTGGCTGCGCAACGGGTGGAAGAACAGCAAGAAGGAGCCGGTGGAGAACCAGGAGCTCTGGAAAACGCTTTGGGAGCTCATGCAAAAGCATAAAGTAGAATACGTAAAGGTAAAAGGCCATAGCGACAATCAATGGAATAATCGCTGTGACGAGCTTGCTCGTGAAGCAATAAAAAGGTTATAGCTATGACAGACAGGTGGGAAAAGTTAAAGAAAGAGATGAAGGAGGCTGCGCAGAGCCTTGGCATCGACAAAATCGGAATCGCCTCCGCGGATCCGTTCGTATCCTTAAAACAAATTTTGCTGAACCATCGCGAGCTCGGCAGGGAGTCCGGCTTCGAAGAGCCGGATATCGAGAAGCGTACGAATCCGTCGCTGCTGTTCGATAATCCCCAATCGATTATCGCGATCGCGGTGGCTTATCCCGCGAAGCTGAAGGACCCGCCCAAATCGGAGCCTGGAGCAAGGCGGGGCATCATGTCCCGCTCGGCCTGGGGAGATGATTACCATAAGGTTTTGCGTGACCGTTTAGCCAAGCTGGAGGCCTGGTTGAGGGAGCGCGTGCCCGAGCTACGGGCAGAAAGCATGGTGGATACGGGCGCTTTGTCGGACCGGGCGGTAGCAGAACGCGCAGGCATTGGCTGGAGCGCGAAAAACTGCTCCATCATATCGCCCGAGCTTGGATCTTGGATTTACCTTGGCGAGATGATCACCAACCTGCCTTTTGCGCCGGATGAGCCGGTTACGGAGAGCTGCGGCAGCTGCACCAAATGCATAGATGCTTGTCCGACGGATGCGCTTGTCGGTCCGGGTCAATTGAATTCCAGCCGCTGCATTTCTTTCGTAACGCAGACCAAAGGAATGCTCTCGGACGAGTTTATGCGCAAAATCGGCAATCGGCTTTACGGCTGTGATACATGCCAGACCGTATGTCCGGTTAACCGAGGCAAAAACTGGACGCATCATCAGGAGCTGCAGCCCGATATGGAGCTGGTGAAGCCGTTACTCGTTCCTTTGCTTACGGTTGGGAATAAAGAGTTTCAAGCAAGGTACGGCCGTACCTCCTCGGCTTGGCGCGGGAAAAAGCCGATTCAGCGCAACGCGGTTATTGCGCTTGGCAACTTCAAAGAGGCGAGCGCCGTTCCGGATCTGATTCGCGTGCTGGAGCAGGATACGCGGCCGGTGCTGCGCGGAACGGCAGCTTGGTCGCTTGCGCGTATTGGGGGCGAGCAAGCGAGGTCGGCGCTGCTTGCGGCTGCAGACAAAGAAAGCGATGAGGAAGCACGGCAGGCGATTGCGAATGCGCTCGAACAAATCGATGCCGCGGCAAACGGTCAGGAGCAGAAGGCGGAAGCGGGTGGCACGAATGATTGATCGCCTATATGCGGCTTTGATTGATTCTCCTATTGGGACGATGACGCTGACGGCAAGCGATAAAGGGATTTGCCATTTGGATTTTGCCTCGTATGAATCGGTCGCGGAAAGTCTTCAGATGTGGGGGGCGCGTCATGTTGGTCCGCATGCCGCGGAAATTCCGCTCATGGAGGCGGCCTCCCATCCGCTGCTGAAGGAAGCGGAGAGGCAGCTTCAGCTTTATTTTGACGGACGGCTTCAGCAATTCGAGCTTCCCGTGCAGATGTACGGCACGCCGTTTCAACAGAGAGTATGGGCTGCCCTGCAGCAAATTCCATACGGTGAGACGCGAACCTACAAGGATATTGCTGTCATGCTGGGCCAGCCGGGCGCGATGCGAGCCGTTGGCGGGGCGAATAACCGCAATCCGGTGTCGATCATTGTGCCCTGCCACCGCGTCATTGGCGCGAGCGGTCAAATGGTCGGTTACGGCGGAGGCCTGCCGATAAAAATAGCGCTGCTAGACTTAGAGAAGAAAGCGCCGGACAAGCCGTAAAAGCAGCCATAAAAAGGTTAAGTGAAGCGGCAATCGCTTCATTGCGAACATGGGTCGAACATGCTATCATGGGAACATTATACACAGCAGGAGATTAGAAAGGGACGGGTGAAAGGTATGTCTTGGGTAAACATTGTAGTACCAATCGTAACACTGCTAGCAGGAGCTGTAGGGGGCTTTTTTGTAGGCGTATTCTATCTGCGGAAGCAGCTGGAGAAGATGCAAAACGATCCGGAAATGATTCAGAAAATGGCTAAGCAAATGGGCTATAACCTCAATAAACAACAAATGCAAAAAGCGCAGCACATGATGAAAAACCAAAAAATGCCTCGCAGATAAAGATAAGCTCGAGGCGAAACCGGAGGGAGAGTACAGAAATGGCGGGACGGAAAGATTACGTCAATTCGAATGTAACGAGCAACCGGGAGCAGATTGAACATCATATCAGGGAAATTTTGAAGCTTGTTGGCGAAGATGTAGAGCGTGAAGGATTGCTTGAGACGCCAGCCCGCGTAACTCGAATGTACGAGGAAATTTTCGCAGGCTATGAGGTTGACCCGCGAGAGGTGCTCGGTGTCACGTTTGACGAGCAGCACGAGGAGCTTGTTATCGTGAAGGATATCGTTTATTACAGCCAGTGCGAGCATCATATGGCGCCTTTCTTCGGAAAAGCGCATATCGGTTATATCCCAAGCGGCAAAATTGCGGGACTTAGCAAGCTTGCTAGACTGGTAGAGGCGGTTACGCGCCGTCTGCAGGTGCAAGAACGAATTACATCGCAAATCGCGGATATCCTTGATGAAGAGCTGATGCCTAACGGCGTGATGGTCGTCGTCGAAGGCGAGCATTTATGCATGTGCGCGCGCGGCGTGAAAAAGCCGGGCAGCAAGACGGTAACCTCCGCCGTGAGAGGCGAATTCCGTTCCAATTCTGCTCTTCGTTCTGAGTTTCTGACATTATTGAAGCAATAGGCTGGCAAGCCTGGTAAAAAGCCGGACAGGGGAGACCTCCTGTTCGGCTTTTTTTATACAGTTGGCGGTTAGAACGGCGTCCACACAAGCTTACGCGCTTCCTCAAAGCGTTCATTCACAAATGGCCAAATCACCACGTTCCACCAGTCCTGCACATAATCAGCCCGTCTGCTTTGATGCTTCAAATAATAGGCGTGCTCCCATACATCGAGCGGGAGCAGCGGAATAACGTCCCATTGCGACAGGTTTTGATGCTTCTCGGCCGTCAAAATTTCAAGCCGCCTGCTGCGCGGGCTCCATACGAGAATCGCCCAGCCGCCGCCTTCTACTTTTACCGCCGCCTCGCTGAATTGCTGCTTAAAAGCAGCGAAGCCGCCAAAATCGTTTCGGATTTGCTGGCTTAGCAGGCCGGTTGGCTCTCCGCCTCCATAAGGGGACAGGATGCTCCAGAACAGCGTATGCAAATAATGGCCCGCACCGTTAAAGGCAAGCTCGCGCTCCCAGTGCTTCACGAGATCAAAGCTGCCGGTATCGCGCGCCGCTTGCAGCTGGAGCTCTGCTTGATTCAAGCCGTCTACATAGGATTGATGATGGATATCATGGTGGATCCGCATGGTCTGTTCATCAATGTAAGGCTCTAGTGCATCATAAGGATAAGGCAGCGGCGGCAGCGTATGCCCGCCAATAGGTACTTGCTGGAGCGGGGCGCGCTGCTCGCTATTGCCGGGGCTGTTGGCAGCCTGGCGATAAGCGCTCATTAAACCGATATAGTAATTCGATTCCCTGATGGAATGAAGAATGACGGTTTTGGCGATGGGAGAAGAGACGGATGCCGTTCGCTCGATGAGCTGCATCAGTTGGTCCACATACGTGCGCGACTGCTCCAGCGCAGCATCAACAAGCGCTTCTACGGTTTGCTCCACATAGGAAGGCAGGCGGGAGCGGGTAGGCAGCCATTCCTCCAACCATTGATTCGTATAATGGGCAGTATGGGAGAAGACGGGCTCCCAGGATTGGAGAAGCTGGACATATTGGCGATCCAGCTCGGGGAAAGCCTGCAAAATAACAGCAGCATGTTCTTGTTCCTGCTGCTTCCAATGACGAATCAGCTCGATAACGCGAACGGGCATGAGCGTTCCGTAAACAAAAAGCACGACCATCGCCTCCTTTGTCGCAACAAGTGCATCTATGTTAGATGTATTCGTTGTGAAACGGGCTTATGTCGTGCTTGTTGATTATATGCGTTCTGCTTGGAGCTGCTGGTCAACTTGGCTGAGAAATAAAGCGGCTCTCTGAATGTATTCGCTCGGATGAACCTGAAACAGCAGCTCATGCTTGCCATCTTGCACGATCCAAGAGCGGGAGAGGACATTTCCTTGTCCATCGGCAATCGTTTCGGCTGTTTCGTATGGGGCTTTTACGTCGTTCGTGCCATGAATAATGAACAACGGAATATCGTAGACATTGGATATGACTTCGCTTGCCGGAATGGAGCCGAAGCTCGTTCCCGTCCACAGCGGAATCATCGTTTCGATCAGTGGCAGCGAAAATTGCGGCAAGGATACGAATTGATTCAAGTTTTCGAACAAGGCTTCAGAGCTCGGAATAAACAAGCTGTCGAGTATCATGGCATCGATCTCATCAGTCTGCAGGGCAGCTTGCAGGGCCGTTCCCGCACCCATGGAGAAGCCCCAAACGACGATATCCTCGGCACCGCGGGATTTGGCATAATCTACGGCAGCAAGCAGCTGCTGCGATTCCTCCAGTCCTCCCGTAGCAGGAGCCTTATACTCCTTGGAGGCGTAGCCGTAATCAAACAGCAATATATTATAATTCAGTCCGTGCAGCAGCTTGGAGAGCTCATACATCGGAACCCATGATTCTTCGCGATTCGCGCCATAGCCATGGCTGAACACTACCGTGCGCGCCGAAGGCGCCGATGCAACGGCTTCGGTATCGGCAGGTATGAACCAGCCGCTGACCGTCGTGTTTCCGCTTTTGCTAGGGAATACGACATCCTCGTAATCTAGGCCGATAGCCGCTTGCGGATTAGAGGAAAGTGGAGCAACGTAAGGAAAAGCAAGCATCCAAGCGACATAGCCATGAAAAATAATAACGGCAAGCAGGCACATCGCGGTTAGTGAAGCTACGGAAGCAACCAGCAAATGCTTGCCTCGGCTTCTAGATTTACGCAGGAGAAAGGGATTGTCGGAATCTCCGAGCGGGAAGGGCTGAAGGCTTTGCGGGAATCCGCCTTCAAGCGGCATAGGTGTCATCATGGTCGTGCTCATGTCGTTGTCCTCCCTCTGTATGCAAACGTCTATTGGACTAGTATATTCCAATGGTTGTAAGCGCTTTTCAAATCTAGTACTTTCATCGTAGTCCGGTCCTATAAGCCTGTCAATTGATGTCGAGGTAATGTTAATCATTTGTAATGTTACTGTAATGTAAAGAACTTTTCTTTACGATAATGGAAGCGATGAGTTATACTGAATGAGAATTGGTTTCATTGGATGAAACTTTTGGATAAATAATCCTGAATAGGCGTTACGCTTATGCTCGTATTTATTTATCACCGCGGAACGACTGCTTTTTGCTGCTCAAGACGGCGGCGGGCGTTTACGCTTGGAGGGAGGTGCGGCTGCATGGAAGATGGAAAATCGACGGTGCGGGCAGTGGATCGGGCGCTTGATATATTGCTATGTTTTATTTCAAAAACGGACTGGGCGATGACGGAAATCGCCGAACATGTCGGCCTGCACAAAAGCACGGTTCACCGGATGCTCGCTACGCTCGAGGAGAAGGGCTTTATCGAGCGGGACCGCTCAACCGACCGTTATCATTTAGGATTAAAGATGTGGGAGCTGTCCGCCAATTTATCGCGTTCAGACGACCAAGCAACGATATGGCTGCCCGAGATGGAACGGCTGCGCGACCAGCTGGGGGAAACAGTCAGCATATATGTAAGGGACGGCTCGGAGCGGATTCGCATGCAAGCTGTCCAAAGCAATCAGCCCGTGCGGCGGGTTGCACCGGTCGGCGTGAGGCTTCCGCTTTACGCAGGCGCTTCGAGCAAGGTGCTGATCGCTTATTCCGACCCGATGGTGCAGGAGAGCATTTTTGGGGATCCGTCATGGCTTTATTCCATTGATTTGGACCAGTACAAGCAGCAGCTGGAAGAGATTTTGGCGCAGGGATACGCGACAAGCTTCGAGGAGCGCGAGCCGGGGGCTGCCGCGTTGTCGGCGCCGATTTTTAATCGGACGGGCAAGCTGGCAGCAGCCTTATCCGTATCGGGGCCTGCAAGCAGGCTGACCATGCAGACGATGCGAGAATACGCGCCTGTGATGATGGAGTCCGCCAAACGAATGGGAATAATGATTTTATAGCCAGAACAACAAAAAGCAGCAGGCCGGAGGCGAACCTCGGGTCTGCTGCTTTTTTTGAAAAAGTATAATTTTCACAAGGAAACGAGCCTTTTCCGCCAAAGAGGGTGCCAGCCGTTTACGCTTGTGAATGATGCCATTTCAGAAAAAAAAAAGGCACCCGTTCAAGCCGATTGCTCTGCTTGAACGGGTGCCCTTGTCTTACGGCTGCACCGCTTGCGCGTGTGCGACGATTATTACATGTTAGCGATCATTTGGCGAAGTACCGTTTGAAGGATACCGCCGTTGCGGTAGTAATCCACGTCTACGACAGAGTCAAGACGTACGATTGCAGGGAAATCGAAGGTCGTACCGTCTTCGCGAGTAGCGGTTACCGTTACTTGCGAACCTGGTGTAACGTCATTGGACAAGCCAACGATATCAAACGTTTCGCGACCCGTAATGTTAAGCGTCTTCCAGCCTTGGCCTTCTGGGAATTGGAGCGGCAATACGCCCATACCGACCAGGTTAGAGCGGTGAATACGCTCAAAGCTTTCAGCGATAACGGCTTTAACGCCTAGCAGCATAGTACCTTTAGCCGCCCAGTCACGGGAGCTTCCAGTGCCGTACTCTTTGCCGGCTAGAACAACAAGGTTTTTGCCGTCTTTTTGGTATTTCATCGATGCATCGTAGATCGACATCACTTCATCGGTCGGCAGGTAAGTCGTAACGCCGCCTTCTGTGCCTGGAGCCACTTGGTTACGAATACGGATGTTCGCGAACGTACCGCGCATCATCACTTCGTGGTTACCGCGGCGGGAGCCGTACGAGTTGAAGTCTTCGCGTTTTACGCCGTTTTCGATCAAGTATTGGCCGCCTGGGCTGTTAACGGTAATGTTACCGGCCGGGGAGATATGATCCGTCGTTACGGAATCGCCCATAAGCGCAAGCACGTTTGAGGAATGAATATCTTCAATATCGTTCAGGTCAGGGCCAAGGTTTTCGAAGAATGGCGGGTTTTGGATATAAGTCGATTTATTATCCCACTCGTAGCTCTCGCCCTTAGGTACCGAAATTGCATTCCAACGCTCGTTCTGCGTAAATACGTTCTCGTATTTATCGCGGAACATTTGCGGGTTAAGCGCAGCCGTCATCGCATCGTTGATTTCTTTCGACGTAGGCCAGATATCTTTGAGGAATACCGGTTTGTTGTCTTCTGTGTAACCAATAGGTTCCGTTGTCAAATCGATGTTAGTCGTACCGGCAAGCGCATAAGCGATAACAAGCGGCGGAGAAGCCAGGTAGTTCGCTTTTACTTGCGCATGAACGCGGCCTTCAAAGTTACGGTTACCGGATAGAACAGCGGAAACCGTCATATCGTTGTCGGCAATTGCTTTGCTTACTTCATCCGGAAGCGGACCGGAGTTACCGATACAAGTCGCGCAGCCATAACCTGCTACGTGGAAGCCAAGCGCTTCTAGCGGCTCGATCAGGTTTGCTTTTGTCAAATATTCCGTAACAACGAGCGAGCCCGGCGTTAGGGAGCTTTTTACGTAAGCAGGTTTTTTAAGTCCAAGGGCAACTGCTTTTTTAGCCACAAGTCCGGCACCAACCATTACGCTTGGGTTAGACGTGTTCGTGCAGCTTGTAATTGCGGCAATTACGACTGCGCCAGTGCCCATTTTGCTCACTTGGCCGTCATTGTGTTTAACCGTTACGAACTGCTCGATTTTCTCATCGGAGAGGCCATAGCCGCCTTTGTCGATCGGCGTGCGGATGATGCCGTTAAAGGATTCCTTCATTGCCGTTAGCTCAACACGGTCTTGCGGACGCTTCGGTCCTGCAAGGGAAGGAACGATTGTCGAAAGGTCAAGCTCAACAACATCCGTAAATACCGGATCCGGAGTTGCATCCGTACGGAACATGTCTTGCGCTTTGTAGTATGAGCCAACAAGCTCGATAAGGTCATCGGAGCGGCCGGTTTGTTTCAAATAGCTAAGCGTTTCGTCATCGACAGGGAAGAAGCCGATTGTCGCGCCGTATTCCGGTGCCATGTTGGCAACCGTTGCACGGTCAGCAAGGCTGATGTTCGACAAGCCCGGGCCGAAGAACTCGACAAATTTGCCGACAACGCCTTTTTTACGCAAAATTTGAGTAACAGTAAGCGCAAGGTCAGTCGCTGTAGAGCCTTCTGCCAGCTTGCCTGTCAATTTAAAGCCGATAACTTCAGGCATTACGAAGTATAGAGGTTGGCCAAGCATACCCGCTTCAGCCTCGATACCGCCTACGCCCCAGCCTACTACGCCAAGTCCGTTGATCATCGTTGTATGCGAATCCGTACCAACGAGGGAATCAGGGTATACGACAGTTTCGCCGTCGATTGTTTTTGTAGCTGCAACGGATGCAAGGTACTCAAGGTTTACTTGGTGAACGATACCCGTGCCCGGCGGAACCGCGCGGAAGTTATCGAATGCCGTTTGCGCCCAGCGAAGGAAACGGTAGCGCTCTTCGTTACGTTCGAATTCAACCTTAGTGTTGTATTCAAGCGCTTCAGGCGAACCGAATGCGTCCACCATAATGGAGTGGTCGATGACAAGGTCAACGGGTACGAGCGGGTTGATCTTCTTCGGATCTCCGCCTGCTTTTTTCACGGTATCGCGCATTGCCGCAAGGTCAACGACAACCGGTACGCCCGTGAAATCCTGCAATACGATACGAGCAGGGATGAAAGGAATTTCTTTGTCTTCGCGTCCGTCAGCCCAAGTTGCCAGCTGCTTTACATGCTCGGGAGTAATGGCGCGTCCGTCAAATTGGCGAACAGCCGCCTCAAGCAATACTTTAATGGAAAAAGGCAATTTCGAGATATCGCCTAGTCCTTGTTCTTCAAGTCCGCCCAGACGGTAGTAAGCGTAAGATTTGCCACCAGCGTCCAGCGTTGTGCGAACCGAATAATGATTTTGTGTAGCCATCGTCATTCTCCTCTTTGAATGTAGTTTGTGTTTCATTCTGTGAAACACAATTTCAAAATCGCTATAACTATAGTATATCGCTAAAATAGTCCTTCCGTAAAGTCCAATTATGACTTTCCAAGCCTGTAAATCGCTTGAAAAGGCAACTTTACGAATGTTACATGAAACGGAAGAAGGCTTCATATAATGAAGCAGTTAATCTGCGTTAAGCTTGCAGTCACAACAAGGTCAAGGAGGATTGCTATGCCGCGAATAGGTAACCAGGGACAAGGAACGACTGGTCAGAAGAAAACGCAAGCAGCGTCCAAGCAGGCCGCCTCTCCGCGTAAATTAGAGCAGAAAGCAACGACGCATGCTGTCTTGAAGCCGCAGCTGCCCCCTTCCGGGGTGCAAACGGAACGACAAGCACAGCCGAGCATTCACGCACCGCAGATCAGGGATCGGGCGAATCATGAAATAAAACCGGTTAAACAGCAAGCCTCAAAGCTTAACTCGCTGCTTCGTTCCTCTGATTATGACCAGCATATCCAGCAGGGGAAGGTGCAGGGATGGAAAGCGGCTATCCACCGTTACGTCAGCTTGTATAATCAAGCCGAAGCTAATCAGCACGCGGCTGTGCTGACCGACTACGTAACCGACTCTGACCATTGCGAGCGCCTTCGCTGCAGGCTGGAGCGGCTCAGAGAACGTGATTTGCTCAGGGGCGCGCTTCCGGCAGGGAGCGAAACAAAGGCTGAGCTCATTCGCGTTAACGATTCGCCGAATGAGGTTTCCGTGCTTGTCCGGCTCCATATCAAGAGAAGGATGGAACAGTCTGGACGATTTTACATGGAGGAAAGATCCGAATTAGAGCGTCTCTGGTTAGGGCTGTCCGGCGGTGCTTGGGATATCCTGCGTGTGGAGCCGATTATATCGGAACGCAGGCCACGCTTTGGCACGGCAACAGACAACTGGATGACCGTCGATGATTATTCGGAGCTATTTGGCGATCTATCGTCACCGTCAACACCATACTTAAATTATGACCTATTACAGCAATTCAAACACCGTCCCTCCGGCATTCGTTACAGGAGAGATTTGGCTGCGGCTTATGCGGATCGTTGGTGGAATGAAGGGAACCCGGCATATGAGCTTTTTGAGGTGAATTGTACCCATTACGTGTCGCAGTGCATCTTTGCAGGCAATGCTCCGATGAACTATACTGGTAAGAGGGAAACGGGCTGGTGGTATAAAGGCCGGAATAAGGGCAGCGAATGGTGGAGCTACAGCTGGGCGGTATCCAATGCTTTGACCAATTATTTGACGGGGGCGAAGTCTTCTGGCATGCGTGCTGAGATTGTGCAATCTGCCGATGAGCTGCAGCTAGGCGATGTCATTACCTATGACTGGAATGGCGATCATCGCTTTCAGCACAGTACGATCGTCACTGCTTTTGATTCGTTCGGAATGCCGCTAGTGAATGCCAACACCGTTTCCAGCAGGCATCGCTATTGGGATTATCGTGATTCCTATGCATGGACGGAACAAACGAAATATCGTTTTTTTCACATTGCTGATCTATTATAAATTATTGTACCGGAGGATATGCCATGGGGAGCAAGGTTCGAGTAGGTTTAGTTTACGGGGGGAAATCGGGAGAGCATGAGGTATCTCTGCAAACGGCTTACGCGGTTATGGGTGAGTTCGATTATAGCAAATACGAAATCAAACCTTTCTATATTTCAAAACAAGGCGAATGGAAAACGGGTGCCGTGCTTCATGCCCGTCCAAATACGGTAGAAGAGCTTCGTTTTGCAGCGGGCGAGGCGAAGCAGACGGGCTTCGCTTTGGCTCCGTTATTTCAAGGCTTAAACGCAGGCACATCCGCTGAAGGCGAGGAGCCGCGCATTGATGTCGTGTTCCCGCTGCTGCACGGGACATTCGGCGAGGACGGAACGATTCAAGGACTGTTCGAAATGGCGAACATCCCATATGTGGGAGCCGGTGTTCTCGCTTCTGCCGTTGGGATGGACAAGATTATGATGAAAAAAGTATTTGCGCAGGAGGGCTTGCCGCAATGCATTTTCCGCTACTTTAACCGGACGCAATGGGAGAGAGACGCTTCCTTCTTTATTATGGAATGTGAGGTTGCTCTTGGGTACCCTTGCTTCATCAAACCGGCTAACCTGGGCTCCAGCGTCGGCGTATCCAAAGCCAAAAACCGCGAAGAGCTTGTTGCTGCGGTGAACTACGCGCTGCGTTTTGACCGCAAGGTCATTGTGGAGGAATTTGTGGATGCGCGGGAAATCGAAGTAAGCGTACTGGGCAACGATGACGCCAAAGCATCCGTACCGGGCGAAATTGCGCCTTCTAACGAATTCTATGATTACAAAGCTAAATATATCGACGGGAAATCGACAATGCAAATTCCGGCTATTTTGTCACCGGATATGACAGAATCCATCCGCGAAATGGCGGTTCGCGCATTCCAAGCCATCGACGGCTCCGGTTTGTCCCGCGTAGATTTTTTCGTTCGCAAAAGCGACAACCAAATTTTTATCAACGAAGTGAACACCTTGCCGGGCTTTACCCCTTTCAGCATGTATCCGCTCATGTGGAAGGAAACCGGTATTCCATATAAAGAACTATTGGACTCATTGATCTCGCTGGCTCTTTCACGCCATGCCGACAAGCAGCGTATTGATTTCACAGGCGAAGCGGCACAATAAGAAAGAAGCTTACCGAAGAATTGCTGCAGCTGCTGAGCTTGCACAGTGTGATTTCAGGACCGCTCAAACGCAGCTGCACATATAAGATCTTAAAAGTAACCTATTCATACCTGCAGTGTGTCACGCAGTGCTGGAACGGAACCCTTCGTTATGACGTGATCGCATGATGCATGCTGCGTTGCTAAACGGCATACGACGCTTCTGATGAGCAATTAGCAGGATAAACTCCTGTTAATTGCTCATTGCTTGGAGAGGCGGCTTATTTAACAGGAATTACTCCATCTAATTGCTCGCATATTGGGATAAATGATGGACAAGCACCAAATTAGATGGATAATTTCCATCTAAATGCTTAAATGGAGTAGAATTGGGTGAATTAACAGGAGAAATTCCAGTTATTTAAAACGAAACGATGTGGCTAGGCGCAGTTAGATTTAGAGCAGTTCTATTGGACTTCTCAGCGCCTAAATGATGAGATTTAAGGAAATGATGGACACAGACTGCCTTTAAAAGTAATCAGTGTCTGCTTCCTTGAATTAAGAGTTGCTTTAGGTAGCTAGCGTTCCATACATGCACTAATCAAGAATAATAAGAACAATCAAGAACTCGCTCTTACCACTGTAAACGGGTCTCCTGTTCTTGATACATACTTCTTGAATCAATTAACTGGATAAACTCCTGCTAATTGCTCGTTGCTTGGAGCGGCGGCTTATTTAACAGGAATTACTCCATCTAATTGCTCGCATATTGGGATAAATGATGGACAAGCACCAAATTAGATGGAGTAATTCCATCTAAATGCTTAAATGGAGTAGAATTGGGTGAATTAACAGGAGAAATTCCAGTTATTTAAAACGAAGAGGATTAGTCGAAGTGTAATGTTGAGGTTACTTAACGCGAAGTATGAGTAATCCTTTATAAGTAATCAATGTAAGCGTGTCCCGCAGGGACGAAAGCGATTCTCTTTCATACTCAGCAAGCAAGCATCGAAGTCTCGCTGAGTGTTTATGGGGAGAAGTTGAAGGTTGGTCCAAAACCAATCCAATGTAAGCGTGTCCCGCAGGGACGAAAGCGATCCACGTTCAAACGCAGCCATAACGTGCCTTGTCTCACAGACGTTAGTCCATTTGCGGGTGTCCAGAGGGTGCAACCCTTGGGGCCCTCCCTTGGAAGGGAGGGTTTGGGTGGGTTCGAAAAGCCTTTGAAGGTTGGTACTAAAGCCTTTGAAGGTTGGTACTAAAGCCTTTGAAGGTTGGTACTAAAGCTTTAAAGGTTAGTAGTAAATCCTTTTAAGGTTTGGTAATGAACCTTTGAAGGCAGGGTAGAAATTTCACTGAAAGGAGGGAAATACAATGGGTTTTGCAACGGAGTTTAATTCGGTTTGTAAATTTAAGTCCGAGCAGGAGCTGTATGAATTGTTGGAGTACGGTCGGGGCAAAATGGTTAAGAGCGGCTTTCGCGTTTTTCCAACCGGCCAGAAGGTCATTGCCTACACGCCTGCCAATGAAGCGATCGCGATTGTCCGCATTTTAGCTTCCATTGCCGAGATTAATTTTCAAGGCGAAGAAGTGACACAAGTGGAGATGGAGCTCGTGAGAAAGTTGACCGAGGAAGAAGCAAGAGTTCAAACGGCGCTTGCTTTTGAAATGTTTTTTGGCGAGAGGGCTTAATCGATGATCGTGAGATTGGGCTTTGTCGCAATGAGCTTGCAGCTTGAAAATGCGTCTCCCTCCAAAACGATGACCTTCAAAAATTTCTCCAAGCTGGACGACCGTGAGGCGGGAATCCGGAAGCTGGAAAGAATTGCGGAAGAAAATCTACGGAGCACGCTGCGTATTTTGAAGCTTTGCAAAGCGAGCGGCATTCAAATGTATCGTTTTTCATCTAAGCTCATTCCGCTAGCGACGCATGAAGAATTAGCAGATTGGAATCCTTTTGTCGCGCTTGCTCCTGCTTTTTTAGAGGTGGGTGAGTATGCTAAGCAAAACAACATCCGAGTTTCCTTTCATCCGGATCACTTCTGCGTGTTCAGCACGCCGAGGCCGGAGGTGCTTGCCAATTCCGAGCGGGATTTGATGAATCATGTTCTCATGCTGGAGGCAATGGGATTGGATGAAGCGACCAAATGCAACATACATATCGGTGGAGCATATGGCGACAAGGCTGTAGCTGGAGAACGGTTCATCCGTCAGTTCAGCGCCTTGTCGCCTCGTCTTAAGCATCGGGTTACGCTCGAAAATGATGATAAAACGTTTAATGCGAGGGAAACCCTCGCAGTGGCGGAACAAGCGGGGGTTCCCATGGTGCTCGACATTCATCATCATGCCGTCAATTCCGGCGACATCGAAGATGACGAGCTGTACCATGGGTTATGGCCCCGTATTGAGCGGACTTGGGCAAAGGAGCGCGAGCGGCTGGGCTATGCGAGCGCCAGCCAGCTTCCGCCCAAAATCCATGCCTCCAGCCCCAAAAGCTTATCCGATCCGCGCGGTCATGCCGATTTTGTGGAAGCTGGTCCATTGGTCCAGTTTTTGCGCCAAGCCGCACGAAGCTGCGAGTATTTGGACTGTATGCTGGAAGCAAAAAGCAAAGATGAAGCATTGATTAAGCTCATCGAGGACTTAAAGCAGCTGGAAGCGGCCGAAGAAGGCATTAAGGTGTTAGATGGCGGGCGCGTAGAAATAGCTCCCGTGCATTAACAAAGCAGAGCAGCACCGCCAAGGCATTTCTTGGCGGTGCTATTGTATGCCGGCAGCTAACCATACAGCCTCCTTTATCACAATGAAAAGGTGATTATCATCATGGAATGGATACTTTTAATATTACTCGGAGTTGTAGCGGCTATGTTCGGCAGCATAGTAGGGCTGGGCGGCGGAATTATCATCGTTCCCGTGCTTATGCTGATTGGGCCTGTATTAACGGGTGATGAGATCGGACATGCAACGGCAGTCGGCATTTCACTAACCGTGCTTGTGGTGACGGCACTGGCATCTACGCTCAGCTACGCAAAACGGAAAATTGTCGACTTTCGCAGCGGCTGGTTATTTTTTATTACGAGCGGACCGGCTGCGATGATCGGATCAGCGATGACGGGCATGCTTCCCGCAGGCGTGTTTCAGTTGGTATTCGGCGTTTTTATGCTGCTGATGGCCTCGCTCCTGATTGCACGGGACTATATGAAACCGTTTTCCAAACAGTGGCCGATCGTCCGTACGATAATCGATGCTTCGGGAGAGGCGCATACCTACAGCTACGGGATCCTCCCGGCGCTTGCGATCGGTTTCGGCGTTGGGCTCATGTCGGGTTTGTTCGGCATTGGGGGAGGCTCGTTATTCGTGCCGCTCATGGTGCTTTTATTCCGGTTCCCGCCTCATATGGCAACGGCGACCTCGATGTTCGTTATTTTTTTATCATCCATCCTTGGAAGCGGCATGCATGCCTATTTGGGGGAGACGGATTGGCTTCTGGTGCTGGCGTTAGTGCCGGGAGCATGGATCGGAGGAAAGCTTGGCGCGGCGATCGCGGTGAAAATGAGCGGAAAAGGCTTGTTATGGCTGCTCCGGGTAACGCTCCTGCTCCTTGCCGGACAATTAATTATTGAAGGCTTGCGATCATTTTGATATGGTGAGAGTACTTAATATACGAAACTTGCCGGAAGCTTCATACGTAGAAGAGGATTACATGGATAGAAATGTTCGTGATTTTACATAGAGGGAAGAGTGATGGATCATGAGTGACCAGAACAACGCTTCCGTCGTTGGCGGGAAAAGCTTTACTGCTGTCGCAATCAACTGTGCGTCCAAAGCAGGAGAATGGATTAAGACGAAGCTTGGCAATTACGCTAGCCTTGATATAAAGTATTCCTCGCATGATCTTGTTACCGAAGTAGACAAAGGCTCAGAGCGCCTGATCAAAAATCTCGTCATGACGCATTTCCCTCATCATTCGTTTCTAGGAGAAGAGGGCGTGGAGCCTGGACCGGAAGCGTCAACGCGGGCTCTTGAAAATATCCGTGATGCCGAATATTTATGGATCGTCGATCCGATTGACGGAACGACAAATTTTGTGCATGGTTTTCCATTTTTCTGCGTGTCCATTGCGCTTGCCCATAACGGCGAGGTGATTGTCGGCGTGGTGTATGACCCGATGAAGGATGAACTGTTCGTTGCGGAAAAAGGCAAGGGAGCTTACGTTCACGGGAAAAGAATGCACGTATCCAAAGAGGATACGCTGCGCGGCAGCTTGGTAGCGACCGGCCTTCCGGCTGATCACCACTATGCTCTGCCTTTAAATTTGCAAGGCATACAGGCGGTTGCCCCTCAGGTGCGCAACCTTCGTATCGCCGGATCCGCCGCGCTGCATATGGCGTATGTAGCCGCAGGACGGTTAAGCGGCTTTTGGGAAATTGGGCTTAGCAGTTGGGATTTGGCGGCAGGCTCGCTGCTTGTGCAGGAGTCGGGAGGAATCGTAAGCGACACGCTTGGCAGGCCTTACGACCTCGGTGTTCGCAATGTCGTAGCCTCTAACGGCCATATTCAAGAGGAGCTCATTCGAGCTCTTGGTGAAGCGAAAGCAAACGAATAGCAGGATTGGACAGCGCATTGCGAGACTTGCAACTGCGGTGTCCTTCTCTGTTTAATGGGGGAGTGAGCGCAGAATGACAGCCAAAAAACGGATAACCGCCATGGTCATGACTGCCCTATGCTTAGGCATGCTGGCCGCATGCGAAAAAAATGAGGCGCCCGGATCGCAGCCGCCGGCCAATACGGCAACAAACGCAGTTACCGAGATACCGATGGAAACGGAAACGGGCGCGGAGACCAACGAGCCAGCAGCTTCAGAGAAACCGGTCGAAGCTTTTACAGTGCTTGCCCAGGAGCTTCGTGTTCCTTGGGTCATTACCTTTGACAAGGACGTAGTTTATATTAGCGAGCGCGAAGGGAATATCGTGAAGGTGGACGGCTCGAACATGACCCGCCAGTCCGTCCATCTGAAAAAAAGCGTACACGGTAACGGAGAGGGCGGCTTTCTTGGCTTCCTTTTGGCACCGGATTTTGTAGATACCAAAAACGCCTACGCTTATCATACCTACGAGGAGAATGGCCGAATATTGAATCGGGTCGTTCTGCTGAAGCAAAACGGCGAGCAATGGGATGAGGTTCAGGCTCTGCTTGAGGGCATCCCCGGAGCGGCCAACCATGACGGCGGAAGAATGGCGATCGGGCCCGGTAACCTGCTTTATGTCACAACGGGAGATGCGCAGCAGCGGGAACTCGCACAGGACCTTAACAGTTTAGCCGGTAAAATATTAAGGATGACGCTTGATGGTAAAATTCCTGCGGACAACCCTTTCCCAGACTCGTATGTTTATTCGTACGGGCATCGAAATCCGCAAGGCTTGTCATGGAATGCTGAAGGCGTCATGTTCAATACGGAGCATGGCCCATCCGGAGATCCGGGCGGACATGATGAGATCAATATCATCGAAGCTGGCGCTAATTATGGCTGGCCGGATATTTATGGAGATGCGAAAAAAGAGGGAATGGTAACGCCAATTTACCATACCGGCGAGAAGGCCATTGCGCCGTCCGGCGCGACAATCGACGGAAACAATCGACTGTTGATAGCAACCTTATTGGGAAGTGCGCTCTATCGTTATGATCCGGCGACGAATCAAATGTTCGTTGTATTTGAAGGCGAAGGCAGACTTCGCGATGTGAAAATAAAGGATGGACGCATTTACATCATCACGAACAATACGGATGGACGCGGCATCCCGTCCAAAACCGATGACAGGCTCCTGCTGCTTAACGATGTGAATTAATAATGAGCTGCAACAAAAACGAGGAAGTCTTGCTGGCCCGGCGGCCATGAAGACTTCCTCGTTTTTGTTTTGTTTTTTCCGTGGCATCTTACCAATGAGCTGCCGGCTTTGGCGACCTATTCAATGGCTGCAGGTGGTTTAAGAGACAGCGCCTGCAGAGCCTAATTGTGCAAAAGCATGATCAATTGCAACGATCGTTTCATCAATGTCCGCTTCCGTATGCGCGGTCGTAAAGAACCATGCCTCATATTTGGACGGCGCAAGGTTGATGCCTTGATCGAGCATGAACTTGAAAAATTTGCCGAACAGCTCGCCGTCCGTATCCTGCGCCTCATCATAATTCGTAATCGGATGATCACAGAAATGCGCGGAGAATGAGCCGCGGATTTGATTGATCGTAAGCGGGATGCCATGCCGCTTGGCAGCGGCATGCAGACCTGCCGCGAGCTTCGTTGCGAGAGCATTCATTTTGTCGTAGATCCCCGGCTCCTGCAGCAGCTCGAGGCAGGCAATGCCCGCGGAGATGGAAGCGGGGTTGCCTGCCATCGTACCGGCTTGATAAGCAGGTCCTAGCGGAGCAACCTGCTCCATAATTTCGCGTCGTCCGCCGTATGCGCCGATCGGCAGGCCGCCGCCGATGATTTTGCCGAGCGCGGTTAGATCCGGTTCCACGGCTTGGTGATCGGGAAATGAAACATAGGTCTGTGCTGCGCCATAGTGGAAGCGGAAAGCGCTAATGACTTCATCGTAGATAACGAGAGCGCCGGCCTCGCGGGTAAGCTTGCACAGCCCCTCGAGGAAGCCTTCATGCGGCATGACCATGCCAAAATTGCCGACGATGGGCTCTACCATGACAGCGGCAGTCTCGTCGCCCCAACGATCCAAGGCAGCTTGCAGAGCAGGAAGATCGTTAAATGGCACCGTAATGACTTCGCTTGCGATGCTGGACGGAACGCCGGCGCTGTCCGGGATGCCCAGCGTAGACGGCCCGGAGCCTGCCGCAACGAGCACAAGATCGGAATGCCCGTGATAGCAGCCGGCGAATTTAATGATTTTGGATTTTTTCGTATAGGCGCGGGCCACGCGAATGGTCGTCATAACGGCTTCTGTGCCGGAATTGACGAACCGGACCTTGTCGAGCGAAGGAATCGCTTCTTTCAGCATGCGGGCCAGCTTAATCTCCAGCTCGGTAGGCGTGCCGTAAAGCGTGCCGTTCTGGGCGGCACGCACGATTGCCTCCGTAATATGCGGGTGGGCATGTCCGGTAATAATCGGACCGTATGCTGCTAAATAGTCGATATAACGGTTATCGTCGACATCCCAGAAATAAGCGCCTTCCCCGCGTTTCATAAACACCGGAGCGCCGCCGCCTACTGCTTTATAGGAGCGGGAGGGGCTATTCACGCCGCCAACGATATGCTGCAGCGCTTCTTCATAGAGTTTCTCGGAATTCGGTCGTTTGTTCGTCATGGCATTCAGCCTCCAATGGATAGGGTAGCCGGGTAATATCTTACCCGGAGTTGGACAAGCTTTAACGGCTGTCGCGACCTCTGTGAAAAAAAGTGTCGTGTCGCAAAATATAGAAACGCATGCTTTTGAACACTTATCAATTCTTATTCAGGTAACAAAATACACGCAACTTGCTGGCGCAGTTGCGTGTACGTATAGGTTATTGCTGTTGGTTGGTTGCTTCTGTACCGTCTGTCGGTGCAGTGGTTTCCGTAGGAGTAGCGACGGTATCGTCCTGCTCCAGCGTCATTTGCACGAAATCGCGCAGCTCGTCTTCGTCGCTGATGCCGATGACGGATGCGCCGCCAACGCGGTCTTCCGCGATAAGCTCCATCGGCGGGATTTGCGTTGTGCTGGCCACATGGCTTTTGACGCCTAGCTGGCCGAGCTTCAGCATATCCATCACGCTGATGTTCATGCTGACATACGGCTGGACGCTTTCAAGAATTTTCTTCATGCGAACGATGTTCCAAGTGGATTGAAGCTCCTTGGATACCGCTTGAAGAAAGTTTCTTTGACGCTCGGTACGCGTGAAATCGCTCATCGCATCGTGGCGGAAGCGGACATATTGCAGCGCTTTGTCGCCGTCAAGCAGCTGGTAACCCTTTTTTAGGTCGATATCGTAACGGTTGCCGTCTGCGTTATCGGTGTAATGCATATCTTTTTCGACATCGAAGTAAATGCCGCCGATCGTATCGATCAGCTTCTTAAAGCCTTCAAAGTCGGTATATACATAATATTGAATGTCGAGACCGAGCAGGTCGCCGACGGTCTTCATGGCTAACGGGTATTCCCCTAGAGCAAGCGCCGTATTGATACGGCCTCTGCCATGGCCCTCAATATTGACATACGTATCGCGGAGCACGGAGAACAAATGCGCCTTTTTTGTTACGGGATCAAAGGAAGCGACTAATATGGAGTCGGAACGGGCAACCTGCCCCTCGTCTAATCCGCGAGCGTCACCGCCAAGCAGCAAAATATTGACGCGTTCTTTTCCTTCCCAATCCGGGATGGGAACAGGCGTAGCTTCGGCGTCCTCTACGGGCACTTTCGTTTCTTTAGGGTCACTGAAGTTATCAAGAGCATTATATATGCCTACGCTCCAGTAAATAAGAAACGCTGCGGCAGCGCCTAGTATTACGGAGAGGCTGATGAAAAACCATTTCCATCTTTTTTTCTTGCTCTTTTCTTTAGGCACTCGGTTCGTCTGTTTAGACATTTCGCTAGACGTGCTCCTTTCAGATGCTGCAGGATCATTTTGTGTCCATGTGGGTAAATTGCAATGTAAGCATGCAAGATGATGGCATAGCGAATGGTCCGCTTCCAGTGGATAGGCTAGCGGAGCCTTTTACGCTAGAAATATAAGAACGTATAAGTATGAGCTTTTTCATAGCTTATATTTCATCTGCGAACAAGCTGCCGTACCTGAGGCAAAGCCAGCCGTTTACGCTAGGCGTGAACTAATGTATGATTACATATCATAAAATTATAAAGCTGAACGACATGTAGAGCAAGTTTTATCGTTTTAGGTAAATAAAGATCGGTATTTCCTAGGAAATGTCGAAGCGAGAGGGGCTTTAAGAAACAATGCTAGCCATAGATGTAAAAGATTTACGCAAGCAATTCAGCGTGCAGAAAAATCGTGAAGGCTTATCCGGCGCACTCAAGGACTTGTTTAAACGCGAGTACAATGAGGTAACGGCGGTTAAAGATATTTCCTTTCAAATCCCGCAGGGCGAAATCTGCGGTTATATCGGAGAGAACGGAGCCGGCAAGTCGACAACGATTAAAATGCTGACCGGTATTTTGGTGCCTACGTCAGGCGAACTCAAGGTGAACGGCTACGTGCCGTTCAAGGACCGCGAGAAGTTCGTGAACGGCATTGGCGTTGTATTCGGACAGCGCTCCCAGCTGTGGTGGGACATCGGCGTCATCGAATCCTTCCAGCTGCTGCGCAAGGTATACCGGGTATCGGAGGCTGATTTCCGCAAACGCCTGAACGAGCTTGTCGAAAGACTGCAGCTTGGCGATTTGCTCAACCGTCCGGTACGCAAGCTAAGCTTAGGCCAGCGGATGCGCTGCGAGCTTGTCGCTTCGCTGCTTCATAATCCGTCCATCCTGTTCCTGGATGAGCCGACGATTGGTCTCGACATTGTCGTGAAGACCGAAATCCGCGACTTTCTCATGCAAATGAACAGAGAGCAGGGAACGACTATTTTGCTGACTACCCATGATTTGCAGGATATCGAAGCGCTTTGCTCGCGTGTCATCATGCTGGATGACGGCCGCATCATCTATGACGGCGGTCTGGACGATCTGAAGAACCGCTGGAGCAAGGGCCGTGAAATACAGTTCCAATTCGCTGGTCACACGCAGCTGGCCAAGCTGCAGCAGCTAACGGAATCCCTCGATGTCACCTGGACGATGGAAAACGAGGTTACGGCAAAAATGTGGCTGCCGCATGCGGTTAATGTTTCCGATGCTTTATCCTGCGTAGTAGGCGGCGTAGAAATTCGCGATATCAAAATTATTGAAACGAATACGGATGATATCGTCCGAAGTATTTATTCCTCCGGTTCCGCGTCAACCTCCAAGGAGTCGGTTCAATCATGATGAGCGCTTATATCGATTTTATTCGGATTCGATTTATCATGATGCTTGCTTACCGCGTTAATTATTACAGCGGTATCATTATTTATGCGATTAACATCGGCGCTTATTACTTTCTGTGGCAGGCGATTTACGGGGACAAGGAAACGCTCGCCGGTTTTACGGTGACGCAGATGACGACCTATGTGGCGGTATCGTGGATGGCGCGTGCCTTTTATTTCAACAATTTGGATCGCGAGATCGCAAATGAGATTAGGGACGGTAGCGTGGCGGTTCAATTAATCAGGCCGTATTCCTATTTATTCGTAAAAATGATGCAGGGGTTCGGCGAGGGTCTCTTCCGCATGCTGCTGTTTATGATCCCGGGGATGATTATCGTTTGTCTCATCTTCCCGGTCACGCTTCCGACAGATCCAATGACATGGCTTATTTATTTAGTCATGCTGTTCTTTAGCTTTCTGATTAACTCGCAAATTAATATTTTGACCGGCTTATTTGCGTTTTTTGTCGAAAACAACGAGGGCATGATGCGGATGAAGCGGGTAATGGTCGATTTGTTCTCCGGCGTGGTCGTGCCGATTGCCTTCTTCCCGGGGTGGCTGTCTGCAATCATGCAGTGGCTGCCGTTCCAAGCGATCACTTATTTGCCAAGCTCCGTATTTACGGGAAGAACGCCAAGCAGCGAGGTGCTGCATGTGTTTGGCATTCAAGTGTTATGGTTTGTAGGTTTGCTGGTGCCGATATGGCTGACGTGGCGCGCCGCTCGTAGACGGCTGTTCGTGCAAGGGGGGTAACAGACATGAGATATGCATCTTTATTTTGGGAATATATTAAAAATTACGCGAAAACGCGGTTAACGTACCGGGCAGATTTTTGGGTCGAGGTGCTGTCCGATTTATTGTTCCAAGGGATGAACCTGATCTTCATCTTGATCGTGTTCCAGCATACGCCTTCGCTTGGCGGCTGGTCAGAGGCAGAGGTTGTATTTGTTTATGGGTTTTTCATGATTCCCTACGGCGTGTTCAGCACCTTCTTCAGCATATGGAATTTCAGCGAACGTTATATCGTAAAAGGAGAAATGGACCGCGTGCTTACCAGGCCGGCGCACAGTCTGTATCAGGTGCTGCTTGAAAACGTAGATCCGCCTTCGTTAATCGGCTCCTTCGTCGGGGCCATCATCATGGCGCTTTGCTGGACGCAGCTCGATCTGCCGTTCCAAGTGCTTGACGTACTCGTGCTTCTGCTGCTCATCTTAGGCGCAGTCCTTATTTATGCGGGGCTTTATACCGCGCTCAGCGCAATTTCCTTTTATTCGGATGCGCCGACCGGCATCGTGCCGCTTATGTACAACATTCAAAACTACGGACGCTATCCGGTTAACATTTATAACAAAATGATTCGCTTCGTTCTTACCTGGCTGCTGCCATTTGCATTCGTCGGCGTGATTCCCGCTTCTTATTTCCTCGAGAAAAAAGCCGATGATCTTTCTCAGCTCGCGCTTTTGACGCCCGTCATGGGCATCATCGTGTTCTCGTTGGGGCTCTGGCTATGGAACCATGGCGTAAAGCGTTACCGGGGTGCAGGCTCCTAGCTTGCGCTTTTCACTCGCGAATAAGGCAGCAAATAAAGAGTGCTTGATGGAGGTTTAGCAATGACACAGCTTCAAATAGGAGAATCGGCTCCGGATTTTAACCTGCCGGCTTCAAACGGGGAGAACGTCTCGTTAAGCGATTACCGCGGGAAAAATGTCGTCCTTTATTTTTATCCCAAGGATATGACGACTGCCTGCATCCAAGAGTCCTGCGACTTTCGCGATGCGAACGCGGAAATGCTTAAACACAATACCGTTATTTTGGGAATCAGCCTCGATACGGTTAAATCGCATCAAAATTTTATCGCAAAAAAAGAGCTGCCCTTCCTGCTGCTGGCAGATATCGAGCATGCCGTGTGCGAGCTTTACGGCGTATGGCAGTTAAAGAAGCTTTATGGCAGAGAGTATATGGGACTCGTAAGGTCGACCTTTCTAATCGACGCAGCGGGCAAGCTGGTGCAAGAATGGCGCAAGGTGAGAGTCAAGGGACATACGCTGCAGGTGCTTGAAGCAGTACAGCAATTACAGCAGGCTGCACAACGCTAAGCGGCAAGCGATCCGCAAACTAAATAAGCCTATCCAGCTTAACGGAGGGATAGGCTTATTTGTTACTTTGTTGTTCGGGCAGTTCTTGAAAGAGTAAATAATTGGGCTCAGGAGACAATAAAGAAAATTCATTTAAGCCGCTTAATCGCCTTATGATCGGGGTATATGAATGAAATGGAATATTTTATACATTGACGGGATGCCTGACACATTTATACAATATGGTTTTGCTTGTTCGATAGGGGGTTATTAGACTGATCAGGCTAAACAACATCAAAAAATCGTATCGGGTAGGGACGGTTTCGGTAGAAGCGGTCCGTGACGTTAGTTTAACGGTCCATAAGGGTGAAATATTCGGCATCATCGGCCATTCCGGAGCAGGGAAAAGCACGCTTCTGCGCTGCGTCAATTTGCTGGAGAAGCCGACAACGGGCAAAGTAACGGTAGGCGGCGTTGAGCTTACTGGTTTGTCTGAACGGCAGCTGCAGCAGCAGCGGAGACGCATCGGGATGATTTTCCAGCATTTTAACCTGCTGTCGATGTCCACGGTTAGAGATAACATCGCTTTTCCGCTCGCGCTTGCAAAGCTATCCAAAACAGAGATGAATAAACGGGTGGATGAGCTTCTGAAGCTGGTTCAGCTAGAGGGGCATGCGGATAAATATCCCGCGCAGCTATCCGGGGGACAAAAGCAGAGAGTCGGCATAGCCAGGGCGCTTGCCAACAATCCGGACGTATTGCTGTGCGACGAAGCGACATCGGCGCTCGATCCGCAAACGACGAATTCGATTTTGTCGCTGCTGCTCGATATTAACGCGAAGCTGGGCATTACCATCCTGCTCATTACGCATGAAATGAATGTCATTCGTTCGATCTGTGACCGCGTAGCCGTGATAGACCAAGGGGAAATCGTCGAGATAGGCGAAGTGCTGCATGTCTTTCTAAAGCCCGAGCATTCGGTGACCCGCGAGTTTGTTGATCAAGTGGCGGACAGCGGAGTAAACGGACAGCTATTGCGCCAGCGCACAGGGCGTCTATTGCGCATGACCTACATCGGCGATTTGACATATGAGCCGATTCTTTATAATGCCGTGAAGCCGACATCCGTCCAATTCGCCATTTTGCAAGGAACGGTATCCCGGATGAAGCAGACGCCGTATGGCCAGCTTATTGTCGAGCTGATCGGCAGCGATGCAGAAATCGAGACCGTGATTGACGTTCTGCGCAAGGACGGGCTGGAGGTGGAGGCGATATGATGAGCTTTGAAAACGTGCGCTGGCCGGAAATAGGAGAGGCATCGAAGGATACTCTCTATATGCTGTCGGCCTCGCTTTTGTTTACGATTATTTTCGGCTTAATTCTCGGCATCATCTTGTTTCTAACCTCTCGCAGACAGCTGCTGCAGCAGCCGGTGGTTTATGGGGTGCTCTCTTTTATTGTCAACGTGCTGCGTTCCGTTCCGTTCGTCATCCTGATGATTATGATCATGCCTGTTACTAAGCTGATTACAGGAACGACGCTTGGCGTAGAGGGCTCGATTCCGCCGCTCGTCGTAGCCGCCACACCTTTCTTCGCAAGGCTGGTGGAAACGTCGCTGCGCGAGGTGGACCGCGGCGTGATTGAGGCTGCCCAAGCGATGGGCGCTTCGAAATGGGATATTGTGCGGCGCGTGCTGCTCCGGGAATCCAGCCCAAGCTTGCTTGCGGCCGTAACCATTACGGCGGTAACGCTCGTCTCCTACACGGCCATGTCAGGCGTAATCGGCGGCGGGGGACTGGGCGACTTAGCGCTTCGTTACGGCTACCAGCGGTTTCAAACCGATGTGATGCTCGTGACGGTTGTGCTGCTGATCGTGCTTGTTCAGGTGCTTCAGACGATTGGCGACGCGCTGGTTCGGCGCTACAGCAGGAAGTAGAAAGTTAGAAAGCATTACAGCTTAGAAAGCAATACAACATTGGAGGAATGAACATGAAGAAGACAAGCTATTTGATTTTAACGATGATGCTGATGTTTACACTGGCCGCCTGCGGACAAGACAAAAATACCGAGAACGATACGAGCGGTACGGGGGCAGAAACGCCATCGGCCGTTAAGCTGAAGGTAGGCGCAACTCCCGTGCCGCATGCGGAGCTGCTGGAATTCGTGAAGCCTATCTTGAAAGAACAGGGCGTTGAACTGGAAATCATCGAATTCAATGATTATGTACAGCCAAATACCCAGCTTTTTGAGAAACAAATCGACGCGAACTTTTTTCAGCATATGCCTTATCTCGAGCAGTTTAACAAGGACAAAGGTTATGACCTTGTTAACGTAGCAGGCGTGCACATTGAGCCTTTCGGCGCGTACTCGAAAAAAATCACAAAGCTGGAAGAGCTTAAAGAAGGCGCAAAAGTCGTAATTCCGAACGACCCTTCGAATGGCGGCCGCGCGCTTGCTTTGATGGCAGAAAATGGCCTAATCAAGCTTAAAGACGGCGTTGGCGTTAACGGGACCGTTGCAGACATTACCGAAAATGCGAAAAAGCTCGACATTACAGAAGTTGAAGCAGCTACTCTTCCGCGTGTACTCGGCGAGGTTGATCTTGCCCTAATCAATACGAATTACGCGCTTGAGGCGGATCTTGTTCCGACGGATGACGCGCTGTTCATTGAAGGCAGCGACTCTCCTTACGTAAACATTCTTGTTGCTCGTCCGGATAATAAAGATTCCGAAGCGATGCAGAAGCTTGCAGCGGCGCTTCGTTCGCCGGAAGTAAAGAAATTTATCGAAGATACGTATAAAGGCGCGATCGTAGCTGCGTTTTAAGAGCAGCAATGCCTGATCATAATTGCATAAACAGCCGAGCAGAGAAGCAATCTCTGCTCGGCTGTTTGCGTTTCTGGCATTCATCAATACGTTCGCAACCTTTCCAACCCTATAAGCGTTATTAATTATCGAAAACCCATTTTAATGAATAAGAGGGGATGATTGAAAGTGAAGCGGAGCATAACAATCTTCATTCTGGCCTTATTGCTTATTCTTCCGGCTACAGCTGGTGCAGCTGCCCAAGGCAAATACGAGTTCCACTGGATGGAGAGCGGAAGCTTAGGGGGAAGCGCCCTTGTGAAAAATGGGGTCACATTCGTGCCTCTGACGCGTATGACGGCTTATTTTAAGCTGGACCTAAGCTGGGATGCCACGGGCAAACGAGCGCAGTTCAACGGCTGGAACAAGTCGTTGGCAGTTCGGGTAGGCAGTCTGACAGGGATGCTTGACGGGAAGATGGTGAAGCTTCCGGGCGCGCCTTTTCTGTTCGAGAAGGAGCTCTACATACCGGCGCGTTTCGCTGTCCAGGCGCTGGGCGGCGGCCGTTTGACATGGGATGCGCCGACTAAGACGCTAAAGGCAGAACAGCTGCAAACGTTCAGGAAATATGATTTTGTCCATGAGGGATTAAAATATACGGTTGAAGGAAAAAGCGGTAATCTATATGTGACGGACGGCAAAGGCGTACGACGCGAGCTGGCAAAGCTCGGTACTTCGATTAAGGAGTATCTGTCTTCGAATTTTGAAAGAACGCCTGGCGGACTGTTAATCATTTCTTTTGCCGATCATTACGGAGAGCCGCACTTGAATAATCAATATTTCACGATTGTCGTGAAAGAGGGCAAGGTTATTCATCAAGCTAGCGTGCATTATTGGAATCGCGTAGAAGTAAATGTAACGAAGCTGGGCAGCCAGCTGTTATTGATCGACGGAAAAACGCTGAGAATCATCGAGGACGGGACAGGAAAATTGCTCGAAACCATCGATTTAGTGAAGCTTGGCGGAGAAGCGGATGAGTATTTCGTCGAGTACTTCGACAAGGATGTATTTCTGCTGCGTGGGAATAAGGATGGCATTTTGAAGCTGGTAGACAGGGGAACCAGCGCGGTTACGGTCTTATACAAGGAGCTGCTTGATGCTCGGCATCAGGAGTATGTAGCGTATAATGATACGCCATACCGCGGCGATTTCCTCAAATTCATGAAGCGCGAAGGCGATCTTCTTTATTTCAAAAACGAATTTCCTTATGATAAGGATAATAATATCTATAGCGTAAACGTTGCGGATTAAGAGGTAGATCACATTTCCGCAGTTTACATTGCAGTAGATGAGGAAAAATAGAGTAACTTTACACCCATGACAAAAATAAGACGAAAGCCAAACACAACAAGCGGCAGCTGTGTTTGGCTTTTTTTATTTGGAAGGTTGGAATGTATCTCATCATTTAAGAGAAACAGTCATTTACTAGAGAAGCGGCTCATATAATCTATCAGAATACATGAGAGTTCCTATTCATAGGTAGAGAAGGGTGGCACATCGAATGCGGCGTATGTTGAGGGTGGCAATTTGTGCAGTGATGATGTGGGTCGGCTTGATTGAGCTTGGGAGCTTTGCCGGTGATCAGAGCAATGCGGCAATGGAGCGGGAGACGGTGCAGGCAAGCGAAGCCGTATCAATATCTGCTGCTCATTATGAAGCCAAGCCGTTTTTAGCTGCGCATGCATCCTATGAAACAAAGCAGCAGCTGGCAAAAGACAAACCGGCCGCAGCCGCGTTAGAGAAGCCAAGTGAACCCATATTGGCAGAAAAAGCAGAGACAAAACAGAAAACCGTATTTTTGACCTTCGATGACGGTCCGAGCAAAAATACCGAACAGGTCCTTGATCTATTGAAGCAGGAAGGCATTTCCGCGACCTTTTTTGTTTTGGGCGAGCATGTGCTGAAGCAGCCGGATATAGCGAAGCGGATCATCGCAGAAGGCCATGCGATCGGCAATCATACGTTTGATCATAAATATGAGCGTTTATATGGGAGCTTTGCCGAGTTTGCAGAGCAGGTCATGAAAACCGATAAGGCCATATACCAAACAACAGGCGTCAGGACGATACTTTTTCGGACGCCTGGCGGGACATACACCAATTTTGATCAGGGCTACTTCGATGCAATGGCTGCGGCGGGCTACCAGGTGCATGACTGGAATGTGGACAGTGGAGATTCGAAGCAGCAGGGCGTACCTGCATCTGAGATTTTGACGACGATCCAAGGTTCTAAGCTTGCGAGCAAGCTGAACGTTTTGCTTCATGACAGCGCGGGGCACGAGGAGTCGGTCAAGGCGCTTCCGGCAATCATTAAATATTATAAAAGCAAAGGTTATGCTTTTGCCAAAATAACGGATGAAGTAAAGCCGATTCAATTCAAGCCGGCGGATAAGTTGAAATGGAGCAGGGCAAGTGTCACCAAGCCAGAAATAAAAAAGCTTGTCCAGTTCTCGGAAAAGCTTGCCAGGGAAAGCGCATTGGCGCAAGCAGCGGCGAATGCGCCGGATCTTATTTTGCACCGCGGAGAGGAAATGTTGGTACTAAAGGCAGGCGAATACGGCGTAACAAACGGGGCTATCGAGGTATCGCTGCGGAAACTTACAGAATGGGTTGGCGGAAGCATAGCGCTTGATGTAGATAATGGACTGATCGATGCCTATTTCGAAGGAAACCGGGTGCTGTCGCTGACGGGTAATGAAATTCATACGTCCGATAAAGGCCAGGTCATTGTGCCCGTGCGCGCAGCGCTGCATAAATTCGGAATCCAGATCACGAAATATGTGTATAGCGATCAACTGCGGGAAATATGGCTCACGGAGTAACAGAAAGGTCTTCTAGCAGGTCTAAAGAGAGAGAAAGCTGGGGAAACTGAAAAATAGATAGATTTATTTTTCAGGAGGCGAATGATACGATGATTTCTCCCCAATTTTCAGAGGATTCGAAAGAAGACCGTAATAGCCATTGGCCGGAAGCGCCGCAGGTGCTGCTTCATCGATTGCTAGTGAAGGTAGAGAGCGTATTGCTAGGCAAGCAGCAGGTTATCCGTCATACGTTAACCGCGCTGCTGGCAGGCGGACATGTACTGCTAGAGGATGTGCCTGGCGTTGGCAAAACGCTTCTGGCTCAGGCATTTGCGAGAGCGGTAGGCGGCGATTTCAAAAGAATACAGTTTACATCCGATATGCTCCCGGCCGATATCGTTGGCGGAGTCGTGCTGGATACCCGTACGAGCGAGCTTGTGTATCGTCCAGGTCCCATTATGGGCAATGTGGTGCTGGCCGATGAAATTAACCGGACATCGCCCCGCACGCAGTCCGCGCTGCTTGAAGCGATGGAAGAAAGACGTGTCACGGTGGAGGGGAAAACCCGCAAGCTGCCGGTTCCTTTTATGCTGATTGCGACACAAAACCCGCTGAGCTTCGAGGGGACGAATACGCTGCCGGAAGCGCAGCTGGATCGCTTTATGATGCGGCTGACCATCGGTTACCCCGGTTCTTTCGAAGAGAAGCGGATGCTCGAGCAATACGCCGACGGCAATCGGATCGAGCCTGAGCGGCTGCGTCCCGTCATCGCGACAGAGGAATGGCTGCAAATGCAGGCGGAGGCAAGGCAGACCCACATGCATCCCGCGCTGCTTGAATACATGGTGCAGGTAGCGGATGCGACCCGCCGAGCGCCAGAGGTCGTGCTTGGCTTAAGCCCGCGCGCGCTGCGCGATTGGCTGCGGGCCTCCCAGGCTAATGCCTATATGGAAGGACGCGGCTACGCGGTGCCGGATGATTTGCTTGCAACGGCAGAAGCCGTGCTGCCTCACCGGCTGTCGCTACGGTTCAATGCCTCCGCAACAGGCGTTGATGCGGCGGCGGTCATTAAGCGGACGATCCGCGATTGTAAGGTGCCGGCAGCAGCGGGAAGCGGGAAGCGCCGATGAATGCACCGTTTCAAGATGGCTTATTGCAGAGCGGGGAGCAGGAAGACGGTATCGCTGAAAGCATAAACCCGCAAGCCGAATCAATGAAGGACCAGTGTGCGGGTGCCGGTGTCCAAACACGGGCGGCAGCCGCTCAAATGAACAAAAATGAGCCTGTGACCGAGGAACGGAATGCCCGTGGTTATCGTACAAGATGGCTCGCTTGGGCCATTATCGGCGCGGGCTGGATAGGATGCGCGGCAGCCATCCTGCTGCGGGGCGGCGCCGTGGAATGGTTTATGGCCGCCGTCCTGACCATGATTATGGCAGTTAGCGGATTAGCGCCTGCTATGGCTGCGGCAGGCTTTAGCGCTGCGCGGGTTTTATCTCAGGAATTGACTCGCGAGGGCGGGCAGCTTGTCATCAGCTTGACGTTAAAGCGCTCCTTTCTGATTCCATTCGTATGGATAGCGGTTCATGATGAAACGATGAACGAAAGCTCTGCGGCTAATCGCAAAATAAGTATCCGTACGGTGTTTACCCCTGCGCTCCGCAAAGAGACGACCTACCGTTATACGCTGCATAAATTGCGCCGCGGTAGGCATCCTTTCGAGCATGTAACGGTTACGGTAGGCGATTGGCTCGGACTCACGGCGATCCACAAGCGGGTGAAGTGCAAGTCGGAGTTCATCGTGCTGCCGGGAATCCCGCAGGCGGAGATTGGAACAAAAGCAGAACGCGCGGGAGGGGCAGCTATTTATGCCGTGCCTTCTCCGCTGACAGGTGAAGCGCTCGATCGCCGCGGGGAAGCGGGTCGCGAAGAAATCGAAGCAGCGGTGCGGGCAGCCGGAATGGGCCCGGATAGCCGTCCATACCGGGAAGGCGATTCGCTTCGGCATTTGGATTGGCGGAGCGCAGCCAAAGGACGAGGCCTTCATACCAAAGTTTATACGCCGGAACAGCCTGTTCAAACCTTTATTGCGGTCGATACGCTGGCTTCCGCCTATGATAAGGATGATCGCTTATTCGATGCTTGCGTGGGCTGGGCTGCGCTTGCCGTGACCAAGGCAGCCTGGCTGGGAAGCGGCGTAACGCTGCTGCTCGGTCAAGGCGGGCAGGCGATTCAATCGCCTGTCGATGACCGCACGGAGGATGGCATTTCCGGAATGCTGCATGCGATGGCATTGCTTCGGGCAGAAGGAAAGGGCTCTTTGGCCGGAAGCTTTGTTCGCGGATCGAAAATGCTGACCCGCGGTTGCACGATCCTTGTTTTCACTGCGGATTGGAGGGGCGGGCGAAGCTGGGGAGAGCTGGCGGGCTACGCAGCCGAGCATGGCTGCAGGCTGGAGCTCTTTATTGTGACGCGCAGCAACATACCCTCCTTCGCGATGCGGGAGCAGCAGAAGTGGCTGGAGAGCGGCGGCGTCAAATTGACGTGGCTGCATGTTCCCGCGAGCATGGCCGCGCTTCCTTACGCCGAGGAAGGGGGTGAAGCGCATGAGTTTGCATAAAAGCGATGTGGCCGGAAGAACGGGAAAAGGGCTGCAGGCTGATCGCAATCCAATGCGCGGCGAAGCTCCCGAAGAGTCTCTCGGCTACCGGTTCATGACCAGCTTGCTGCTGTTCGGCCTGCTTGCCGAATGGCTGCTCCCATGGGTAAACGCAGGGGAGTGGTCAATGATATATAATCCGGTGCCGCTGCTGCTCGTTATCGGCTTTGTCTTGCTCGCTGGCTTATTTCGCATGCCGCTTGCGGTCACTCTTCCTATGAATACTCTCTTGTGCATCCTGAGCCTAATGTGGCTTTATAAGGGTGCGGATCAAGGCAGCCTGCAATGGCTGATTGGTTTTCCGGTGATGCTGAAGGAGCATTTTGTCCTGCTGGCGCAAAACGGTCTGTGGGCGATGTCTGGAGAGCTGCGGACGCTGCTGTTGTTTATTGGCTGGGCGATGCTTGCTCCTGCCCTTCAGGCTTTGTTGTGGATGCGTCAAACTGCGCTTGGGATCGCATGCCTTACGTTGGTTTATTTAATTACGCTGCATGTATGGCTCGGCCTCGATGTCATGGGCGGCTTAATTCGCACCGTTGCGGAAGGACTGCTGCTTGGCAGCATTGTGGCCGTGCCGCGTGTACAGCGCATCATTGAGACGGGCGTAGGCAAGCTTAAGCGATTGGATATGCGCTGGCTGTCGGGCTCGGTATTTGTAGTGTTGATGATTCTTGGCTGCAGCATGCTGTTTGCGGGCGGGCGCGAAGCCTCTATGCCGCCCCCGGGCTGGACGGCGTCGCTCAATGATCGCCTTGAGCAAAAGATTCATTCCCTTGGCAATCAACAAGGGTCCATAACGGTGATGGGGCAAACGGGTTTTGATCGGCTTGGCGGGGCATTTACTGGCTATGGTTTTGATGACAGCCAGCTTGGCGCGCCCGTGCGCAAGGACAACCAAGTCCTATTTACGGGAAGTTCTACGGCAAAGGCCTACTGGCGCGGTGAATCGAAACAGGTATATGACGGTCGCGGTTGGGTGGATACCGCGGGCAGCCCCGTGCTGCTGCCCGTGAAGGACAGCGATACGGCAGCGTCGGCTGAGGCTTCCGCAGAGGCTGGGAACAAACTGACAGGGCCGGTGATTCGGCAAACGGTCGTTTGGTCTGAGCCGACAGCGGGCATGCCTCTCTTTTCATCGGGTTTCCATGGATATGTAACCGAGCTTATCGCTGCTGATCCTCGCCGCAAGCTTGGCAGTTACGTCTATAATGACGATAAAAGCTCCCTATATGCCCAGTCGGACAAGACGAAGGTGGAACGGTATACCGTAGAAAGCGTGCTTCCGGTAACCGACGGAGCGCAGCTGCGTGCGCTGGGCAGCGGAAGTGAAGGCAGTCTGGCTGCGGACGGGGGTACGGCTTCTTCCGGTGCGGAGGAAACCGCAGCGGAGCTTGAGCCCTACTTGCAGCTGCCTTCATCCTTGTCCGGCCGAGTCGTGGCTTTAGCCGCGGAAGTGGCAGGCGGCGGGGTAACGAGCCGGTATGATCAAGTCAAGGCGATTGAGGATTTTTTGAAAGCGAGTTATAGCTACACGCTGGATGGAAGCGCGCTGCCTCCGGAAGGCAGCGACTTCGTCGATCACTTCCTCTTCGAGCAGCGCCAAGGCTACTGCGTGCATTTCTCTACTGCGATGGTAGTTTTGCTTCGCTCGCAGGGTATCCCCGCAAGGTGGGTGAAGGGCTTTACTGCCGGAACTCCGGTTGGGGAGAACTTGGGTGGTGATGGTGTTGACGGTGGAAGATTGAGCAGTGATGCGCTAAGCGCGGATGAAAGTGCTCGAGGGAGTGTGAGCGTAGATGCGCTAAGCGCAGGGAAATCGGAAAGTGCTTCAGATGTTGAGAGCATGAAGCTGGTGAATTACGAAGTGAGGGGTTCTGACGCGCATGCCTGGGTTGAGGTATATTTCCCAGGCGCAGGCTGGGTGCCCTTCGATCCGACGCCGGGAATCAGCGGCGTCTTGAATGTCGCGTCCGCCGGTTCTGCTGGCGGCGCGCTTGCTGCTCCCGCGATGGGTGCAGCGGGAGCGGCTTTGGCGAGCGGCGTCGGCAGCGATGCATTTGGGCTTAGCGAGGCGAGCATAGCGGGCCTCGCTGCATGGGCTGAGGCGGCGGCTGAGCAAGCCGCCTCTACCGTTGCGCGCGGGGCAGACGCCCTCGCGCAAGCGGCGCAGAGCGCCGCCAAAAGCGCGGCGGCGGCATCGCCCGCCGCTGCAGCTGCCGCAGGCGCGGCCGCGCTGGTGCTTGCGGTCGCGGCCATTGCTGCGGCGCAGCGCCAGCGGCTCCGCCTTTCGCTGGCACTGCGCCGTTATGGCGCGGCATACGCCGGCGGCGCGAAGCTCGCCGGCGCAGCCGCGCCCTACCCGTCACATGAACCTGTGACGGACAGCAGTGCCGCGGCGGAGCTTGCGCCGCGGCATGCAAAAATGCCGCGCAGCGCCGAAGGGCGTGTGCGCGCGAGCTTTATTGCCGTCGCCGACACGGTGGCGCCGCTGCTGCATCGCCGTTTCGGCGTGCACGCGCAGGGAATAACGGTGCGTGAATATGCAAGCGCCGCCGAGCCGATGCTGGCGGCGGAGCAGCAGGATGCCCTGCGTCAGTTGACGAGCTGGATAGAGGAGGCGCATTTTGCTGCTCCAGGCCCGTGGCCCGGCGCGCCGACGCCTGCTGCGCTGCGCACCGTTTTGCGCGTACTGGATAAGCAGCCTGTCCACAAAACCAAACGATCGTCTGCCGTAAAGGCGTCCAACTAATTGGAAATGGCTGAGCTCAATTTCTTGTTTATTGCCGTAATGGAACCTTGGATCTGAGTCGCTAGCATAGACGAGCAGAAACGTGTGTTTAAACCTATATAAGAGTAAACAAGTAATATAATTAACAGGAAATTCTCCTGCTAATTTCACCTAATTACGTATATCAACCCACGTAGCTGGAATTTCTCCATCTAATTTGATCATTATGGCCCGGATAGTGGGCATTTGGTTGAATTACCGGGAGAAAATCCCGTTAAATGCTAAGATAATCGATTAAGTGAAAATTAGATGGAGTTTTTCCTGTTATTTGCTGTTTATTCCTTCTCTAAGTTAAAACTGCGTTGCACCGCTCCATAGCTTGGAATCAAGCATCAGCACCGCTCCATAGCCATAAATCAAGCTGCATTCCCGCACTGTTCCAACTCTATCACCACCACTCCAACATCAACCAAATGCCCATCTGAATCTTTCCCTGTTCCAACTAAGCTCAACATCCTCCAAACTCTCCCTGTTCCATTTAAACTCTACATCCTCCAATCGTCCCATTGTCCCGATTCAACTCATCACCACAAATTCCCCACTCCAATTCACCGTATCAGCCACCCCCTAATTCCTCCAATCTAACCGGATTTCCCCCGCCCCAATAGGCCGCGGAAGCTTCTCCTACGAATTGTCACGTGGATTCGCCTTGACTCGCTCAAACCGCCTTATATATAATTACTACATAATTTGAGGGAGGCTCGGTAATGACTAAGCAAAATGAAATCATCGTTGTTCTCGATTTTGGAGGCCAATACAATCAGCTGATTGCGCGCCGTATTCGCGATTTGGGCGTATACAGCGAGCTATTGCCTTACAACACGCCGGTAGAACGGATCCGTGAATTGCAGCCGAAAGGTATTGTATTCTCGGGAGGACCGGCTAGCGTTTACGAAGAAAATTCACCAATGGTGGATCCTGCGATTTATGATTTGAACATTCCGATTTTTGGAATTTGCTACGGTATGCAGCTTATGTCTCACCAGCTCGAGGGCAAGGTTGAGCGCGCGGGCAAACGCGAGTACGGCAAAGCAGAGGTTGAGTTTATCGAAGGTTCCCAAATCGGCTTTGGACTCGATAAGGTTCAAACGGTATGGATGAGCCACGGCGATCACGTTGTCGAGCTGCCAGCAGGCTTTGCGGTTGACGCAAGCACGGAGCATGCTCCTGTAGCAGCAATGAGCAATAAAGAACGTCAATTCTACGCGGTTCAATTCCATCCGGAGGTTCGCCACTCTGAGTTTGGTAACGAGATGATCCGCAATTTCCTATACAACGTTTGTGATTGCGACGGCACATGGACGATGGAATCGTTCATTGAAGACGCGATCCGTGATATCCGTAACGAGGTTGGTGACAAAAAGGTTCTATGCGCGCTTTCCGGCGGCGTAGATTCTTCGGTTGTTGCGATCCTGCTTCACAAAGCGATCGGCGATCAGCTCACTTGTATGTTTATCGACCACGGCATGCTCCGCAAAGGCGAAGCCGAGGGCGTTATGGAAACCTTCGTTGGCAAATTCGACATGAAGGTGCTTAAGATCGACGCGCAGGAGCGTTTCCTAAGCAAACTGAAGGGCGTAGAGGATCCGGAGCAAAAACGTAAAATTATCGGCAACGAGTTCATTTACGTGTTCCAAGAAGAGTCCGATAAATTGGATGACTTTGAATTTTTGGCGCAAGGCACGCTTTATACGGATATCGTGGAAAGCGGTACGGCTACGGCGCAAACGATCAAATCTCACCATAACGTTGGCGGTTTGCCTGAAGACATTAAGTTCAAGCTCGTTGAACCGCTTAAAGCTTTGTTCAAGGACGAGGTGCGTAAAGTCGGCGAAGAGTGCGGCTTGCCGGAAGCAATCGTTTGGCGTCAGCCGTTCCCAGGTCCGGGTCTTGCGATTCGTGTCCTAGGCGAAGTAACGGAGGACAAGCTTCTGATTGTCCGTGAATCCGATGCGATTTTGCGCGACGAGATTGCAAAAGCAGGTCTTGACCGTGAAATTTGGCAATACTTCACCGCGCTTCCTAACATGAAGAGCGTTGGCGTTATGGGCGATGCCCGTACGTATTCCTATACCGTTGGTATCCGCGCGGTTACTTCCATCGATGGAATGACAGCAGACTGGGCGCGTATTCCTTGGGATGTGCTCGAGAAAATTTCGGTGCGTATCGTAAACGAAGTAGACAACGTTAACCGTATCGTCTACGACGTGACTTCGAAACCGCCTGCAACGATCGAGTGGGAATAGGCTGGAAATAATTAATGTCGTCAATCGCCTGGAAGCCTTGATACATAAAGGCTTACAGCGTTGATGATATTGAGATTCCATGTACACCTGCAACAATAAAGTATCAAAATTCACTCTCTTTTATTTGCATTTTTTTGCAAATAGAAGGGAGTTTTTTTATGACTAAAATCAATGAAATAGAAGCTACGCAGTGTGAAATAGAGCGTCTAAGCGAACATGCAAAAACCAGATGAGGATTTTTTCCTACATCTGGTTTTGTATTAAATGACATCATTACTTGGATATAGCAAAGTATTAATTTGAATGCAAAATTGAAAGTACATGGTATAATCTTTCTGCAAAGTTAAGGAATGACTCCTGCCGAACAAACTTTAACCCGTAATTATTAGGAGATAGGCTATGTTACTTAAAAGAGGTGCGAGTTTATGGGATTTAACTATGAATTAAGCAAGTTTCTACTTAATATTTTCTTTATATTGTTCCCATTAATTTTTTATCAATTTACAATTCATGAAAAGATGAATGAGAAAAAAGCTTTAAAAAACGTAGTCATCTTTTTTTTATTTGCCACCCCAATGATTTTATGTATGTACTTTCCTCCTGTAGAAGTAAAAGGTTTAATATTTGATCTTAGAATTATTCCTTTGATATTGGGTTGTTTTTATGGAAACTCCAAAATTTCCATCATGTTATTTTTCTCCCTTATTAGTGTTCGTTTTATGATTGGCGGCACAGGCGCTTATTTAAATTTAATTTCCTCTACTATATCATTCATGGTAATTATATCTTTATCAAAAAAATATCATTCATATAGTTTAATTAATAAAATTCTCACATCCTTTATACTTTCTTTTGTTTGTAAAATGATTGGCATATCAAGTATTCTAATTATTGATTCTGATTATAATCTCCTATCTGCTTTTATGTTTTATATTGTTCAAAGTTTATTCATGGGCTTAGCTGTATACATAATTGAATCTATTAGAAGAAACGCTGAACTAAAAAAAGAATTAATGTTTTCAGAAAAAATGAACATCGCAAGTGTTATTTCAGCTTCCGTTGCGCATGAAATTAGAAATCCGCTGACCACAGTTAGAGGATTTATTCAACTACTTACTCAAACAGAACTAAATCCTGACAAAAAACAGATGTACGGAGGAATTTGTTTAGAAGAAATTGATCGTGCGGAGGAAATCATTAATGATTACCTATCATTAGCAAAACCTTATCCTGAGGTAGTAGAAAAATTGGATATAGGTGAGGAAATTCAATACATTTGTAATGTGTTAACATCCCTTGGAAATCTTATAGGTGCAGAAGTAAAGATGAAATATGACAATAATTTGTTAGTTTTAGGTGATCGGAAAAAGCTAAGGCAAAGCATCATTAATATTGCAAAAAATGGTTTAGAAGCGATGGAAGATAAGAAAGGGGTACTTAAAATTGAAGCTTATAGGAGAAACAATGAGGTGATCCTCTCCATTAGCGATACTGGAATAGGAATGACAAATGACCAAATTAGTCGTCTAGGAATGCCATATTATTCTAACAAAGATAAAGGTACTGGTCTTGGGATGATGGTATCATACAGCTTCATAAAAGGTATGTTGGGAAATATCAATGTGAAAAGTGAAGTAGGAAAAGGAACTGTATTTGATATTTCCTTTCCTTTATCGAAAATATAACCAAGTGAGGGGGGGCACGTATCCCTTGGGATATTCTTGAGAAAATCTCTGTACGTATCGTTAACGAAGTAGACAACGTTAACCGTATCGTCTACGACGTGACTTCGAAACCGCCTGCAACGATCGAGTGGGAATAGGCGGGAAATAATTAATGTCGTCAATCGCTCGGAAGCCTTGTTATATAAGGGTTTACGGCGTTGACGACATTGATATTCCACGTACACCTGCAACAATAGAGTGCAAAATATTACTCTCTTTTATCTGCGTTGTTTAGCAAATAAAAGGGAGTATTTTTTATGGAAGTCAGATGTTTCCCAGATAATTGTCTCCATTAGGTCGTATAGCAGTGATTGAGAAATGGAATTGACATTTACAGCCAAAGCAGACTTATGGAGTATGTTGATACTCAATTTACTTCGAAAAATGTAAAGGGATTAACTTAAATGCAACATTACTATTACCAAATCAACCATTAATTCCCTTGTGTAGGTCATGTGGCACGGTATAATATACCTACATCATATTAGGGAGTGACAAGCATGGGTTTCTTAAAAGGGACAGGGAAGTTTTTAGGTGAAACAGCAGGGTTGTTATTAAGCTCACCTTTTCAAATTGTAGGTAAAGCTGCGGGGAATAAATATTTACAGCAAATAGGTGAAGGCATTCATTCAGTTACCGCGAATACGGGCGCGACGCTTGGTCAGGTTGCGGAAGGCACATACAATACTGCAAAGGGCATTGTGACCGAAGATAAAAATTTGCGTGATGCTGGATTGGCTGATGTTGGTACAGCGGTAGCGGATACCGCTAAAGGTGTTGTAAGTGGTGTTAAGAGTACATATATTCATGGTAAGGACGTTGTAGAAGGGATTAAAACAGAGGATTCTTCACGGATAAAAAAGGGCGCGAAAGCGTTAGTCGCGACTGCCGTTGTATCCATTGTTGGAGTTGGGATAATCGAAGGGCTTGATATAGCTGAAGGGGCAGAAGGCGATGTTGCCGATAGCACTATAGATACGGAATCGACTGCTGCTGACGCGGAACATCATGTTAATTCCCATTACGTTGAAGGGTATACCCGAGCAGATGGTACAGAAGTTGAAGGCTACTGGCGTGATGGAGATGGTGATACATCGATTAACAACAATGATGGATATTACCAAGACAATCCAACAAAGAAGGTTTAACAATTACGGGGCAGCCGATACCGGTTATCTTATTATTTTGTAGAATACAATACGCGGTAATCTGTCCAACATTAAAATAGGAATGCACTCAAAATGGCGTACTAACTGACAACAGTTTAGTACGCTATTTTTTCCGGATTTATAAGATCGTGCGAGCTATGATAAGCTGTGTATTGACCGTATGCCCCTTAGGGGAAGCTTATGGTCAAGTGCGACCGCAAGCCGAAGGATAGCTAACCTCTACTCTGCCACCTTCGTCGCAATCCGTTTATCAAGCAAGTCATCGAAAATATCATGACTCATCCCTTAAATCGTTAATCTGCTTGCCGAACCCGAAAAGCAAGGCTTCAAAGGCATCATTGAAGGTAGGAGAAAGGCGGCCCATAATGGATTCGACGCTCTGCTCCGAATGGGTATATGTGCCGATGATCCCTCGCAGCATAAAGAAATAAATGCGTGAACAGCTGAGAAGCTTATCGCCGTCAGACAAATTAAGATTCGTTTTTAGGAGCTGAACGACAATATTGAACATTTGATTGCGCAGCCGGTTGACCTCTAGATCTGACTCCGGTTCATCGACAGGGGCTGGTTTTGCCTCGAAAAATAGGGCATACATGCTCCGGTTGTCCAAGCAGAACCGAATAAGTTGTTCATTCAAGCGGCGCAGCTTCTCGTCCGCGGATAGGAAGGCATCGGCTGCAAGCGTATTTAGAGCAGCGTTCAACTGGAGCAGCCGGGGCATGGATAGGGCGTGAAGCAAAGCCTCTTTATCCTGAAAATAAATATAGATCGTCGTATGCGAGCAGCCGGCTTCCTTGGCGATCTCTCTGATCGTTACCGCTTCATAGCCTTTCTCGGCGAACAGCTTTTCGGCAGCGGAAATAATCAAGCGTTTCGTTTCCTCGGAACGTTGCTCCTTTTTTGAAGCCATGGGCAGCCCTACCTCCGTATTGTAGTAACCATCGGTTACGAACCGTTGGTTATATGTTATTCCCGGGTTTCAGATGTTGTCAACCAAGCCTATCTGCTATAATTTATAGAACACCTTTGCATCGCAAACTCAAGTCCAAGCTTACGAATCTGGTTTGCATCGCAAACCTAAGTCAATGCTTACGAAGCCAGGTTTGCCTTCGCAAACCTTTTAGGAGAATACAATGGAACTACTGCCATCCGTCAGTAAAGACGAGATTGCGCTGCCGCAGGCTTTTCCGATAATGATCTCGCAATCGGTGGGGGTTACGCCAACCTTTCAAAGGCTGCACTGGCACAAAGCGCTTGAAATTAACTATATCGAGCAGGGAAGCGGCTACTACTTGATCAACGGGAACCGATATGACTTCCGGCAGGGCGATATCGTGCTCATTCATTCCAATGATTTGCACCGCGCTTTTGAAGCGGAAGAACTGGTCATGAGCATCGTCATGTTTGATTCTTCCATCCTTGCGCTGGAGCAGCGTTATGACGCAGAGCTGCTCAATCCGTTCCGCGATATCGGCCTGCGTTTTGACCATGTGCTGGATAGAGCGCATCCTATGCTGGAGAGGCTTGGGGCTATCCTGAAGGAAATGTCTGCTGAATTTGAGCGGAAGGAGCCGCATTTCGAAGTCATTGTGAGGGCAAAGCTCATTCAGCTGCTGGCGTTCGTCAACCGTTATTTTATGAAAAATAGTAAAAAAGAAGCGCTGCATGTGCGCGGAACGGAAACCATTCGAGGCGTACTGCGCGATATCGAGACCGCTATTGCCCATCCATGGACGCTTGCGGAGCTGGCTGATGCCGCGCATCTAAGCCCGTCGCGCTTCAGCTCGCTGTTCGTGCAGGTCGTCGGCACCTCGCCTATGGATTATTTAATCCAGCTCCGGCTGGGACAGGCAGCTTACCTGCTGGAATCCACGGATATGAAGATTATCGAAGTGGCAGCGGAATGCGGCTTCCGCAATTTATCTAATTTCAACCGATTGTTCAAACAGCATATCGGCAGGCTGCCCTCGGAGCTTAGAACATAAAAACAGTAAGATTGTATCAGAACATCGTTCTTTTTCATTAGAAGAGCGGTGTTTTTTATTTTAAAATAGAAGAATGTATAAATGAGATGGTTATACGATGCTTCTATTTCAACGCGAACCGAATTCTCGCCGCAAAGGCTGGCGTCAGCCGGTTATGCTAGAAATAGAAGAAAGTACAAAAAAAGGAGCGCGAACGTCATGATTTTCCTTGGAATAGATGCAGGTGGCAGCAAAACCCACGCCCTGCTCGTAGACGAGAAAGGCCAGGTGCTCGGCAGAGGGCTCGGCGGCAACGGAAACCACCAAACGGCGTTTGAACAAGCGAGAACAAGCATTGATGATGCTTGCCGGCAGGCTTTGCAGGAAGCGGGCGCAACGAAGGAGCAGGTGACGTTTGCGTATTTTGGGCTCGCCGGGGCCGATCGCGAGCCGGATTATGAGATTTTGCGCCCGATGATCGCATCGCTTGACTATAAGCAATACGCCATCGCATGCGATACGATGATCGGCATGCGCGCCGGGACAAACCAATCGTACGGGGCAGTCATCATTAGCGGCACCGGATTTAATGCGGCAGCCCGCAATCCGCAAGGCGAAGAGCTTCAGTATGGCGGCTTCGGCTATTTGTTCGGCGACGGGCAGGGCTCGGGCACGGATCTTGCGGTTCATGCTTTCCGCAGCGCCATTCGCGCCTCGGAGGGCAGGGAGCAGGCGACGCTGTTGAGCAAGCTCGTTCCGGAGCGGCTAGGCTATGCGACCATTCAAGAAATGTACGATGACGCGCTTTATAACGGCAAGCGACCGTCCCATAGTCTTGCAAAGGTCATGTTTGAAGCGGCGTCGCTCGGCGATGCGGTCGCGATCCGTATTCTGCGGGAAGCAGGCAGCGAGCATGCAAATGCAGTCCTTGCGCTGATCAAGCGCCTTGGCATGGAGCAAGAGCGCTTCGATGTTGTTTTGACGGGCAGCGTGCTCTCGCGGGGAGGCTCCCCGCATATGGTTGATGCGATCCAAGAAGCGCTGGCCCTAGCTGCGCCGCATGCGAAAACCGTAAGATTGACGGTCGACCCGGTCATCGGAGCCGTGATGAGCGCCATGGATTGCAGCGGCATCGCCATCGGCGAAGCAGTTGATTCCGCACTGCGAAAAATAACATTTTAATAGATAGGGAGGCACGTCCACATGTCCAAAAAACCGCTAAAGGTCGCCGTCATTGGCGGCGGTTCCTCGTATACGCCTGAAATCGTGGAAGGCTTCATCAAAAAATACGATGAGATGCCGATCAGCGAGCTGTGGCTCGTTGATATCGAGGAGGGCCGCCATAAGCTCGCGATTGTCGGTGAGCTTGCCAGGCGTATGGTTGAAAAAGCCGGATTGCCGATGGAAGTGAAATTAACGCTGAACCGCCGCGAAGCGATTGCCGGCGCAGATTTTGTGACGACGCAAATGCGGGTAGGGCTGCTGGAGGCTAGGCGGCGCGATGAGCATATTCCGATTTCCCACGGTGTCATCGGGCAGGAGACGACGGGTCCGGGAGGCATGTTCAAGGCGCTCCGCACGGTGCCGGTCATATTAGAAATTTGCAAGGATATTGAAGAGCTGGCGCCCGATGCATGGATGCTGAATTTTACGAATCCTGCAGGGATCGTAACGGAAGCGGTGCAGAAGCACAGCCGCGTTAAGACGGTCGGGCTATGCAATTCCCCGATTAACTTTCAGAAGTTTCTCGCTAAAGAGTACGGCGTAAGCGAACGCGATGTTTTGCCTGAGTTCGTCGGCATTAACCATCTTCACTGGATTACGGCGGCATACGTGAATGGCGAAGATAAGCTGCAGGAGATGATTGGCGGCGGCAGGGATTATTCGGCTACAAATGTTACCGCTTTTGACTGGGATGCGGATTTCCTCCGTTCGCTTGGCGCGCTGCCGACGTATTATCTTCGCTATTTCTACATGACGGATGCGATGCTTGCGGATATGACCGAGTCGCTTGCAAAAAACGGCACGCGCGCCGAAGTCGTCAGCCGGGTGGAGGCGGAGCTTTTCGAGCTATACAAGGACGTGAATTTGAAGGAGAAGCCGAAGCAGCTTGAGAAGCGCGGCGGCGCTTATTACTCCGAAGCCGCGGTCAATCTCATGCATGCCCTTTATACGGATAAGCGGGATATTCAAACGCTAAATGTGAGAAACGGCAATATTATCGATTTTCTGCCCGAGGATGCCAGCATTGAGGTCAACTGTGTCGTTACGGCGCAGGGGCCGATCCCGATGCCGCTGCAGCGTGTGCCCGAGCAAATCACAGGGCTTATGCATGCCGTAAAAACCTATGAATCACTGACAATCGAAGCTGCGATCAGCGGTGATAGAGGCATCGCGCTGCAAGCGCTGGTGCATCATCCGCTCGTTCCAAGCGTAGCGGTTGCGAAGGCGCTGCTAGAAGAGATGCTTGAAGCGAACAAAGCTTACTTGCCTAACTTTTTTGATAACGAATGAATATACGCTGCCTACGGAGCAGCTATGAAGAAGGGCGGGAGCAGGATTCCTGCTCTTCTTTTCGTTTGTAGGAAGAAAATTTTGTATTGACATATAGCTGAAACGGTTATAAGATTACTAAAGTTCTTGAACATGATAATCATTATCAACGTAACGAAAATGGTTATCATTCAATTTAGATGTAATGGTTAAAAAAAATAGGGGGTAAGAGGAAATGAACAAACGATTAATGAGCTTGATTATGGTCATCGTCGTTATGCTGGTTGCGGCTGGCTGCGGCGCGAACAATTCGGTTAACACAGCAGCAGGAAACGAGAAAAACGGCAATGCGGCCGAAACCAATGCAGCTGAGACCAATGCGAGTACTGAAGCGGCGTCCGGCCCAATTGTTGTTAAGGATGCCAAAGGCGAAGTCACGCTGGATAAGCCGGCACAAAAGGTTGTCGTATTGGAATGGACATTTACGGAAGATATCATTGCGCTTGGCATGCAGCCTATCGGCAACGCGGACAATGAAAACTATAAGCTGTGGGTAACGGGCGAAGCTCCGCTTGACGCAAGCGTGACAGACGTTGGTCTCCGCCACGAGCCAAGCCTCGAGAAAATCGCATCCTTGAAGCCTGATCTGATTATTGCGAACACGGACAGCCACGAAGCGATCTACGACCAGCTGAAAGGCATTGCGCCGACACTTATATTCAGCCTGTACCCGCCGGATGGTCAAGGCGATCAGTACACCGAAATGATCAATATGTTCAAATCGATTGCTGCGGCAGTAGGCAAAACACCGGAAGGCGATAAAGTGCTTGCCGATCTCGACCAGCATTATGCGGATGCGAAAACAAAGCTGGCTGCAGCTGGCAAAGACGGCTTGAACTATGTACTCACGCAAGCATTCAGCTACCAGAACGCTGCAACGATGCGCTTGTTCACAGACAACTCTTTGGCGGTGCAAACACTGGATCGTATTGGTCTGAAAAACGATTGGAAATCCGAGAATTTCGAGCTTTACGGCTTTAGCACTTCGACAGTAGAAGCGCTGCCTGCCGTTCAAGATACGAACCTGCTTTATATCGTTCAAAAGGACGACGACATTTTCGCAGGCGCGCTGAAAGACAATTCCGTATGGAACGGCCTGAACTTCGTGAAAGAAAAACGTACATATGCCCTCGACAGCGCGACATGGGTGTTCGGCGGACCGATCTCCTCCAAAGTGATCGTTGACCAAGTCGTAAATGTTTTGACGAAATGAGCGAGATGATGACGAATCGCAAAAACGAAGCCTCATTGGGTATGATTTGGCGAATGATCGGTATATTCGGGGGCGGCCTTGCCGCCCTTTTCGTTCTGTCTGTGCTGAGCCTGTGCTTTGGGGAAGCACAGATTCCGGCAGCTACCGTGTTTGACGGTTTAATGAACCGGCAGGGAGACCTGATGGAACATAATCTGCTTTGGGATATCCGGATGCCGCGGACGGTGATCGGCATCATCGCCGGCGCCGCGCTAGCAGCGGCAGGAGCGCTTTTGCAGACCATAACGAAAAATCCGCTCGCAGCCTCCGATACGCTTGGGATTAATGCTGGCGCGTACTTTATGGTTGTGCTCGGCGTGGTTGCTTTTCCTGCGCTGCAGCATCAGTTTCCTTTTTTGCTGGCAGCAGGCGGGGGCTTCCTGGCCGCGCTGGCTGCTTATTTCCTTGGCGGGGGCCGCACGGCAACTCCGGTTCGGCTGGCTTTATCGGGTATGATCGTATCGTTGGTGCTCGGCGCATTTACGTCGGCCATTCACATTTTTAAAGAAACAGAAACGCAATCCTTGTTTTTATGGGGATCGGGCACCTTGATCCAGCTCGACTGGAGCGGAGTTGAATATGCCTGGCCGTTCGTGGCGGCGCTGCTCGTTATCGCCATATTCGCAGGCCGCCAATTCGACGCGCTGGAGCTGGATGAATCGACGGCGCGCTCGTTAGGACAGCGCGTTGGCCTCACCCGCGCAGGCGGACTTACGCTTTCGGTGTTTATGGCTGCGATCGTGGTCAGCGTTGTCGGACCGATTGGTTTTGTCGGGCTTGTTGCCCCGCATCTGGTCCGCCTCTCTGGCATTCGCAAGCATCGCTTGCTCGTTCCGGCGAGTGCGCTTTGGGGCGCGCTGCTCATAACGGCTGCGGATTTGCTCGCCCGCATGGTACGCAGCAGTCTCGGCGAGATGCCGGTCGGCGCGGTGATGGCGATCATCGGAGCGCCTTGGCTTATTTGGCTGGTGCTTACCAAGATGAAAAATATTTCCGGATCGGGCACGGGACAGTCGTCGATGAGTATTGGGGGAGCCCCGCTGCGTATGCGCTACGCGCCGACTGCGATTTCCATGGCCGTATTGCTGGCTGTCTTAATCCTAGTCAGTTTGTCGCTTGGCGGGACGAAAATCCCGATCCTGGAATCGCTTAGAAGCCTTGTTGGGGCAGGAGATGATGCCTACTCCGTCTTGCTGAATTTACGCCTTCCGCGCACGCTTGTTGCGGCTGGCGGCGGTATCGCGCTGGCGATCAGCGGCGTGCTCATTCAAAGCGCGGTCCGCAATCCGCTGGCGGATGCTTCGATTATCGGAGTGACCTCAGGCGCGGGCTTTGGCGCTTTGGTGGTGTTGGTCGCTTGGCCTACGCTGCCGATTTTCGCTCTTCCGATTGCCGCTATTGCAGGCGGTGTTATCTCAGCGGCCTTTGTATTTTTCTTGGCATGGCGCAAGTCGCTTAACCCTTCGGTTCTTATTTTGCTTGGCATCGCGGTATCTGCCGTTGGCTCTGCCGGCATACAGGCGATGATCGTGAAGGCAAGCCTTTGGAGCAGCACGGCATTCGTCTGGATTACCGGCACGACCTACGGGCGAGGGTGGGACCAGTTTAACAGCATTTTTATCTTTCTTCTCATTCTGGTGCCGGCCGCTTATTATTTGGGCAAAAGGTTTGATCTGCTCGCATTCGGAGACGAAAGCTCGACGGGCTTTGGCCTGCCCGTGAGGGGCACGCGCCTCTGGGCAATGATTATCGGAGTGCTGCTCGCTGCCGGCGCAGTTGCAAGCGTGGGCACCATCGGTTTTCTTGGACTGATGGCGCCGCATGCGGTGCGAATGATGGTCGGTCACCATACGAGACGCTCGATTGTGTTATCGGGTCTGCTTGGCGGCCTGCTGCTCGTGCTTGCGGATACGTTAGGCAGAACGGTGATGGCGCCGAAAGAGATCCCGTCCGGACTGATTATTATGCTAATTGGAGCGCCTTATTTCCTTTTCCTGATGTACCGTTCTCTCGTCAAGAAAACATAGTTTTTCCAAAAAGATTGCTAAAAACGAATAATGAAGGTATTTATTGCCATTAACGTTCGTAAAAGTTGTTGACAAAGTGGACATATTCTCTTTAGAATTGTAAACGGAAAACAACAACAGCATATTTTTTCGTATAATCTCAAGAATCGGCTTGAGAGTCTCTACTCGGTCACCGTAAATGATCAGGCTACGAAAATGGCGGAAAAACTCGCAGCGGTCCGGCGTGTATACTTTTCCCCTTTTTGCAGAGCCTAGGAGAAATGCGATTTATTGCATTTTTTTTCTAGGCTTCTTTGTTTGTTCCACCACATTTTTGGGAGGTTGTAATCAAAATGGAACGTTTCTTTCGCTTAAAGGAACACGGAACAAATGTCAGAACAGAGATTATGGCGGGGCTGACGACTTTCATGACGATGGCATATATATTGGCCGTCAATCCAATCATACTTACGCCGGCAGGCTTAGACTGGACGGCCGTATTTCTAGCTACGGCGCTTGCTGCCGGAATTTTCACCATTGCAATGGGCTTGTTCGTTAACTTTCCTGTTGCGCTTGCTCCAGGTATGGGCCTTAACGCGTACTTTGCATCCGTCGTGATCGCATCGGCGTCAACGGATACCCCGATCTCGCCTGCAATGGGGCTGACAGCCGTCTTTATTTCAGGAATTATTTTTATTATCTTAACGCTTACGCAAATTCGCCAAATGCTTATCACCGCTGTTCCAGACAGCCTGAAGCATGCGATTACGGTCGGTATCGGTTTGTTTATTACCATTATCGGTTTGAAAAACAGCGGCATCATGACGATCGCAGTATCAAGCTTCACAGACATCAAGGCTGGAGTGTTCACGCCGGTTAGCGGATCCGAAACCGTTATCCAGCTGGGAAGCTTCCACAATGAAACGGTTGTGCTTACGGTTATTGCGCTGCTGCTCATCGGCGTGCTGATGGTGCTTCGCGTACCGGGAGCCATTTTGTTCGGTATTCTTGGCACGACGGTTATTGGGATTCTGATTGGCCATGTCGATGTGAAAGCCGCATTTATGGGTCAAACCTGGGTGCCTGATTTCTCGAAAATGAACTTTTGGCATTTCGACTTTGCGGGCCTGTTCGAAGTCGGGCTTGTAACGGTCATCCTGACGTTTACCTTCGTTGAGATGTTCGATACGTTCGGTACGCTCGTAGGTACGGCTAACCGTGCCGGTTACATGAAGGACCCGGAAACAGGCAAGAAACGCGTAGGTAAAGCGATGTTCGTGGATGCCATCGGCGTCAGCGGCGGCGCGGTGCTCGGCACGAGCACGGTTACCGCATTCGTTGAGAGCTCGGCAGGTATCGCGCAAGGCGGGCGTACGGGCTTGACTGCCGTTACTACGGGCATTTGCTTCCTGCTAGCGATCTTCTTGTCGCCAATCGTTGCGCTTGTTCCGGGTGCGGCTACGGCTGCCGCGCTTATTATCGTAGGCGTACTGATGATGCAATCGGTCAAAGATATCGATTTCTCGGATATGGTTTACGCCATTCCATCCTTCCTGACGCTTGCATTTATGCCGCTTACGTACAACATTGCGAACGGTATCTCGTTCGGTATCGTTTCGTACGTATTGCTTGCAACGGTTGCGAACGCAACGGGCAAAGGCAAATACAAGGTTCACTGGCTCATGTGGATTCTAGCGGTGCTCATTATTGGCCGTTACGTATTTATGGGCGGGGAATAGAGTTAATAAAGAAAGAAGCAGCGCTGGACCGGCGCTGCTTCTTTTTTTTGCACATAGAGGCTCAAGGATGGCTGCAGCCGTTTACGCTTGATATATAAGAATTTAAAAGTTATCGATTTTTAAAATGTGCTTCTAGATCTCCGCGAAACGAGCTTTGCCGCCAAAGAAAGGCTGCAGCCGTTTACGCTTGGCTGGAATTTGCTATAATTTTAAAAAAAGAAACTCGAGCGAGGGAAGGATGAGCTTTGTGCTGCAGGTCGATTTGAATTGCGATATGGGTGAAGGCTTTGGCGTGTACCGTACAAGCCCGGACAGCGAGCTGATGAAATATATTACCTCGGCCAACATTGCCTGCGGATTCCATGCCGGAGATGCCGCGACGATACGCCGCACGGTGAAGCTGGCGCTGGAGCACGGCGTCGCCATCGGCGCGCATCCGGGGCTGCCGGATTTGGCGGGCTTCGGGAGACGCGTGATGGGCATCACGCCGGAGGAAGCTTACGAGATGACGGTGTATCAGCTGGGGGCCGTGCAAGCTTTTGCCAAGTCGGAAGGGGGCGCCGTTGCTCATGTGAAGCCGCATGGCGCGCTCTATAATATGGCAGCGGGCAACAGGCAGCTGGCGGACGCGATAGCCGAGGCGGTCTATAAAGTTGATCCTAGTCTTCTGCTGTTCGGTTTGGCAGGCAGCGAGCTTATTCACGCAGGAAAAGCGATCGGCTTGCATACGATAAATGAAGTGTTCGCGGATCGGACGTACGAGTCGGACGGATCACTTACGCCGCGCGGAGCAGCAGGAGCTGTGATTGCCGATGCGGGCCGCGCGGCTGAACAGGCGGTCAATATGATTAAAAATGGCGAGGTCCTTACCCGCAAGCAGAGCAGATTGATTTTGAAAGCTGAAACGGTATGCGTGCATGGCGATACGCCTGGTGCTTTGGAACATGTGAAGCAGCTGCGGGAAGCTTTGGAGGCTGAAGGGATTGCCGTAAAAAAAGCGGGAAAAGAGGCATGAAGCTAATGATAAACGATACTCCGTTCCCCTATGAGCTGCTGCCGCTTGGCGATTCAGCCGTCATCCTTCGTTTGGCGGGCGGGATCAGCATCGAGACTCATCGTATCGTGAGCAGCCTTACGGCTGCTATAGAGGCGCAGCCGTTTGCGGGCTTTATGGAATGTGTGCCTTCTTTTGCCGCGGCAGCCGTCCACTATGATCCGCTGCTCGTGAGCAGAAGCCGCGCGGGAGACGAGCTTATGCATGGAACCATTTTTGAAACGGTTTGCGCCAGGCTGAAGGCATGTCTTAGCAAAGAGCTGACGAGTGCAGCGGATCAGGTAACCAGGATGGTGGAAATTCCGGTCTGTTATGGCGGCGAATACGGTCCGGATCTTTCTTTTGTGGCGGATCTTAACGGGCTCTCAGAGGAAGAAGTCATTGCGATTCATGCGGCGGGTTCTTATTTGGTATATATGCTGGGCTTTGCGCCGGGCTTTCCGTATTTGGGCGGGATGTCTGAGGAAATAGCGGCCCCGAGGCATCAGACGCCGAGAACGAGCATTCCGCAGGGCAGCGTCGGTATCGCAGGCAAACAGACGGGGGTATATTCCGTTTCGACTCCTGGCGGCTGGCAGCTGATCGGCAGAACGCCGCTTGCGCTGTTTCGCCCGCAGGAAGAAATTCCGAGTCTGCTTAGACCCGGCGATTCCGTCCGGTTCAAGCCGATTACGAGCCAAGAATACATGCTGTACATAGAAGGTGAGTTATGAGTATTACCGTCATTCGGCCCGGCCTGCTCACTACCGTCCAAGACCTTGGCAGATATCGTTATCAAAAATACGGCGTCGTACCCGGAGGAGCCATGGATACGGGAGCGGCGCGGGCGGCTAATCTATTAGTCGGCAATGAAGGGCATGAAGCGGTGCTGGAGATTACGCTGGCCGGAGCGGAGCTGTTTATCGACAAGGATATGGTAATCGCAATCTGCGGCGCGGATCTGTCGGTGACCGCGGCAGGCGAGCGGCTGCCGCTTTGGCGGCCTGCACTCCTAGGTGCGGGAGTCGTCATTAAATTCGGAGCCAGCCAATCCGGCTGCCGCGCCTACCTAGCGGTCGCGGGCGGATTCGATGTACCTGTCGTCATGGGCAGCAGGAGCACTTACCTGCGCGGCGCTATCGGAGGTTATCAGGGAAGATTGCTTAAGTCGGGGGATGTGCTTTCTGCCCAGGCACCAGGCTTGCTGTCCGAACGAATCAAATCGCTGCTGAGCGGCAGCCTGAATGACGGCTTCGCCGTGCCGCACTGGCATGCGAGTCATTTTGCGATTGCGGACAGCCTAACCGACCCCATTATTCGCGCAATGCCAGGCACTCATTTCGAGCTGCTAACGGAGGACGGCCGGCAGGCGCTGTTTCGTCAAACGTATCAAATCGCGGTACAATCCGACCGGATGGGCTACCGGCTGGAAGGCGCGCAGAAGCTTGCGCTTGCGTCACCGCAGGAGCTGCTGTCGGAGGCCGTCGCAAACGGCACCGTTCAGCTCCCTTCCGACGGCAATCCGATCGTGTTATTGTCCGATAGGCAGACAACAGGCGGTTATCCGCGGATCGCGCAGGTCGCCACGGTGGATATTCCGGTATTCGCGCAGCTGAAGCCCGGTGACCGCTTCCGCTTCGAAGCCGTCACCCAGCAGGAAGCGGAGCGGCTATATTTGGACAGCGAACGCGATATGCGCATGCTGAAAGCAGCGATAGCGTTAAAAATTAACGCAGCTAACTAATCCGGCCGTATGCGGCTGGTGACATTGTCTTCCTCATGCTAAGCTTCTGGCGGACGATTGTACCTGTCAGTTAAGCTCCTCTGCCCGATTTGTGGTAGACTACTAATCAGAAGCAGGGAAGTCCGGAAGTTTTGGCATAAAGGAGTGGAGGCAATTGTTTGTACAACAGCGTCATCAATTAATTATCCAGAAATTAAATACGGATAAATCGATTCGCGCGTCGGAGCTTATGGAAACGTTCGGCGTGTCATTCGAAACGATACGGCGGGATCTGGAACATTTAGAAAATGCCGGATATTTGCAGAGGGTCCATGGCGGCGCAATCCTGAAACAGCCGGATTATAGCACCGAAATTCCATTGCCGATTCGTGAATCGATCTACTTGACGGAGAAGACGGAATTGTCGCAGCTGGCCGTTCGATATGTGACGGAAGGGATGTCCATCGCACTCGATGTTAGCACCACCAACACGCAGATTGCGAAGGCGCTCAAGACGAAGTTCGATAAACTGACGATCATTACGAATTCGCTTCCGATCATAAATGAATTAATGGATATGCCCGGTTATACGCTGGTCATGATCGGCGGCGTTATCCGGCAAGAGGAACAGAGTATTATCGGTGATTTGGCAGAAGAATTCGCGTCCCGCTTCCACGCCGACCTTTTCTTTATGAGCATGAGCGGGGTTACGTTGGAAGAAGGCATTACCGACAACGCGATCGGTGAGGTGCAGGTGAAGAAAATCATGCAAGCGAAAGCGAAACGCACAATCGCTCTTGCCGACAGCAGCAAATTTGATCAGGTCTCCCTGCTCAAGGTATGCGGCTGCGGGGAGGTCGAACGGTTCGTTACGGATTCGAAGATCGACCTGGATTTAGTCGCGAAATACAAACGGAGCGGCATTGAGATCGTTTATGAGTAGAATGAATAAAGATTAGGGGCTTCGATGCTCAAATGATTCTTGGCGAATGGCCAAGGGTCTTTTTTTTTTTTGCTTTTGTGTATTTTATACTAAGTTATTGTAAATATGTGTGTTTGTGTGTTATTGTGTTGAAAAAAGGGTTGGAGGAGTTGTTGCCTCATTGCTTGTCATCTCACTTATTCTTGTATTGTGTTCCGGCTTGGCACATGCCGTTTGGAACATGCTGGCGAAGCAAAGCACGGATAAAGCGGTTTTCTTATGGGTGATCTATATGCCCGCGACCATCCTCTTGCTCCCGGCACTCATCCATGAGTTAGCTGGTGCGTCATTTTCTCTGCTCATGTGGCTGTTAATCGGGGCTTCGCTTATGATGCAAAGCATCTATTCGCTGCTGCTTGCCTACACCTATAACGCCGGCGATTTATCGCAAGTGTATCCGGTCATGCGAGGCACGCCAACCCTGCTTATTCCAGCGTTTGGGGTATTTTTGTTTGACGAGGCCTTGGCCTTATGGGGCTGGATCGGACTCAGCTTTATGCTGACCGGGTTCGTCGTTATGCTAGGGAGATCCTCGGGCAAGGGACAGCGCAAGGGGCAGCAGTTTAAGCCGATGCTGCTGGCCATGAGCGTCGGCCTATGCATTACCGCTTACACGCTTATCGACAAGGCGAATTTGCAGCATCTATCGCCGCTGGCGCTGCTTGAAGTGACGAACATCGGCTTCGTGCTTGGACTGACGCCTGCGGTTGTTCGTTCCAATCGTTTAAGGCATGTGATCCGCACACATTCGAATCGGATATGGATTGGCGCTATTTTGTCGCCTGGTTCGTATTTGCTGTTTTTGTTTGCAGCTAGAAATGCCAATGTTTCAACAGTCGCGCCTATGAGGGAGGTTGGCATCGTATTCGGCACGCTGCTCGGCCTCTTCGTATTGAAGGAGTCGCAAGGGATCCGAAGGATTACGGCTTCGGTCGCTGTCGTCGCAGGTATCATCATGATTGCGTCTTCAGGGCATTAAATCATTTTATTTAGCTACTTTACTTAGTGGAGAGAGGGATGAAGATGGAAAGCGCTAAAGAGCTTCGTTTTCGCAAAGACGGCACTTTTACCATTGTTCAATTTACGGATATTCATTGGCAGGACGGCGGGGAGCTGGATTTGCAGTCGAAAGCGGCCATGGAGCTTGTGCTTGATGCCGAACAACCGGATTTTGTTATGTTCACGGGGGATGTCATTTATACGGGCAAGCATTCGGATGGGTCATGCTCATGCGGCGATCCGAAACAAGCGTTTCGGGAAGCGGTTGCCGCTGCCGAGCAGCGCAGCATTCCATGGGGGATCGTATTCGGCAATCACGATACGGAGAACGGCATTACCCGCGATGAGCTCATGGTCGAGGTGCTGAAGCACGCGTATACTTTAGCGGAACCAGGGCCGCGTGATATCCACGGAACTGGCAACTATGTGCTTCCTGTCTTCGGGGCTGACGACGATCAAGCGGCTGCCCTGCTCTATTGCCTTGACTCCGGCGATTATTCCGGGCACCCCCGCGTACCCGGCTACGATTGGATCCGGCATGATCAAGTGCAGTGGTACTTGGAAAAATCCCGCGAATGGAAAGCCCGGAGGCAGGATGTTGTATTGCCGGCTATCGCCTTCTTTCACATTCCGCTCCCGGAATACCAAGAAGTATGGGACACGGAAATATGTTATGGCGATAAAAACGAAGAGGTTTGCGCCGCGCGGACGCAAGCGGGATTCTTTTCGGCCATGCTGGAGCAGGGAGACGTGACGGCAGCCTTCTGCGGACATGACCATACGAATGATTATTGGGGAGAGCTTTACGGGATCCGTCTTTACTACGGACGGGCAACCGGGTTCAACACCTATGGCAAGGAAGGCTTCCCGCGAGGCGCCCGCGTGATCCGCTTGACCGAGAACGAGAGGAACGTGGATTCGTGGCTGCGTTTAGCCGACGGCTCTGTCGTCCGCCATCAGGCGGAGCATCGGCCGGTAATCGGCTGATTGACGTCCCCATCCCATCCAACTCATCGGCCACCACCCAGGAATGATAAAAAAAAGCTGAGGCCCTCGCAGGCTTCAGCTTTTCTATTAGAACATATTTTTGAGCACCAGCATAAGGTTTGCGGGCTTCTCGGCCAAACGCCGGGTGAAGTAGGGATACCACATGCTCCCATAAGGGACGTAGCAGCGGATGCGGTAGCCTTCCTTAGCCAGTCGGGCTTGCTCATTCATCCGGAGACCGTACAGCATTTGGAATTCAAATGCGTGCTTAGGAATCCGATGCGCCCGCGCGTAGGTTTTCACCCAGCTAATGATCGTATCGTCATGCGAAGCGATTGCGGCATAGATGCCTTTATCCAAATGCAGCTTAATCATGCTTTTGAAGCTGTCGATGATTTCGGCCTTGTCTTGATAGGCGACCTCGCTTGATTCCTTATAGGCGCCCTTAACGAGGCGGAGGCTTATCCGCGCTTGCAGCAAATCCCTGACATCCTGCTCCGTTCGGAAAAGGTAAGCCTGCAGCACGGTGCCGACATTGGTTAATCCTTCGGCATGAAGCCGTTTGACGATATCGATTGTCGCTTGGGTGAAAGGCGTATTCTCCATGTCGATTCGTACGAAGTTGCGGTGGCGCCGCGCATGCTTCACGACATCTCGAATATTGGCAAAGCATGCTGCATGGTCGAGTGCGAGTCCCATTTGGGTCGGCTTTAACGAGACGTTGGAGATTACTTTACGCTGGGCAATGCCCTCGATAAGTTTCAGATATTGTTCTTTGTAAGCTGAAGCCTCGCTTAAATTCCGAATGCCCTCGCCAAGATGGTCCAGCGTGGCCATAACGCCCAGCTTGCCCAGCTTCTCGACTTCATCCAAAGCCTCATCAAGCGTTTCTCCCGCAATAAACCGGCCGGCGAGTTTTTTGCCATAGGCCGTTGAAAGCTTTTCTACGAGCGGCATGCCCGTAATCGTCAGCAATGATTTGCGATACCATTTCGATCCGATGCCCATCCGTGCTGCTCCTTTCCAAAAAACGATAGTAGGAGTCTGAATCGGGAAGCTCGATAGTAGTATATTCAGAAATCATCGCCACCGCGCTATGCCGGCCTAATTATTTAAAGAACAGAAAGTGGGTCGGCAGCTTTCGCAGCACGCCATCCGAAGGCTTATTGATGACCCGTCCGTTAAAAATAAGCGAGGAGGAGCCGCCGCCATCCAGATTATAGCCGTCAACGGCGCCATAGCGCTGCAGCAGCAGCTGCATTTCGCCTAGCGTGGCGCCCGAGCTTCCCGATTCGTTATAGCCGTCGGCTACAAGAAACAGCAGCTGATCGTCCTTATAGTTGGCTACAACGGTGCGGGGCGCCCGCTTCGGGCTGGTTTGCCACTTCATCGGGATCGGCTGCGGAGCCCCGCCTCTCAGCAGTACGGGTACAAAGGAAGCGCCGAATTTTGGTTTCTCGGCATCCAGCTGTGCTTTGCTCGCGAATTTCCCCCCGATCAGCTCATTCTGATCATTCAAACCGACAAAAAACAAATCCGCATGGGGCGGTTCAAAGCCCGTAGCATAGCTGCCGTCGACGATGGTCGTGCTGAGCGGATAACGCTTGCCGCGTCCATCCGCGAAGCCGCCCGCATTGACGCCGGCGACAGCCCCGTGACGATTGACCGCGGCAAGCGTAGACTCTGCCTTGCCGAGCTCGTCGCCGCCGAGCGACATGGTCATGGCATCTTTGCTCTTCAGCTTCACTTTTAGCGCATACGCCGTGAAGTTTTCCGCTTTTATGTAGAAGAGCTGAGCCCTAAGCTTGTCTGATTCCACGGTGGCAGAAGCATTGCCAAGCCTTCGCGTAATGTTGCGGTCGTAAATTTGCAAAGGCTTCATCGCTTGGGAGGCGGCCATCGACGAAATTTTTGCCATGTCCGCATTCGTCTGCTGGTACAGCTTGATTTGCCTTTGAATCGATTCACGCGTTTGCGAAGCGGTTTCCTGTGCAAGATCAAGGCCTGCCGCGGCAGGCGAAATATCGGATTCTGGGAGCCTAGCTTGCTCGGTGACGGGCTTAGGAAATGCTTCGGCAGATAATTGGATGACCATATCGGATAATAGCAGCCAGATCATTACGCCAAGAAACGGGGCACATGCGAGTAAGGCGGTACGGTTTAATGCTTTTACGGTGATGTTCATTTGAGCACATCCAGGTTCTTCTGCAGCTCATTCAGCTGCTTCTTCACCTCGTTCAACTGCGTGTACAGCTTGTTGCTGTTATCGGTCTTGGAGGCAGCGTTATCCTTCGTGAACGTTAGCAGCTCGTTGAGCGCGTCCACCTTTGCTTTAAGCTCCGTTAAATCCGCCGTATAATCCGTTTCCAGCTGCAGCATGCGTGCCTCGTAGGCTTGCTGCATGGCCGCGATTTGGCCCGCAGTTTGCCGTTCCAGATCCGCGGATAAGGTTTGCTGCATCCGTTCGGTATACCATTTCGCGCCGAGTATGCCGGAGCATATAATAATGACCCATACGCAGGCGAAGAGGAGAAAGGTACGGTTTCCTCTTTTTCTGCGTGTCTTCTTGTCGGTTTGGCTGGCAGTACGTTGTTCCAAAATCAAATCACTCATTCTATTCATTCACCTCTCTTGTTAGTCACTTGCACGAAAGATCGGATGAACGAACTGCAAGCATTGGTGGTTCATTATTTTAGACAGCAATCCATGCCAAATAGTTGCGCATGTCATCTTATTGTAACAAAGTGAAATGCAGATGTCCCCTATGTAAGGTGGAAATAAATTGTAAATTTTAAAAATCAGCGGAACATTCTCACCCACTTGTGCGTCTAACCATACGGGATGCAGCAGTCGATGCTGCAAATTTGGAAGGAGAACAGGATGAGTAGAGTGAATTGGATCAGTCGAATGGCCAAGCGGATTATAGTTGCTAGCTTGCTAGTTTCGCTTGCGGGAACAGGGTTTGGAGCGAAGGAAGAGGCAAATGCGGCAGAGCGTCAACCGATAAAATTGGTATTTGTCCACGGTTCGAAGCAAATGTCGTTGAACGGGAAAACGCAGCAAATGACAACGCCGCTTCCGGTAGTAAAAGGAGTCACGATGATTCCGGTCCGTACGCTTGCGACTTCTGTAGGCGCAAGCGTATATAACGATAGCAAGGGTACTCATATCGATACTTATTTCAACAAAGTAACGCTGAATGTCAACATGCGCGGCGCGAACCGCAACGGAAGGTATTTGCTTTTGCCAAATGCGGCTATGCGTATCAACGGGACGATGCATGTCCCTTTATCCGCGGTAAAGCTCCTTTGGAATGCGGGCTACGTCTATAATGCGCAGCTGAAGCAAATCAGCATTACGATTCAGCCGGAGCCGAATGTCGCGCCGGTAGCCAAATTCACTGCGCCGCTCGAGGTGATGCAGGGCGAGAATATCGAATACGAGGATCTTAGCTACGATCCGGACGGCAAGACCGTTAAACCGATCTGGACAGGACGCAAAAGCACCTATTTCGAACCGGGCGTCTATACGGTAACGCTGAGCGTTTACGACAGTGAAGGACTTAGCAGCGGGGTCGTGTCACAAGATATCACCGTTACGGATGAAGTGATGTACTCGCCTTACGAATATTTCATGCGTTATGGTAATCCGGGCGATAAATTCGTGCTCGACGGCAAGCTGATGAACACCTTTAAAGAGGTTTCAACCATCGAATCCAAAAGCGGGCGCACCTTGTACATGTCGAATGCGCCGGAGCGTTTCTTCGGTGAAGGCCTCCTCTATGAGGATACGTTGAATGATCCCAGCCGATTGTTCCTCCATCACCGCAACGGCTCCCAAGAGCGGCTAAAGCTAGCGGTAGTCGCAACGAACAAGGGAGAGGAGAGCGTTAAACTGACGATTGGCAACCGCGGATTGGCTGGGCCAAGCGTAAGCGCGCTTCAGTTCGGATCCGCTGCGGTAAGCAGATATTTTGTGCCGTCCCAGCCGCGCGAAATAATCATTGAGCCGGGCGCATCCATCAACCTCATGCCGGAGATGGAGAAAATCATCATGAATCCGGATGAAGGCTTTTCCGGCCTGCTTGATGTAGACATGGATGGCGAGTTGACCTTCTCGACGATGGCGCTAAAAGAATTCACGGATCCGGTCAGCGCGGTGTTTACACTGCCGGAGCTCGAGAAAGTCGGCAACCGCGGCAAGTTTTTTGATACCGATCAATACATCGAAGTAACTGAAAAGGTTGGCGTTACCGAAAGCAAGCTACGCCTCGGCCAGCGCGGTCCGGCTATGGCGGGCGTAGATGCACTGACGGGCGGAATGACGATTAACGGCGGGGAGTATGGCGCCGTGACGACGATCAAGCTCAAAAGCGTCGCTTACGGAACGCGTATTATTTTGAATCCGCGCGCGGGTATTTTCCAAGGGGCGGTCACGGTGAACGGGAAAGTCGTTTCGGTGCCGTCCGGCGGACATGTGAAGGTAGGCGAGGGTGCGCTGCTTTATACGCAGCTAAGACCCGAGGGAGCGGCAGGCCTGCAGGCAGCGCCTGCGGTGACTATTCAATATACGTCGCCTGGAGCAAGCTCATTGCCGATCCTATTCGTATTTCTTCCGGCATCGGATTTTAAATCATAATGATTAGGAGGAAGCGCCTTAAGGAATCGGCGCTTCCTCCTTTTTTTGTTGTTGACCCTCCTCGTCATGTATACTAGAGATAGTCATTATGATTAGAACCATTGAGGAGGATGATCAGTATGGATCAACCAATTACAAATAACGGCGCAAGCCAAACTGAAGCCAAAGCCATGTTCGCAGGCGGCTGCTTCTGGTGCATGGTCTCGCCCTTCGAAGAAATGCCCGGCATTATCTCAGTCGTTTCCGGCTATACGGGAGGCCACACCGTCAACCCGACTTACCAGGAGGTTTGCTCGGAGACGACCGGCCATGCGGAGGCGGTACAAATTACGTACAATCCGCAAATCTTTCCCTACGAGAAGCTGCTGAACATCTTCTGGATGCAAATTGATCCGACCGATGCGGGCGGCCAGTTCCATGACCGCGGCGAGTCTTACCGGACGGGCATTTATTATTATGACGAGGAGCAGCGCGAGCTGGCTGAGGCTTCCAAACGGGAGCTCGAGGCGAGCGGCCGCTTTGACCGTCCGATCGTGACGGAAATCGAGCCGGCGCAAGCTTTTTACCCGGCAGAGGATTATCATCAGGGCTATCATAAAACGAACCCTTACCGCTATAAAATGTACCGTAAAGGCTCCGGCCGCGACGCGTTTATCGCGCAGAATTGGACGGTTAAGAAAGACAAAGACGAGCTTAGGCAGCGTCTGACCCCGATTCAATACGAAGTCACGCAAAACAGCGGCACGGAGCGCCCGTTCACCGGCGAGTACTGGGACCATACCGAGGATGGCATTTACGTGGACATCGTATCCGGAGAACCGCTGTTCAGCTCCCGTGATAAATACGATGCAGGCTGCGGATGGCCGAGCTTTACGAAGCCGCTGCAGGCATCGGCAGTAGCAGAGCATACCGACACTTCGCATTATATGGTACGGGTTGAGGTTCGCAGCAAGGAAGGCGATTCCCATCTTGGGCATGTGTTCGATGACGGACCGCAGCCAACCGGGCTTCGGTACTGCATTAACTCCGCATCGCTGCGGTTCATTGGCAAAAATGAGCTGGAGCAAGAAGGGTACGGCGAATATTTGCATCTTTTCGAATAATCTTCTGCCAATCGGCAGATGAAAAAACTCAAATGAGCGGAGGAGATACGGAAGATGAACGTTGAAGAAGCGATTCGCACGCGCAGAACGATCGGAAGAGTGAAGAAAGACCCTGTAGACCGCGCGCTTATTGAACGGCTGCTGGATGCGGCCGTCTGGGCGCCCAGCCATCATAATACGCAGCCATGGTCCTTTATTGTCATGACAGGCGAGGGCCGAGGCCGGCTTGCCGAGGGATATGCCCGCGTATCCGCAGCCGCGGTACCGGACATGACCGGACAGGCGCTTGAGGATCGACTAGCGAAGGAACGGTCAAAAGCTTACCGCGCTCCTGTTGTGATAGCGGCAGTATGCTCGCCCTCGAATGATCCGCGGGCGGTTCTGGAAGAAGAGCTGGCTGCCGCTCAAGCAGCCGTGCAAAACCTGCTGCTCGCCGCGCATGCAAGCGGACTGGGCGCGATCTGGCGCTCTGGCGATCCGATGTATCACCCGCTTATGAGAGACACATTCGGGCTTGCGGAGAAGGACCAGATCGTTGGCTTCATTTACTTGGGTTATCCGGATATGACGCCGCCGGAGCCGCAGCGTATACCTGCTACCGCGAAGACGGTATGGCTGGTGTAGCGTACTATAAAATGCTTATGAAACAGGCCGTGCCATTCGGGAAATACGAAGGGCGCGGCCTGTTTTTGGTTTGCATAGGGTCAGTCCTTGCTGAATGCTTACGCCTCATACAAGCTTCTTAATGGTAAAGTTCGCCTGCAGAACATACCAGTTTTGCGGGAACGGAACGCCGAGCACCCAATAGCTGACGCCGCGCAGGTTATAGCTTTTTACGAGATTGAACTTGGCCTGCACGCTTCGCGCATCCTCGAACCAGACGGAGTGCTCGCGGCCTTCATTATCATAATAGTTGTAGTGGGGGGATTGCGCTTCTTCGTCGTATGCAATGGTTGCCCCGTATTGATTAGCCCGGTTGACCGCCGCCTGCGGGCTGACGGTGGGTGCCCATTTCGCCCCTTGCACGTAAGGCAGCGTCCAGTCATAGCCGTATAACGGCATGCCCATCACGATTTTTTGCGCGGGAATAACGCTTAGCGCGTAAGTAAGGACTTTATTGACCTCGTTCAGCGGCGCAACGGCGCGGGGAGGACCGCCGGACCAGCCCCATTCGTAGGTCATGAGGATAACGAAATCAACGATGCGGCCATGCGCCGGATAATCATGCGCCTCGTACAGCGTACCCGTTTGGGCTGCGCTGGTCTTGGGGGCAAGGCAGGTAGATACGAGATAGTTTTGCGGATGCAGGCTGTCTACGAGCCGCTGCAAAAAAGCGTTGTACAGCTCGCGGTCGGCCGGCAGCACATATTCGAAATCGACATTAAGCGCGAGGTAGCCCTTTTGCTTCATTGTGGCGAGAATGTTGCCGATAAGCGTTTGCTGAAGCGCGGGATCGCTTAATACCGCATGGGCAATTTCCGAGCTGAAGGTCCCGCTCTCAAAATTGGTGATGACCATCATCGGAGCGACCTTCGCTTGATAGGCGGCATTAATGACCGCGGAGTCGTCGAGGGTCGTAAAGGACCCGTCAGCCTGTACGCGGTAGCTGAACGGGCTTAAATACGTTAAGTACTGACCGATTTCCTGAACGGTCCCGACGCCTTCAGGACCGAATTTTTCGGTGTAAGCATTGACCTCTATGGTCGGCCGTGCCGCCTGCGGGATTACAAGAGTCTGACCGGGATAAATGAGCGCGGGATTTGTGATTTGATTGACCTCCGCAAGCTCCTTCAGCGTGACGCCGTATCGCTGGGCGATTATCCAAAGCGATTCGCCGACAAGCACCTTATGGGTGGCTGCCTCGGTTGGTATGATAAGGGATTGACCGACCACAAGCGTATTCGGATCGCTTAACCCGTTGGCGTCCGTGATCTCGCTGACGGATACATCAAATTTTTGAGCCAGCTTATACAGCGAATCGCCTTTTTGCACCACGTGGATTTGCAACTTCGCCGAACCTCCTTTTCTAGTCCATTGTTCATGCGTTCGCGACTGCGGCTTGTTTCTGCGCGCATACCAAAAAAGTCTCCATTATAACTGTATTCAGCGGAGATTGTCCCTAGTCTGGAAAAGAAGCGCGTGGGAATGCCGGGCATTGGGAATATTAGATAATAAGTACAAGATGCCGCCGCTCATTCCTCATTTTTTTCGAAGGAAGAACTGCTTGTGTTCGGTGCATATAGGCCTTTTCTTTGCGAAAATGGAACGAATTGGAGCTTAGGCGGGGCATGAAAGGCAAATGCAGTGGTCTAAACCCCTTAATTTGGGTATTTCACTCGGAATTCGACGTTGTTTTATTCAAAAAAACGAACCTTTATAAAACATTGTCTTTTAATGTTCGTATTTCATTGACAGTGGTTTGGGGATTAGATAAACTAGAATAGGCTTGAGGCGGAGCGCTCTGACACAGTGAAACATGTTGGATATTGTCGAAGCCGAAGACATAAAAGTATGACTTTAAAGTTAAAATTGGAATACAAGGATGAATCATCATATTTTCTTCCTATTTCATTTACATTCATCTCGTATATATTTGGGATAAGGCCTGAATGTTTCTACCCGAAAACCTTAATTTTCGGACTACGAGCAAAATGAGACGACATGCGATACCGAGCGTTCGCAATAAGCGAGCACGCTGCATAAAGATGCCTTTTGGTTAGATAGAGGTTGCCTCTCTTACGAGGCAGCCTACTCTTGTCTCTATGGCCATGCAGCGCAGCTTGAATCGCCCTCATTAAAGTGAAGCATGATCTATCGATAGCGGGTTCGCATGAATACCGGTCGTTTCTCCTGCTTCCGCTCCGGTCCTGCGGCATCCCCATTCTTATGGTTGCTGACGGGCCTTTTCTGTTTTTACCGCTTCGAGTTCATGAAGCTTAATGATTGATAATCTTATATACGAAAGTGGGTTTGATCGCATGTCTGCGAAGGTGGGCGTCATCATGGGCAGCAAATCGGATTGGGACACAATGAAATTAGCCTGCGATATTCTAGAGGAATTGCAAATTCCGTATGAGAAAAAGGTCGTTTCGGCGCATCGGACGCCGGATTTGATGTTTGAGTACGCGGAGACTGCGGTACAGCGCGGGCTTAAGGTGATTATTGCCGGCGCCGGCGGAGCTGCGCATTTGCCCGGCATGGTCGCTGCAAAGACGATTTTGCCGGTTATTGGCGTTCCCGTGAAATCATCGAATCTGAGCGGGCTGGATTCTTTGCTCTCCATCGTTCAAATGCCGGGCGGGATTCCCGTGGCTACGGTTGCGATCGGCAACGCGGGCGGCACGAATGCGGGATTGCTTGCGGCTCAAATGCTGGGAGCATTCGACCCTGAAGTGCAGGCGCGCGTGGAAGCGCGACGCGAGCGCGTGAAGCAGGAAGTGCTGGAAAGCAGTGAGACGCTATGAGTCAGAAAACGGACAAGCAGCCTTTAAAGACGCTGCTGCCGGGCAGTACGATCGGGATCTTAGGCGGAGGCCAGCTTGGCCGAATGCTTGCGAACGCGGGCAGCGCGATGGGCTATCGGTTCATTGCGCTTGACCCGACCGTGGATAGTCCAACCGGACAAGTTGCCGAGCAAATCGTGGCGCCATACGATGACCGCGAAGCGGCAAGGGAACTTGCGAAGCGTTCGGATGTCATCACTTATGAATTCGAGAACGTTGACGCAGACGTAGCAGCGATGCTCATGGAAGAGTCGTATGTGCCGCAAGGCAGCGAGCTGCTCTACACGACGCAGCATCGGCTTCGCGAGAAGCGTGCGATAGAAGCGGCCGGCGTGCGGGTAGCGCCCTACCGCGAGATTCGCAGCGTGGTTGAGCTTCAAGAGGCGGTAGCTGCCTTCGGTACGCCATGCGTGTTGAAGACGGCGATGGGCGGCTATGACGGCAAAGGGCAGTGGGTCATCCGCAGCGAGGATGAAATCGAAGAAGCGTATGAGACGCTCTCGCGCGCGAAGGTCCAGCTGGTGCTGGAGCAGTTCATTCGTTTTGAAAAAGAAATATCGGTTATAGCGGCACGAAGTCCGCAGGGTGAAATCAAAACGTTCCCTGCCGCGGAAAACATACATGTCGATAATATATTGCATTTGTCTATCGTACCGGCAAGAATCAGCGAGGAGCTGCAGCAAGAGGCTGAGCGCCTTGCAACCCGGATTGCCGAAGGCCTTGGCGCAGTCGGGCTTATCGCGGTTGAACTGTTTGTTACGGCGGACGGCGAGCTGTTCGTAAACGAGCTTGCGCCCCGCCCGCATAACAGCGGACATTACACGATGGAGGCCTGCCGAACGTCGCAGTTCGAGCAGCATGTGCGGGCGGTATGCAACCTGCCGCTTGGCGACACGACGCTAATGAGTCCTGTCGTGATGGTCAACGTGCTCGGTGAGCATGTCGAGCCGCTGCTTGCATTGACGGCACGCCGGGATGAGTCGGCCGAGCGGTTGAAGGTCGCGCCGAAGGTTCATTTGTACGGGAAGAAGGACGCTGTTGCAAAGCGGAAGATGGGCCACGTCAACGTGCTGGCGGAGAATACGGACGCCGCACTGAGCTGGATTGAAGAAACAACTATTTGGAAGGTGTGAAGGATTAATGTTGGAGCGTTACAGCAGACCGGAAATGAGAGCAATTTGGACAGAGGAAAATAAGTTTAGAGCATGGCTGGAGGTTGAGCTTTGCGCATGCGAGGCTTGGTCCGAGCTGGGCGTTATTCCTAAGGAAGATGTTGTCGCGCTTCGCGCTTCCGCTGATTTCGACATTGACCGCATTTATGAAATCGAGCTGGACACTCGCCATGACGTTATCGCCTTTACGCGTGCGGTATCCGAGAAAGCGGGCCCTGAGGGCAAATGGGTGCATTACGGCCTGACTTCCACGGATGTCGTGGATACGGCGATCGGCTACCTGCTGCTTCAAGCCAATGAAATTCTCGTCAAAGACATCGAGCGCTTCATTGAAATCCTAAAAAACAAAGCACTTCAATATAAAGATACGCCGATGATGGGCCGTACTCACGGCGTTCATGCCCAGCCAACGACGTTCGGTCTGAAAATGGCGCTTTGGTACGAGGAAATGAAGCGTAACCTGGAGCGTTTCCACCATGCGGCTCAAGGCGTGCAATTCGGAAAAATGTCCGGCGCTGTAGGAACTTTCGCTGACATCGATCCTTTCGTTGAAGAATTCGTGTGCAAGAAGCTCGGCATTACGGCCGCTCCAATCTCGACGCAAACCTTGCAGCGTGACCGCCACGCTGAATATATGGCAACACTTGCGCTCGTCGCTTCGTCGCTCGACAAGTTCGCTACCGAAATTCGCGCTTTGCAGAAGAGCGAGTTCCGTGAAGTCGAAGAGCCGTTCGCAAAGGGCCAAAAAGGCTCATCCGCCATGCCGCATAAACGCAACCCGATCGGCTGCGAGAACATTTCCGGCTTGTCCCGCGTCATTCGCGGACATATGGTTACCGCTTATGAGAACATTGCGCTTTGGCATGAACGCGACATCAGCCACTCTTCGGTAGAACGGATCATTTTGCCGGATGCAACGATGCTGCTTAACTACATGCTGAACCGTTTGGGCAATATCATCAACAACCTGACCGTGTTCCCGGAAAACATGAAGCGCAACATGCAAGCGACATACGGCGTGCCGTTCTCGGGCCGCGTATTGACGAAGCTGATCGACAAAGGCTTCAGCCGTGAAAAAGCGTACGATACCGTGCAGCCGCGCGCAATGCAGGCGTGGGAGACACAGCGTCAATTCCGCGACATTATCGGCGAAACGGAAGAAATTACAAGCGTGCTTTCAACGGAAGAAATTGACGATTGCTTCAACCCGGCTTGGCATTTGAAGCATGTGGATACGATCTTCACGCGTTTGGGATTGATTTAAGGGGAGGCTGGCCTGATGACCGCAACATCGCAAGCTTTATCGACGGCTGTCGATTATATAAAAGCTCCGCTCATTTACAAAGGCAAGGTACGCGAGCTTTACGATCTGGGCGAGCATTACCTGATCGTCGTAACGGACCGGATCTCGGCATTCGACTATGTGCTTGACCCTGCTGTACCAGACAAAGGCAACGTGCTGAACCGCCTATCGGCTTACTGGTTCGAGCAAACGGCCGATATCCAAGTGAATCATGTCGTGCATACTGATGTGGAGAAGCTTGGCGTACTCGTAACGGAGCCTGAGCTGCTGAAAAACCGCATCATGGTCACCCGTAAAGCGGAGCGTATCGATATCGAGTGCGTCGTTCGCGGCTATATAACGGGCGGCGGCTGGAGACAATACCAGCAAACATCGGCTATCAACGGGATCGAGCTTCCGGCTGGCCTTCGCAAAAACGAACGTTTTGCGGCACCGATCTTCACGCCGGCAGCGAAAAACGACGTTGGCCACGACGAGGACATCCCATTTGAGAAAATGGCTGAAATGGTCGGCGCCGAGCTTGCCGAAGAGCTGCGCGACCGCAGCATCAAGCTTTATGAGTTCGCTCACGGCTATTGCGCCGAGCACGGCATTATTCTTGCCGATTGCAAATTCGAGTTCGGACTGATCGACGGCAAAGTCGTGTTGATCGATGAAATCTTTACGCCGGACTCCTCGCGTTTCTGGGCAGAAGGCAACTATGCGCTCGATATCGAGATCGATAGCATGGACAAAGAGCCGGTGCGCACGTATCTGCTCGGCTCCGATTGGGACCGCGACAGCAAGCCTGCGCCGCTGCCTGAATCCGTAGTAGCCGAAACAACGGCCCGCTACCGCGATATCTACCGCCGCCTGACGGGCGTCGAACTATAGAAAACGTAACTGCCCGCAAATTTCTGCTTCATATGCATCGGGAATAGCGGTAAAATTAAACGATATTTCGATTCAGGGCAGGGATGCTGAGAGGAATAAAGGTATTTCCGGGCGTTAATCGGCACCAAATCGAACTAGGACATCGAAATGAAGCCATTAACGCCCATAAGTACTGCTATTCGCAGCAAACTGGCTTTTATGGTTAAATTAGCAGGAAAAACTCCTGTTAATTCAATCGCAGCTTGTAAGTTGAGTGAATTAACGGTAAAAACTGGCGTTAAATGTGATCCAATCGAGCTAGGACGCCGAAACTGTTACAATTAACGCCTAAAATTCCCGCTAATTGCAGCAAACTGGCAATAGTATTTGAATTAACGGGAGTAAATCCCGTTATATTAAAAAATCCGCCAAAGCAGGCGGGAGAAATGACAAAAACAACGCCGAGCGCAAGCATTGACGCTGACATAGGGACGCCAAGCGTATGCCTTCAAGGCAGGCAGTCAGCGAGAGCGCTGCTGCACCCATTGCTTCACCGATCAACCTTGCAAAGGTTTGAAGGACTTCGAAAGCGACGTAGACAACAATCTCTGCGCACGTACCGAGCATCGTCATCAAATCTGCGAGGAAACCTTTGCTTCACCGACTCACTCGAAACGGTTTGAAGGCCATGTGCTCACGCGAAGCGTGGGAGTTGTTGTCGCAGAGCGACAGCGATCGCTTCTTGAAGACCGGGAAATACCCGCTAAGCGGTGTCATCAAATTTCCCGGCTTCGAAAGCGACGTAGACAATAACCCCTACGCCCGCGCGCAGCATCATCCAACAATCGCATCGAGAAAAACCCACATTTTCAGGAGGCTATTATGAAGGCAACCGTCTACGTCACCATCAAGCAAAACGTTTTGGATCCACAAGGAACCGCTGTACAAGGCGCGCTTCACACTCTGGGCTTCGCCGAAGTCGAAAAAGTACGCATCGGCAAATATTTGGAGCTTGAACTCGATACGACTGACCGCGCCGAAGCGGAAGTACGCATCAAAGCAATGTGCGAAAAACTGTTCGCGAACACGGTTGTAGAAGATTTCCGTTTTGAACTGGAGGGTTAAGACGATGAAGTTTGCGGTACTCGTATTTCCTGGCTCCAACTGTGATATCGATTGCTTCAAAGCCGTCGAAGACACCATCGGCCAGTCGGTTGACTACGTATGGCATACAGCTACGGACTTGTCTGCTTATGATGCAATTCTAGTGCCTGGAGGCTTCTCCTACGGCGACTACCTGCGCTGCGGCGCCATCGCGCAATTCGCGGCGGTTATGGGCGAAGTGCAAAAAGCGGCTGAAGCCGGCAAGTTTATCCTGGGCATTTGCAACGGATTCCAAATTTTGACGGAAGCCGGCCTTCTGCCAGGCGCATTGATCCGCAACAACGGATTGAAGTTTGTGTGCCAGCAAGAGCAGCTTGAAGTTGTGAACAGCGGCACAGCATTTACTAACCAATACTCGCAAGGTGAAATTATAACGATTCCAATCGCCCACGGCGAAGGCAACTACTATTGCGACGACGCAACGCTTGCCGAGCTCAAAGCAAACAATCAAATCGTATTCCGCTATGCAGGCGATACGAACCCGAACGGTTCCGTCGAGAACATTGCGGGTATCAGCAACAAAGCAGGAAACGTAGTAGGGATGATGCCTCACCCAGAGCGCGCGATTGATCAATTGCTTGGCTCGGAAGACGGCAAACGGATGTTTACATCGATTTTGAATGCATGGAGGGAACAACATGGCGCAGCAGTTAACAGCTAAGGAACCGACAGCGGAGCAAATTGCCGAGCAAAAGATTTACAGCCAGTTTGGCGTATCCGATTATGAGTTTGAGCTGATTTGCGGTTTTCTTGGCCGTCAGCCCAACTATACGGAAATCGGCGTTTTCAGCGTCATGTGGTCAGAGCACTGCTCTTACAAAAACTCCAAGCCGATCCTGAAAAAATTCCCGATTACCGGACCTCGCGTTCTCATGGGACCAGGCGAAGGCGCGGGTATCGTCGATATCGGCGACAACCAAGCGGTTGTATTCAAAATCGAATCGCATAACCATCCATCGGCGGTTGAGCCTTTCCAAGGCGCTGCAACTGGCGTTGGCGGCATTATCCGCGACATTTTCTCCATGGGTGCCCGTCCGATTGCTTTGCTGAACAGCCTGCGCTTCGGCCGCCTGGAGAATGAGCGCGTTAAATATTTGTTCGAGCATGTGGTTAGCGGGATTGCCGGCTACGGTAACTGTATCGGTATTCCGACAGTTGCGGGCGAGGTTATGTTCGATGAGAGCTACGAGGGCAATCCGCTCGTTAACGCAATGTGCGTCGGTCTTATCGATCATGATAAAATCCAGCGCGGCGTCGCTAAAGGGGTAGGCAACCCGGTATTCTACGTTGGCCCTGCTACAGGCCGCGACGGTATTCACGGCGCAACCTTTGCTTCCGTAGAGCTTTCCGAGGAATCCGAAGAAAAGCGTACAGCGGTGCAAGTCGGCGATCCGTTTATGGAGAAGCTGGTTATGGAAGCGACGCTTGAGCTGATCGATTCCGGTATCGTGCTTGGTATTCAAGATATGGGAGCAGCAGGCCTTACATGCTCCAGCGCGGAGATGGCTTCCAAAGCGGGTAACGGCCTTGAGCTTTACCTGGATGAGGTGCCGCAGCGCGAAACAGGCATGACGCCTTATGAGATGATGCTTTCCGAGTCGCAAGAGCGTATGCTCTTCGTCGTAGAGCCGCAGCATGAAGCGCAGGCGAAAGAAATTTTTGACCGTTGGGGCATTATTTGCGCCAAAGTTGGTAAAGTAACGGATGACGGACGTCTTCGTTTGTTCCACCAAGGCCAAGAGGTTGCCGATATGCCGGTTAAAGCGCTCGTTGACGAGTGCCCTGTATACGACAAACCATCGAAAGAGCCTGCTTACTTCAGCGAAAATGCTGCGGTAGACACAGCGGCTTACGAAGAAGTAACCGATTTGACCGGCGCGCTGGAGAAGGTTCTTGCTTCCCCTACCGTAGCCAGCAAAGAGTGGGTTTATAATCAATATGACTACATGGTTCGTACATCGACAGCCGTTCAACCGGGCTCCGATGCGGCAGTCGTAACGATTCGCGGCACGCGCAAGGCGCTTGCGATGACAACGGACTGTAACGGACGTTACGTATATCTTGATCCGGAAGTGGGCGGACGCATTGCCGTTGCGGAAGCAGCGCGCAACATCGTTTGCTCGGGCGCAGAGCCGCTTGCCGTAACGGATAACCTCAACTTCGGCAACCCGGAGAAGCCAGAGGTGTTCTGGCAGCTTGAGAAATCCGCTGACGGTATGTCTGAGGCTTGCGTCGTGCTTAACACGCCGGTAATCGGCGGTAATGTAAGCTTGTACAACGAGAACGCGAAGGGCGCTATTTACCCGACGCCGGTCATCGGTATGGTTGGTCTTGTTCATGACATCGACCACATCACGACACAAGGCTTCAAAGCGGAAGGCGACGTGATCATTCTCGTCGGCGAAACGAAAGCGGAGCTTGGCGGAAGCGAGCTGCAATACGTATTGCAAGGCGCTGCTGCAGGCCGTCCTCCCGAAATTGACCTTGCAACGGAGAAGAAGGTTCTTGATGCCGTGCTTGGCGCGATTCAAAAAGGTCTTGTAGCTTCGGCACATGACTTGTCCGAAGGCGGTATTGCGGTTGCTGTTGCGGAATCCTGCATAAGCGGTCGCCTTGGCGCTGAAGTTGCCTTGACATCGGAGCTGCGCGCTGACCATCTCTTGTTCAGCGAATCGCAATCCCGTATCCTGCTTTCGGCTAAACCGGAGCAAGCGGCGGCATTGCAAGCATGGCTTTCCGAGCAAGGCGTTGTACATGCACAAATCGGTACTGTTAAAGGCAGCGGCCTGACCATAAGCGTAAACGGAAAAGCCGGCATTCAGGCGCCGGTACAACAACTGGAGAAGGTCTGGAAGGATGCGATTCCATGTCTGATGAAAAAATAAGACAGGAGCCCTTGTTATGGACGGGAGACCACTATAACGAAGGCATTGGCCGTGACGATATTTTTGACAAATTGCGTGAGGAATGCGGCGTTTTCGGGGTATTTAATCTCCCCGAAGCGTCCAATCTGTCGTATTATGGACTTCATGCGCTTCAGCATCGCGGCGAGGAAAGCGCGGGAATTTGCACGGTAGATACGAGTAACGGCAATAAATTCGCTTACCACCGCGGCATGGGCCTGGTAAAAGAAGTATTCGATAAAGAGAAGCTCGATATGCTGGCCGGCGACCGTTCGATTGGCCATGTTCGTTATTCGACGGCGGGAGAGAGCAAGCTTGCCAACGCGCAGCCGCTTATTTTCCGATATCGGGACGGCGACCTTGCGGTTGCTACGAACGGCAATATCGTGAACGCGCCTGAGATCCGCCATGAGCTGGAGATGTCAGGCTCGATCTTCCAAACATCCAGCGACACGGAAGTTATCGCCCATCTGATCGCACGCTCGTCGAAGGATTTTGAAACGGCAGCGAAGGAAGCATTGCAGCGCATTGTCGGCGGCTTTGCATTCTTGATCATGACCAATGACAAGCTGCTGGTTGCTTCCGATCCGCATGGCCTGCGTCCGCTCGTTATGGGCCGCATCGGCGATGGATACGTATTCTCTTCGGAGTCATGCGCATTCGAGACGATCGGTGCGGTTTATGAGCGTGATGTTCAGCCGGGCGAGCTGCTTATATTGGATGCTAACGGCATGCGCGAGGATCATTACGCCAAAGTTGAACGCCGCGCAACCTGCGCGATGGAATACATTTATTTTGCCCGCCCGGACAGTGACATTAACGGGATTAACATTCACTCGGCTCGCAAACGCATGGGCCGCCAGCTTGCAACGGAGTCGTTCGTGGACGCGGATATCGTAACGGGTGTTCCCGATTCGAGTATCTCGGCTGCGATCGGTTATGCAGAGCAAACGGGCATCCCGTACGAGCTTGGCCTCATCAAAAACAAATATACCGGCCGGACGTTCATCCAGCCTTCCCAAGAGCTTCGCGAGAAGGGTGTCAAAATGAAGCTGTCCGCTGTCCGTAAAGTGGTTGAAGGCAAACGCGTCGTCATGATTGACGATTCCATCGTGCGCGGCACAACGTCGCTTCGGATCGTTAACCTGCTTCGCGAAGCAGGAGCGACGGAAGTGCATGTACGGATTACATCGCCGCCTTTCAAAAACCCTTGCTATTACGGCATCGACACGCCGGATCGCAAAGAGCTTATCGCTTCTTACCGTACGGTAGAAGAAATACGGAAACAGATCAATGCGGATTCCTTATCTTTTTTAAGTGACGAAGGTTTTGTAGAATCGGTTGGCGGCAATGACGGAGCGTATAATCGCGGCATGTGTCTCGCTTGCTTCGATAACGATTACCCAACGCCGGTTAACGAAGAATCGGACAAAAGCTGCAGCTGTTAACAGCATAAATGATTAACCCATGGAGTGATTGCTGCTCTAAATTAGTTAAGGAGTTGACCGAGAGTGTCAGAAGCGTACAAAAAAGCCGGCGTCGATATCGCGGCAGGCAACGAAGCGGTTGAACGGATGAAGAAGCACGTAAAGCGGACCTACCGCCCTGAGGTGCTGGCAGAGCTTGGCGGCTTTGGCGGTCTGTTCAGCCTAAACAAGGACAAGTATGATGAGCCTGTGCTCGTGTCTGGAACGGATGGCGTCGGAACGAAGCTGAAGCTTGCTTTTGCCATGGACAAGCATGACACGATCGGCATCGATGCCGTGGCAATGTGCGTGAACGATATTATCGTACAAGGCGCGGAGCCGTTGTTCTTCCTCGATTACTTGGCATGCGACAAAGTCGTGCCGGAGAAAATCGAAGCGATCGTCAAAGGTATCGCTGAAGGCTGCGTGCAAGCGGGCTGTTCCTTGATCGGCGGCGAAACGGCTGAAATGCCGGGCATGTACCAAGGCGGAGAATACGATATCGCGGGCTTTACGGTCGGTATTGTCGACAAGAAGAAAATGATCGACGGTTCTACGATCGCTGCTGGCGACGCGGTTATCGGCTTCGCTTCAAGCGGTATTCACAGCAATGGCTTCTCGCTCGTTCGCCGCTTGCTGCTTGAAGATGCTGGTTACAAGCTTGATCAAGAGCTGGAAGAGCTTGGCGGCGCGAAGCTTGGCGACGTATTGATCGAGCCAACCCGCATCTACGTGAAATCGGCGCTTAAGCTGGTTGAGCAAGTGGAAGTGAAAGGCATGGCGCACATTACGGGCGGCGGCTTTATCGAGAACATTCCGCGGGTTCTGCCGGACGGCGTGAACGTTGACGTGGAATTCGGCTCATGGCCGATTTTGCCGATCTTCGATTTGATGCAAAATAAAGGTGGCATTACGAATCGTGATATGTTCACGACTTTCAATATGGGTATCGGCTTAGTGGTTGTTGTACCAGCTGATCAAGCAAATGAAGCACTTCGCATTGCTAACGAGCTTGGAGAGCAGGCTTACCGTATCGGAACGGTTACGGAAGGAAGCCGCATCGTAACGTTTACCGGAGCGGACGTATAATGGGAGCACTTCGCATCGCTGTTTTCGCTTCGGGACAAGGTTCGAACTTCCAAGCGATTGTGGATGCGGTGCAGGAGGGGAAGCTCGATGTAACCATCGAGCTTCTTGTTTGTGACAAGCCTGCCGCTCCCGTAGTGGAGCGCGCGCGGAAGGCTGGCGTGGACACGTTCCTGTTCACGCCGAAGGAGTATCCGTCCCGCGAAGCCTACGAGACGGAGATTATCGCTGAGCTTGCGCGCCGCGGCGTAGAATTGATCGTGCTGGCGGGCTACATGCGCATTATCACGTCGGTGCTCGTTGAGCCGTTCTACGGCCGGATGATTAATATCCATCCGGCATTGCTGCCGGCCTTCCCTGGCGTGAACGGCATCGGGCAAGCGCTGGCGTACGGCGTGAAGCTGACCGGCGTTACCGTCCATTATGTGGACGGGGGCATGGACAGCGGGCCGATTATCGCGCAGCGCGTGGTTGAAGTGACGGATGAAGATACGGAAGACTCGCTCGCCGAGCGCATCCACGCGGCCGAGCAAGTGCTGCTTCCGGCGGTCATCCAGCAGATCGCGCAGGGGCGCGTTTCGCTCGATGGGCGTCATGTGAGAGTGCGCGGCTAGGCGAACTAAAGGCACTATTTTCGGATAAGCAAAGGTTTGGTCAAATAGATGAGGAGGTATTTGCGTGGCAATTCGTAGAGCGTTAATCAGTGTTTCCGACAAAACGGGAATCGTGGAATTTTCCAGAGACTTGGCAAGCCAAGGCGTGCAAATCATTTCGACGGGCGGTACATTCAGCCTGCTGCAACAGGAAGGCATTCCGGTTATCGGTATTTCCGATGTAACGGGCTTCCCGGAGGTTTTGGATGGGCGTGTCAAAACGCTTCACCCGGCCGTACATAGCGGCTTGCTTGCGGTGCGTGACAATGAAGAGCATCAGAAAACGATGAAGGAGCTTGGTCTGGATTATATCGACCTTGTTGTCGTTAATTTATATCCGTTCAAAGAAACGATCGCTAAGCCTGACGTTTCCTATGAAGATGCGATCGAAAACATCGATATCGGCGGCCCGACTATGCTTCGCTCTGCTGCCAAAAACCACGCATTCGTAACCGTTGTCGTTGATACTGCCGACTATGGCACGGTTATTGAAGAATTGAAAGCACAAGGCGATACGACGCTTGAGACGCGCAAACGCCTGACTGCGAAAGTGTTCCGCCATACAGCGGCTTATGATTCCCTTATTTCCGATTACCTGACCAAGCAAGTGGGCGAGTCATTGCCTGAAACCTATACGGTGACTTATGAGAAGGTTCAGGACCTGCGTTACGGCGAGAATCCGCATCAGAAGGCTGCTTTCTACAGCAAGCCGCTTGCTGCTGCAGGCAACGTAACGACTGCCGAGCAGCTTCACGGCAAAGAGCTTTCTTATAACAACATCAGCGACGCAAACGCTGCGCTTGCTATTCTGAAAGAGTTCGATGAGCCGGCAGTCGTTGCCGTTAAGCATATGAACCCTTGCGGCGTAGGGATTGGCGCAACGATTCACGAAGCATACCAAAAAGCATACGCAGCAGATCCAACCTCGATCTTCGGCGGCATCGTCGCGGCTAACCGTACCATCGGTGCCGACACGGCTGAGCTGCTGGGCGGCATTTTCCTTGAAATTATTATCGCTCCTGACTTCACGCCAGAGGCACTTGAAATTTTGACGAAAAAGAAAAACATCCGCTTAATGAAGCTGGGCGAGCTTTCCGCGGCTGGCGAGCGCAAGCCGGAATGGCTTGTTACCTCGGTTGACGGCGGAATGCTCGTGCAAGAGAGCGACGTACACGGCATAACGGAAGCGGATCTGAAGTTCGTAACGGACCGCAAACCGACAGCTGAAGAGCTGAAACAGCTTCTATTTGGCTGGAAAGTTGTGAAGCATGTGAAATCGAACGCGATTTTGCTTGCGAAGGACGATATGACGATCGGCGTTGGCGCAGGCCAAATGAACCGCGTTGGCGCGGCTCGCATCGCAATCGAACAAGCTGGCGAGGCGGCAAAAGGATCTGCACTGGCTTCGGATGCTTTCTTCCCAATGGGAGATACGGTAGAGCTAGCGGCAAAAGCCGGCATTACTGCAATCATTCAGCCAGGCGGCTCGATCAAGGACGAAGAGTCGATCGCAGCGGCTAACGCGAACAACATCGCGATGGTATTCACAAGCGTCCGCCACTTCAAGCACTAAAATTGACAATAGGGCAGCCGCACGTTAACGACAGAGAGCTGGCGAGAGCGGCGGCTGCAGCTGTTTCAACGGACAAGAGTAGATAAAGGACGGCGACAGCTGTTATGCTTGTATAGTTATTTAGGAGGTTAACGATTATGCGTATTTTGGTAGTGGGCGGCGGCGGACGCGAGCACGCAATCGTCTGGGCGCTTAAGAAAAGCGAAAAGGTGAAAGAAATTTTTTGTGCGCCGGGCAATGCCGGCATTGCGCAGCTTGCCGAAGTTGTGCCGATTGCAGTCAGCGAGTTTGACGAGCTGATCCGTTTTGCGAAGGATGCGGCGATTGATCTTGTATTTGTAGGTCCAGATGATCCGCTTGCGGATGGCATCGTGGATGCGTTCGAAGCAGCCGGTATCGCAGCATATGGTCCGCGCAAAAACGCGGCGGAAATCGAAGGCAGCAAAATTTTCATGAAAAATTTGCTGAAAAAATACAATATTCCTACGGCGAAGTATGAGACGTTTACCGATTACGAGTCAGCGTCCGCATACCTTCGCGAGCAGTCCGCGCCTATCGTTATTAAGGCTGACGGCCTAGCTGCCGGCAAAGGCGTTACGGTTGCAGCAACGCTTGAAGAAGCAGAGAAGGCGCTGCGCGAAATGATGGTCGATAAGGTGTTTGGCCAAGCCGGCACGCAAATCGTGATCGAGGAATGCCTAGTCGGGCAAGAAATGTCGATCCTTGCTTTCGTAGACGGCGAAACCGTGCGCGCGATGGTGCCTGCACAGGATCACAAACCGATCTTTGACGGCGACAAAGGGCCGAATACGGGCGGTATGGGAACGTATACGCCGCTGCCGCATATCGATCCGGCTATCATCGAGGATTCCATCCAGAACATCATTATCCCTACGGCAAAAGCAATGGTCAGCGAAGGGCGTCCGTTCCGCGGCGTATTATTCGCGGGCCTTATGATTACGCCTGACGGTCCAAAAACCATTGAATTTAACGCGCGTATGGGCGATCCGGAAACGCAGGTCGTATTGCCTCGCTTGCAAACGGATCTGATCGATATCGTACTGGCATCGATTAACGGCAACCTGGATCAGCTTGATATCCAGTGGAGC